>CAZAGD010000001.1:0-13222 GCA_964484485.1 uncultured Syntrophaceae bacterium
AAATAATTGTAGGGCAAGGGCTTGGCCCTTGCCGCAGCGGCCAGCCACAAAGGTTTGCCCCACAAAAAATATCTTTGACAAAAAGCGATCGACGGTCAGATTTTAATCTCTTTCCACCAATTCTATGCGAATACCTTCGGGCCCCTCGATAAAAGCAATTTTTATCCCCGAAGTGGTGGTAGTAGGTTCCACGGAAAATTTGGCCCCTCTTGCTTTTAAGATCTGCACAGTTTCCTCCAGATTCTTTACTTTAAACCCAAAATGATCTAACCCTTTGCTCCCTCTTCCCGGCTGAAGTTGACCAGCTCCTGGCTCAGTACCCAAAATTGATATGGGAGCTCCATAAACATCCATACGCACCATGGGAAATCCCCGGAATTCCCCCCGAGAAACTACTTTTCCATCAAATATTTTCTCAAAGTAGCTGACCATTCCTTCTACCTGGCCACTGATCAAATGGATATGATCCAAACCGGTGATCATAATCTTTCCCCTCTTTTGTATTTTATTTAGGAAAATTTAAATTCCCCTGACTTTTTCACTTATCTTTTCCAATTCGAAGCAATAAAATAGCAAAAAATATTAATATTAAAGTAATTAAACTTAACCCTATAAAAACTGCCGGTAGGCCGAAATTTTGAGCTAAATAACCAGAAAAGCTGGAAGCAAATGAACCCAGACCGAAGGCCGCAAAAAAGAAAATCCCGAAAGCTGTTCCTCTCATTTCTGTGGTAGTGTATTGAGCTAAAAACACATTGGTCATAGGCTGTAAGGAGAAGTTAAGAAAGAAAAAACCTAAGCTCATCAGAAAAAGGGTAAGGTCTTGGAAAAAAGACATGCCCGCCACAAAGGGTAGGCTCAGAATACATATTATTAAAAAATTTCTCTTCGAATCCCTCCTTTGCCCCAAAATCCCGCCCATGTATTGGCCAAATACTCCCACGAACAAAGCTAAACCAGAAAGCGTACCACCCAAAGCTACACTGTCCCAAGAAAAGAACTTAAAGGATGTATATTTAGCCATATAGGCTGGCAAAAAAGTCAACGCCCCATGGTAAGAAAAGCTATGGAGCATATTTAATAAATACAAAAGGATTAAAGGATAAGTGAAAAATATTGTCCATCTTCTGCTCTGCTGAGGAGGAAAGGTCTGCTCTTTGGGCAAAACTTCATTTTCTTTATTTTCTTCCATTTTTATAAAAAGGGACCAAATGGCTAAGGCTATTCCCGGTATGGCAAATAAAAGATAAGCTGACCGCCACCCCCATTGTGCCCCAATTAGACCGGCCAGAAAAGGAGCTACCGCCAAACCTATATTTCCTGCCGCTCCATGAATTCCTAAGGCCCGACTGTACTCTTTTACTTTTGAAGTAATCAAGGCATTAGCTAAAGGATGGTATACACTGCCTAATGCTCCTAATAAGGCTAAGCCCGCGGTAAAAAGGAAAAAGTTGGTGGAAAGGGCTATCAAAAAAGAGACTAAGGCTGATCCCAAGAAGCAGAAGAGATAAAGCTTTCGAGGACCAAAGCGATTATAAATCATTCCTCCGGGAAGAGCACCTAAGCCATAAGCAAAAACCATCACATTCCCGATAACTCCTAATCCTAAATACCCCATAACAAATTCCTTTTGCAATAGGAGGAGCACAGCTGGGAAAATTAATAAATAGCTATGGCTCAAAGCATGAGAACAGCCGGTTAAAGCTACGATCATTTTTTCATCGCGAGTCATCATATACCCATTACCTTAATCAAGACTCTTAGATTTCCCTTCTTTAATTATCTAACATTGAAGATAACCCATGGCCATTCAATTTGGCAATTATTTTTTGATAATTTCTTTTTAATTTTCTCTGCGCCCTTGGCGTTCTCGGCAGTGAATTTTCAAGCCTTTGGGGGGCAATCCTTGACAGCATGGCTTACTCATTAAGCGACATACCGATGCCTTACGTACCCATCGCGCTAAATTTTTTATTACTCTTCGCAAGCCAGGCCCATGCGCCACGCCAAGGGCAAGCCCCTACCCAACTTTGCTTTCTTGAAATATTTGAAATATAAGTTTTCTTAAGCCTATGGGAAAAACATTTATGTGCAATTCATATCGAACAACCTACTTCAAATATATTTGCCTAAGATTTATTAATGGGAGCATAAAATAAATGACATCCTGATGCGGGTCCGGCAAGCGCCAAAGGCTTGCTAATCATATAAAAGGCACCTGCATATACCGTGGATTTGTGGTATGTCTGGGAGAAGAGGAAAATCTAATCCCAAGGAGGCACCCTACGAGAAATAAAAAATCTCCAACGTAGGGCAAGGGCTTGTCCCTTGCCGCATTTAGTTTCATTTCTTATGCCAAATTATGATCCTGTCTCATCGGAAAAAGTTGATATGACCAGACACGGAAAAAGGTAAGAGTGATAACTGTAAAAATTTAATTGCTCCGCTTAACAAAAGGGTAAAATGCTTGCTGGATTAAATGGGGCTTGAAAAATTGATTTATTCTGAGAGAACTTTAGAAAAATCAAAAACGAGGTCTTTGATTAAAGCCTCTGGATGGGCTGGCTCCAGCAGATATTCTTTGCCGGGAAATAGCAGAGTGGCACATCCCCGGACAATTTGGCCATTGAGTTTTATCTCGCAAGACCGGCAAATTCGTCGTCCACAACGGTAACGACGAAAAGCTAAGGTGGAGTCAAATTTATCATAAATTTCAATAAGAACCTCTAAGACGGTCATCTGCCTAGTTGTGGGGATTTGGAAAGTATCATAACGCGGCAGGCTTTCGGAAAGAGGATCTTCCCGTCTGATCTTGAGGGAGATTATTTTGGACAATTTGTTTCCCCTTTTCTTTTAACTTCTCCAACCCAAGCTTCTCGCCCTTTTTTTATGAAGGTGTGCTTTATTTCCGGTGCATCCAAGGGATAATCAATACGGATATGATGTCCTCTGGTTTCTTGCCTAAATAAGGCCGAAGTCAAAACTAAACGACTTAGAGTAAGCATCATTCTCAATTCTAAAGCTTCGCGAGTTTCCTGCGGATAGGCACCAAATTGCCGCTGCTGGTGCCCATTTTTAAAGGTGCCCAAGGATACGATTTCTTTTTCTAATTGCGCAACTTCGGCCAGACCTTTCTTTAATCCTGCTTCATTTCTTTCGATCCCACAATATTTCCACATAATTTCCTTAAGTTGCTCGCGTATCTTTCTGGGTCTAATTCTCTTTTCCTGAAAAATTTGTCCCCACCAGAAAATTTCTCTTTCACTACTTTCGATCGCCTCTTTTTCTAAGCCAATATTTCCTCTTTGCTGAGCGAAATCAGCGGCGGCCGCACCCGCGATCGCTCCGAAGACTTGGGTTTCCGTCAAGGCGTTACCTGACACCCGGTTGGCCCCATGTAAATTTCCCGCTACCTCACCGGCCGCAAACAATCCCGGAACAGCTGTTTGGGCTTTTTCGTCAATGGCTACTCCGCCCATAGTAAAATGGGCGTGGGGACCGACTTCTACAGGAGTATCCCTAAGATCGATACCCATATCCTTGAGGTAATGAAATTGATTAGGTTGCCATTTATTTAGAGCTGCAGTTAAAGCTCCCCGACCCAACGATGAGGCCGTTAAATCTATATAAACTCCACCGTGTTCCGTACCTCTTCCCGCTTGTATCTCTTGCCAAATGGCCTGCAGTAAAACATTGCGTAAAGGCATTCCAGAGAAGAAAGTTTTCCCCCAGCCATTTAAAATACGCCCTCCTAATAACTCAGGATTTATAACAAGCTCATACTGAAAAAGTGTTCCCCTCACTTCCGGCGGATAGATGACTATGGTGGGATAAAATTGCAGCATTTCTAAATCGATAAGTTCGGCACCCAGCTCATAGGCCAAGAATAAACCATCTCCGCAGGCCGTAACCGAGGCGTCGTTGAACGCCCATAACTCTTCATAGCCGCCAGTGGCCAAAATTACGGCGCGGCATCTTATCACCTTAAACTCGCCATCATGCAAGTCTAAAAAAATAACACCTCCTGGAATACCTTCTTTATCCGCGATTATATTGGTAACCAGAACATCACTCATTATGCGGATACGATTATATTTATGAGCCTCCTTCAGTAACGCTTGCAATAATCCATACCCACCACCTTGGATAAATAAAGTCCGGGGGAATGTTTGGCCGGGGTGTTGCATGGGATCAAAGCTTCCATCTTCTTTTTTCTTAAAATGCACACCATATTTTTCCAGGTCTGCTACTCTTTTCTTTGCCTCCGTAACTAAAACCCAAATTAAATTTTCATCTCCTAAGTATAGGCCTCCGCTCACGGTATCTTTAAAATGTTGTTCCGCAGAGTCTTCTGGATGGCCAACGGCCTGAAACGCTTCCATAGCCATAGGGGTAGTGCCCGACCTACCCACCGGTCCTTTGTCCAGGATGACCACGGAGCTCCCTTGTTTGGCTGCCTCAATAGCAGCCCGCAGGCCAGCTCCTCCGCCCCCGATGATGAGCACTTCTGTATCTAAAATAGTTAGCATTTAAGTCTTCCTTTATTTGGCCTTTATAATAAAGATCCTGCCTGCTTCATTCATTTCCCCAGCAATTTGTTCTGCCTTTTCTCCACTGCCTATAAAAAGGTCTACGCGGGCGGGACCTCTCATGGCTGCGCCCTTATCATGGTTAAGCACAAACCTATTGATTTTTTTTCGCCCAAGTACTCTTCCTGACTCGTCGATAATTGGCATGGTAGAAATTAAATAAGCTAAACCTCCCGGAGGGTAAATAGCATGGTCAGTCGCAATTGAACGACCAGGAATGAGGGGTAAATCTAAAGCTCCTATTGGGCCTTCATCAGGCAAATGGGTAAAAATGAATCTAAAAAAAATGTACTTCTCGTTCTGATTTAAAATTTCTTCCATCATTTCTGGATGTTGCTGCAAAAATTCTCTAATTTTCCTTAAAGAAAGTTCTTCTTCTTTTATAAAGCCTTTGTTCACTAAATACCTTCCTATACTTCGGTAAGGCCGTCCATTATTAGCGGCGTATCCAACGCGGCATATTTCGCCGCTGGGCAGAACGATCTTTCCTGAACCCTGGACATGCAAAAGAAACCTTTCCCAGGGATCTTTTAGCCAGACAATTTCATATCCTTTTCCTTTGAGCGCTCCATATGTATCAATTTCTCGGCGCGAGTAATATGGAACAAAATTTCCCTTTACCCATCTGCCAAACAATTTTTCTTGGCCGGCCCCACGACTCTTTTCCGCTTCTCTTGCCACTAAATCATCAGGTGGACGATAAAGAGGATATTTATATTCTTCTTCTTCCTTTAACCTCCCCGAATAAATCGGCTCGAAATATCCCGTGAGGGTAATAGCTTCTTTACTAATCCTTTGGAAATGAAATTCTTCTTGAATTTTTTGTTTAAATATCTGCTTATCCAAATTTGCTAAAAGAAGCTCGCGCAAGCGCTTTAAAATTCTTTGATTTTCTTTAAAGCCAGAAATTAAAGAATTTTTGGGGGACAAATTGGAGAGGCTATTAAAAGCTGAAAGCTTATATTCTAAATAACTTAGACTATTCTCCACTGCTTTGAGCAAGGATTCTTTATCGCCATCATCGCCCCTATAAGTTATATCTCCTTCATTATTCGGTTTTTCCAGGCTAAAAGCTGAAGGCCCACTTGTCAAAAATAAAAAAACCAACAGGGCCAAAGAAATAAGCTCGCCCCATTTAATTTTGGTACCCTTTTTCATTTGAAATATTAATTATCTGGTTACAAAATCTGGCTACAAAAGCCATCTCCAACTTTTATAATAACTAGCCAGGCCACTTTCGTATATTATTAATTGGGGGGCGCAAGATAGGCTATAAATTTATAGGGTGCAAGTATCAATTAGCTTGCACCCTTTTGATAAAAATTTCTACTTCCCGAATAACACGGACGGGAGCCACAGAACTGTTTGGGGGAATAATAAAACAATAGCCAAGCCCACAATTTGCAGAATCATAAATTGAACCATCCCTGCGTAAATATCCCACAAATCATAAGTTGGGGCTACACCTTTTAGATAGTAGGCAGCGACTGCTACCGGTGGCGAAAGGAAAGCTGTTTGCAAATTTACGGCCACCAGGATGCCGAACCATAATATGTTGTAACCAAGTTTCTCTACCACCGGGATAAACATGGGCAAAAATATAAATATGATGGCTGGCCATTCTAAAGGCCAACCTAGGAGAAAAATGATTACCATGATAACAATGATTATGCCTATAGGTGGTAGGGGCAAACCCAACAAAGATGATATTATTAGATCGCCCGTCCCTAAACGAGAGAAAACTGCCCCATAAACATTGGCGGCCATTCCCAAAAAAAGAACCATGCTCGAGACTTCCACAGTAGAGAGCGCTGCCTCCTTTACCTTCATCCAATTTAATTGGCGATGCGCAAGCCCGAGGACTACAGCGCCCAAGGCGCCCATCGCTGCTCCCTCTGTAGGAGTCGCTAGTCCGAATAAAATACTTCCTAAGCACGCCATTATAAGTACGAAAGGCGGAACCACGCCCAGGCTTAACTCACGGAGGGCACTCAAAAGTGACCCTGCCCTTTCCTCGGGAGGTAAAGGGGGACCTAACTTCGGATTAAGGTAACATCTAATCATCGTATAAACAATGTAAATTCCGGAAAGGATAAATCCCGGGATTACAGCGGCCGCCATCAGTCGGACTACTGAAACGTTGGCAATCGGGCCCATCACCACCAGCATAACACTGGGGGGAATAAGAATGCCCAAGCACCCTCCTGCCGTGATGACTCCGGCGGAGAGACGTACATCGTATTTACTCTTTATCATAATTGGCGTAGCCATGAGACCAATTACCGCAACCGGAGCTCCTATTATCCCAGTGGCCATGGCAAAGATAGTGGCTACCGCCAATACGGCTATATATAAGGAACCTCTCACCGGCCCCATGGCCATCTGGAATCCCCTAAACAGCCGTTCCATAAGTCCGGTACGTTCCAAAATGTAGCCCATGAATATAAACAAAGGAACTGCCGCCAGCGTCTCCTCTTTCATGAACCCCATGGTCTGCATGACCATCAAAGAGAAAACAACATCGCCAAAACCAATATAGCCAAAAACAAGAGCACAAATGATTAAAGTGAAAGATATGGGAAAACCTAAAAATATAGAAGTTAAGAGCACAGCTAATAGAAGGATACCAAGAAATTCAGGATTCATAGGACCTCCCATGGCGCGCACTATAAATAGATTTTAGGAATTCGGATATGCCTTGAATTAAAAGGAGGAAAGCGCTTACGGGAATTACCGTTTTAAAAGGGTAAATAGCAGGCCGCCAGGGACTAGCATCAGATGTCTCCTTGATCGCCCAAGAATGCGCGGCATAATCCCAACCTAATATGAAGAAAAAAAATATTCCCGGGAAGAAAAAGAATAGGTACATGATGGCATCAATAATTCCTTTTCTGCGCGGGGTCCATTTTTGATAAAGAATGTCCGTCCTAATATGAGACCCTTTATAAAGAGTATAAGCAGCTCCGATCATAAAAATGGTGCCGTAAAGCATATAGGTGACATCATATGCCCATACTGTCGGGGCATTAAACAAATAGCGGGAAAACACTTCCCAGACTAATCCGCCCACTAATGGATAAACTAACCAGCTTAAAATTTTTCCGCTCACAATTGATATGCGGTCAATAGTTTTTATTATCTTATGCAAGTTAATACCTCCCACCCACTAATCATCGTAATCCCCTAAGGCAATTTCTTCAATTTTTAGAGTGGGGGAAAGGAAATATATTTTCCCCCAACTCTATCCTAAAAGATTAGCAACGAATTAAAAAGGCCCCGATTTTTTATTTCTTTTTCCAATAATAATCAGCAGCAATGGAATAATCAGGATTAACGAGCCTTTGATAAGGAACATGTTTCGAGGCAAACTTACGCTGGGATTCATAAACTTTGGCAAAATCTGGGTTCTTGGCAGCTTCGCGAGCAGCAACTTTATCCCAGGCTTTTAAGAATTCCACTAATATTTCCTTAGGAGTCTCCATTACCTTTACGCCGTGTTTCGTTTGCAGTTCTTCTAAGGCTTCAATATTCATCTTCCATGCTTTGCACCAGTTAAGCATCATAGCTTCATTGGCTATCAGTTCAATTACTTTTTGGACATCTTTGGATAGCTTATCCCACGCCTTTTTATTAATGTAAACTTCCCCTACTCCTGTGGGCTGGTGAATTCCCGGCAGGTAATAATACTTGCAAATATCTTGGAAGCCCAACTTCATATCGCTATGGGGATCGCTAAATTCTGTGGCATCGATGACGCCTCTTTCTAAGGCTGGCATAATTTCTCCCATAGGAAGGATTACTACGGAGACACCGAATTCCTTAAAAACATCAGCCGCTAATCCGGCTGCCCGCATCTTTAACCCTTTGAGGTCGGCCACTCCTTTGATGGGTTTCTTAAACCAACCTAAAGGCTCGTTCATCTCACTCCAAATAGGGAACCAAATAACATCATACTTCAACTTGGCTAGGAGCTCCCGATATAGTTCGTTCCCGCCGCCAGCAAACATCCAAGCTACATGGTCCCAGGCGTTCATACCAAAAGGTCCACCAGTTGCGCTGGCATAAAGGGAAAAAGCTGAATTTTTCCCTGTCCAATATCCCGACCAACCGACTCCCCCATCTAAAACACCTTTGTTTACCGCATCCAGAATTTCAAAGGCTGGCACTACGGCTCCCGCAGCTTCCAATTTTATCTCCACTTTTCCGGCCAAAACCTCATTAATTCTTTTTACAAAATTTTCTCCCCACATATAGTCCCAGGTCCCGGGTACGAAAGTACTTTGAAATCTTAATTTTACTGCTTGTGCTCCTGCCGAGCTAAAAGTGAATAAGGATATTAGCGAAACTGCTATCAAAACTAAAAAGAACTTTTTCATGATTTTTACCTCCTTCTTTGAATAAATTTAAAATATTGAAAAATTCAAAATTTTTCTTTATCGCCCCTCATCACCTCCTTTTTTATCTATAATATGAATTAATCTTTTGCGGCGTAAATTTGCCATATTTTGGTCATAATTGTCAAGAAAATTTTTTATAGAATTTTTGGGGGCGCAACTGCCGCAAATTTTTGATATTTGCTAAATTATTTTCCCTTGCCTTAATTTTTCTTTAAGAAATAGAAACGCTTCAAACAGGCTGTTTTAATAATCACTCGTCATGATAAACAAAGGCTTCTGCTCAAAGCTTTCGTAGTGAGGACGCAGACGCTCCCGATTGTAATATTTATCAACGTCAACCACTTTCTTGAAACTGGTTACAATATCCAGAGGGACGCTATCATAACGGCCATTTCTCAAAGAAACCATACGGTTGTAGGAATTTTCCAAGATTAAGTTTAAGGCTAAATTACCAAAAGCCATAGGCACAATTGAATCAATAGCATCCGGATTCCCGCAGCGCACTAAATAGCCTAAGCGCTGATTAATCACGTTGATACTCTTTCCTCGATTAAACTTAGCCGAAAGCTTTTTAATTTGGTCTGATACCAAATCTCCTATGCCCCCTAACTTTTTATGCCCATACATGTCCTGCTCCTCTTTTTCAAAAACCATTTCGCCGCCTTCAAAACTTGCCCCCTCCGAAACAAGAACTACCGAATAATGGCTGGGATTAGTAAAGCGGTCGGCCACCAAAAGCTCCGTCAAGCGTTCAATATTAAATTTATATTCGGGAATGACGCAGCGGTTGGCTGCCCCGGCCATGGTCGGCAGCAAAGCCGTAAAGCCAGCATACCGCCCAAAAACTTCTATGACCAGGATACGTTCATGGGATCCTGCTGTAGTCCGCAAGCTATGCGTCATTTCTATTATCCTGGTGACACAGGTACTGAAGCCGATACAATAATCTGTTCCGGGAACGTCGTTGTCCATGGTTTTGGGAATAGCAATAATTTTTACCCCCTTTTTAGCCAACTCTACGGCATAGCTTAAGGTATCATCTCCCCCAATGGGAATTAGGTAATCAATCCCCAAGAAATCTAAATTTTTTACTACTTCCGGAGTTAAATCATTTATCTCTTGGTGATATTTATCCATGAGGTGCTCAGGAACATCTTCTTTGGGAATATGGCTGGGGCGAGTCCGCGAAGTATGCAAAAAAGTTCCACCCGTTCGGCCAACTTTGTTAACTATTTCCTCGGTCAAAACTTGGTACCAGTTATCCTCGCCTAAGCGCTTTTCCCGCCTAATAGAGACTAAACCCTTCCACCCATTACGTATACCGATTACTCGAAAACCCTCTCTGATAGCTCTGATGGTGACTGCTCTAATCGCCGGGTTAAGACCGGGGACGTCCCCCCCGCCGGTGAGAATGCCAATAACGCCTTTTTTCCTTTTTATGTTTACCATGGCTTACCCCCTGCTCTATTTTGCCAGATATATTAAAAATTTAAAACTTAGGGAACGTTATATTTTGTCCGGATAGTGACAGCTATAATATTTCAAATTAGCCCGCTGCAGTTTTTCTATCACATGAGGATACAAGATTACATCTTCCCGCTCAATCTCACTATGCATTCGCGGATCAATTTTCCAGATGGTCGAATAAAGGAGATCGATATTTTCTCTCTTGGAAAAAGAGATCATTACTGCCGGATGAGCGCTTACGCCCGCATTTTTTAAATTGCGCAAAGCGGCTAATTGCCATTGAAAGCCTTTGGGATCGGCTCCAGTTAATAAAGCAAATTCTTCCTCCGTGCACCCTTTTAAAGAGACCCGCACATGCACAAAAGGATATAAAGCTAATTCTTGAGCATAAGATTCATCTGCGCCGAGGAGAATGCCATTTGTCTCTAAGATAAAGCTGATTCTTTTATTCTGCAGAGTATTGAGCAGCGCAATTAAGTGGGCTCGGCCAATAGTCGGTTCCCCGCCACTCAAACGCAACTGCTTTATTCTCTTGGAATGGGCCATTTTTAACAATCTTTCGGCCACCCCTTGGGGGGTTAAAAACTCCCCTTCCCCTTTTCCTAATAAAAGGGAATTCTGGCGCACCCAACAAAATTTGCATGTTAATCCGCAGCCAACACAATCAGCCGTAACTACCCCTCCGTACCAGCGATCATAGCGGAACCGGTAATACTTTCTTAAATCGCCGCCCACTCTTTTGTGCACAATCAGCTTTTCTATTTGTTTATGGTTTTCCACTGGATCGTAACTCAAATTTATTTAACCCTCGCTAATAATATCTGGAAGTTCATTTTGGTCATCTTTCTCAATGGGGAAATATGTTTTTAATTTTTCGCCAATTTCTCTTATGCTCCAACAGAGACCTTCGCAAAATTTCCCCTCCCGAAAAAATTTCTGCATCTCTTCTTTAATATCTTCCCAATAATTAGGTGGCACAGCTTTATGTATTCCTTCATCGCCGATTATGGCAAATTTCCTATGCTGAGGGTTAAGGTAGATGAGGACACCATTTCGATATTTAGTCTTGGTCATGCCCAATCGGTGAAAAAGTTCTTTGGCTTTTTCTAAGGCATCACCCTCTAAATGGTGATCTAAATGTACGCGAATTTCCCCGGAGGTTTTGTCTTCGGCCTGGCGAATCTCCTCTATAATCCTTGCTTGTTCTTCTTTATTAAAAAATTTCTTAGGATGCTTTGGCCAAAACATATTATTTATGATCCTGAAAATCTGCGTTTATCCGCGGCCAATAAATTTTACCAATTTCCGCTCGCTCCCCCGCCACCAAACTCACCTCCACCTCCTGAAAATCCACCACCTGAAAACCCACCTCCTAAAAATCCACCATTACCCCAAATCCCTCCGGCATGCCAACCCCTTGATCCTCCAGAGTAATAATATCTCCTTCTGCTCAGACGATGCATGATGATAACCACGCCAAAAAACAAAATAAAAAACAAAAAGGGCCACCAAGGCGTTAATTTGGACTCTTTCTTAACCAGGGGCCCGGCTCTATATTCTCCTCTGGTGGCGGCCATAATGGCATTGATGCCGGCTTCAATTCCTTGATAAAATTGTCCGGCCCTAAACCGGGGAGCAATTTCCTGGCGAATAATCGACCCAGCCAGAGCATCGGGTAAGACTCCTTCCAATCCATAACCAACTTCGATACGGATTCGGCGATCGTTTTTTACTATTAATAAAATGACGCCATTATTCTTTCCTTTCTGTCCCACTTTCCATTTTTCCGCCAGACGAATGGAGAATTCTTCTAAATTATCTCCTTTTAATGAAGGAATTAATACCACTACAATCTGATTTGTAGTTTCCCTCTCGAAGGCCATGAGCTTTTTTTCTAAAGCCAAAATCTCATCCCTCGAAAGGGTCCCCGTAAAATCATTAACCCAACTCTTTGGCCGCTCAGGAACTTCCAGCGCCCATGTTGGGCTCATGATTAAAATTAGGCATAATCCTAAAAAGACAATTACTTTGAGTCTGAAAAAATTCAAAATACTTTCCTGAATTGACTGTTTTAAAATTTAACTGTGGGAACTTTTTGGGCGCCAGCTTCGGCTTCAAATAAGGGCATTCGCTCAAATCCGAATATATTGGCCAACAAAACCCCAGGGAAAGTCCTTATTTTCTTATTGTAATTCATAACTGCCTCGTTATAGCGCCGCCTTTCTACACTGATGCGGTTTTCTGTCCCCTCTAATTGATCTTGGAGCTTTAAAAAATTTTGGTTTGATTTCAATTCGGGGTAACGTTCCACAACCACCATCAGCCTGGATAAAGCATTATCTAAACCCTGGGCAGACTGGAGCGCTTTATTAATATCCTTAGCATTCCGCGCTTCACCCCACTGACTGCGCAACCGAGTAATTTCCTCTAAAACACTCTTTTCTTGCTTGGCATACCCCTTAACTGTTTCCACTAAGTTCGGAATTAAGTCTGCCCTCCTTTGATATTGATTTTCGACCTGCGCCCAGGCAGTCCGCGCTTCCTCTTGCGCGCTCACCAAAGCATTATAAACTCCAAACCCCCCTATCACTAAAATACCAATAATTATCAAAGGAATAAGCACAGCTAATGCTCTGTTCATAATACTCCTCCTCAACGTCTAATTAATAATAATGTAACATGGACTATGCTTTCTTTCAATAAAGCCATGAACTGACCCTCGATCACTTTTAATATTTCTCGCCAGCATGGGACAGGCGGGAGGGGGAG
>CAZAGD010000002.1:0-18415 GCA_964484485.1 uncultured Syntrophaceae bacterium
TGTTGCGCTTCTTTAATCAACGGAGGTGTATCGTGACGTCGAAAGGCCAGTCCTCGAGCTTTCAACTCTCCATTCTCCATAACTCCAAAGTAGCGGTTAGCCACTGGTAAATCTTTCTTCCGCTTCGCCGGCAGAAAAATAATCCATTTATATATGCCCTCTAGTTCTATAGGAACTTCCGTAACTCGGCTAATCTGGCTGCAAAGCTCCAGGACTTCCTGATGGTTCAAGCCAGGTTTAGTAATCCACAGGGCATCAGTTAAGGCGTGGAGGACTCGGAAACCGTGCGTCTCACTAATTTCCTTAGCTTGGAGTAATTTTTCTCGGCCATAGGCCGTAACTGCTTCATGAGCTTCTATACGACCAAATCGGGCATTACGATACCCCAAATAGCCAAAACAGACGACCAAGAGCCATTTGAGAGCTGTCTGCCGGCGAGCATAAATTTCTGACCCAGATCCAGAAGTGGCTTTTTTCCTGCTCTTAAAATACCGACGCCGTTCTAAGATGGGCCGTAAGGTTTTAGGCACCAGCCCTTCCCTCTGCTCACATATATTGTAACCTACCTCGGGAACTTTGGGTTGCGGGCAACAAGAACAAAGGATAGTTTCCGCAGAAATATTATGTTGCACCATAATGGTAGGGTACATAGAAGAAAAGTCTATTTCCGCCACCTCTTCGTAAAGGCCCAAGGGGGGTTGAAAGGTGAGCCCTCCTTTGTCGGCCACCAAAAGGTCCCAAGCAGTTTTAAATTTCTCCGGCTCGCCTTTTCGCCAAGGAATTAAAACCTTCTCCTGCAGAGCTCGGTCTAGCTGCATAGAGCTGATCGCCGTGCCTGGAGAACGCCGAGCTAAGCGCTGCACAGGAATTTTGGATAAGCGGGCTACTTCACAAACTCCCTCCCAGCCAGTAGCCGCATAAAAGAAAGAATTCTCCCGGTCAATATGGAGGCGACCAAAGAAAGGATAGTCTGGTCCATGATAGACTATCTTTCCGTAAGTAAAGTAAGAACGTCCCTCCGTAATCAAAGAACGGTCAAGCGGCGTAGGTTCACGATCGAAGAAGAGCTGCATCTGCTTTCTCCGGGAAAGACGCAAAAGAGCAGGAATAAGGAAAGAATCCCCATAATCGGTGAGGATAAGGTCTGGATCGTAGAGGCGAAGTAGACGATTTAAATTAAGCAGTAGATCTTCTGCCGCACCGGTATCAAAAATTAATGTTCTCCCGTCGCAGCGCACCGCCAGAGCATTTCCTTTACCCAAAGGCCGCCAGGGACCACTTTCACTGAAAAGCTCCAGGGTAGACAAATCCGGAATTTCATATTCTCTGGTCCAAGGAGAATCTTGGGGATAAATGGCTATTAATTCCGAACCAGTGAACTCTACGCCACAACGGCCTAAAGGGAAGATCTCGCGGAGATAAAGATAATATTGGCTCAGGGGTAGATCACAATTGAAAAAAGAAATTTTTTTCCCTAAAAAAATAATTTTCCGCAAAAACCGAGGAAGACGGTCATAGTCCGCTATCTGCAGAGCTAAGGCTTCGACGTTCCGGCCACTTCCGAGCTCTTTTCTTTCTTCCCAACAATAACCTTTAGCGAAACCCTGTTCGACAGCTTTTTCCCCCAGAAGTTTTAAAACTTTCCTCGGCCCGGTGGCATAAAGGGGAAAAGCATAACGATCTTCCAAGCGCAGAAGTTTTCCTTCCCCGGTGCGTATCCAGAGAACCATCCGATCATGAAGGGGATAGACATCCAAAAGCCAACCATTAGCTTCCACGCTTTTCCCCCGCTCCTTCGGCGTGCTACCCTTTCATTTTTTGTAACTCTGCTTGGAGGTGCGTAAGGATTTTTTCATGCTCCAGACAAATGGCTAAGAGAATGGCCTCCATGGGCCAGGGAGGAGAGGCGTAAGCCGCCGCCTGGACATGGAGTTTGGCTCGATCAAAGAGGCGATCGAAAGCTTCTTGATCTTCTTGGCGCAGGGCGCGGCGAAATTTCTTCCACTCCGCATACTCCTGCTCTAAAACTTGACTAAAAGGTAAAACAGTTCTTCCCATGGTTTTCTCCTTAGTAACATTCTTCGGGAGATTACTCACTGATGGCCAATCTCTTAAATTCTTCAAAAACCTCCCAAGGCCGCGGTAGAGTAAGGGGGGGTTTGGTAAAAATTATTTGCCCATCTTCTGCGGCAGGCTTCAGCTTCAAAACTACATCGGCCAGCCGATAAAGTTCCCGGAGGAGAAAAATTCTGCGCTGGTTAATTCCTCGCCGCGATTGACTCAGCAAAAAAAAGACCTTTTCTCCAGCCATCTGGTTTATTTTAGCCAAGGTTTGGCGGAAAAGGAAAGTAGCTTCTTCTCCAGGAACATCCTCATCAAAAAACATGGTGCCTGGTCCCAGAAGGACAACTAATGAGTAAGTTTGGGGACCAAGTAGCGGCTCCAGACGCTCTTGGATAAGGGTAGCAAACTGATGACAGGTAAAAGCACGGGCGATGAATATTTTTTTTAACAAAACAAGTGGCGAAAGGTTTTCTCTACGCGCAAAGCGGGAAACAAGATAAGGATCAAAAGTATTAGCGCCATCAGCGATCAGAACCCGGAAACCAAGGAAAGCCGCCAGAGCGGCAAGGTAGACCGCAAACTTCTCCGGCCTTTCGCCCATAATCAAAGCCTTCTTTATCGGCCTTCTAGTTAAGAAACTTGGCAGACCACGAAAAAGAGGAAAATATTCCTGCTCTCCTTCTTTCATATTTAACCTCTCCAAATGGGCAAGAAGATTTATAGTTTCCGGTAAGCTATGCCCACCACTTTGCCCAAAATCCGTAAATTTTTTTCTCCTTTCCGTACTTGGATAGGCAGCATGGCTGGATTGTCTGATTTCAAGAGGAACGAATCTCCCTCCCGAAAGATCCTTTTTACGGTTACTTCGCCGTCGAGCATTACCAGCCCTATAGCTCCTTCTTCAACTACGCTACCTTGTTTAATTACCAGATAGTCATGGGGAAGAATAGTGGGTACCATGCTCATCCCTTCTCGTTCTACGCGGACAATGAAGAGCCCTGAACCCTTAGCCCACTCTTCAGGAATAGGTATGGTTCCTTCCATATTTTCTATGGCTTCCAGGGGTGGCCCAGCAGTTACTCTGCCGACGAGGGGCACATGGCGGATATTGGTTAAAGGCCGAAAAAGCTGGATTCCTCTGGACTTGGAAGAGCGGGCTAAACTTCCTTTCTTCTCCAAAGCCCGCAAATGGTCAAGGGCTGCCCGGTAGTCAATTCCGAAATGACTGGCAATCTCCCGAATAGTAGGTGGATAACCCTGCTCAACTATAAAGTGCTGAATAAAATTCAAAATTTCTCTTTGCCGGAGGGTAAGTTCCATCTTTTGCCTCGCTTTCGAGTCTTTATTTTTTAATATACTCATCATTTGATGAGTTGTCAAGAAAAATCTGGGGAGATTTTTGAAAAAGGAGATAATAAATGGTGCGGAAGATAGGTGAAGCAGCCTTGGGAAAATACCTGCCAATGAGGATAGGATTTAGTGGGTCATAATTAAAATTTTATAGGTTTGGGCAAAAGGGCATTCCTCAATTTACACCCTTTCGCCCAATGGCGACTCAGTCTCAGTAGAACAATGGTGGATATATAAGGGTAAGGTTAGGTTTTCTTTTGAATAAACAAAGTAGGTTTGGTCATGGTTCAAGGGCTAAGCGAAAGTGAGAGCAAAGCTCTTTTTCTTTAGCCGCCATCTTTTTTCTTTCTTCTGCAGATCCTTCGTGGTCATAGCCAAGGAGGTGGAGAAGGCCATGAATTAAAAGGATAATAATTTCTTCTTCTAACTGTACTCCTCTTATTTGCGCTTGTCTTTGGGCTGTTTCTATGGAGATAACCACATCCCCTAATACCCGGGCGGGATGACCAGCAAAGCTCTGCTGCGGAAAGGAAATTACATTAGTAGGACGAGAACGGTGGAAATATTGCCTATTCAAGCGGCGGATTTGTTCGTCATCTACGATCACAATGCTTAATTCACTTGTTTCATACCCCAAGACGTTTAGGATTTTCTTCGCTGCTCTTCTTATTTTTCCAGAATCGCAGGCCACCCGCCTTTGCCAATTGCTTAGAGATATCTCCATTGTTCCTCTTTTTGCCATTACCTTCCTTAAAGGTCGTTAAAGGGTATTCCACGCGATGGTGATGGATACTGGTCAAAATTGTGTTGAAACATTTAGCAATCTGATGCAAATCTTTAAGGGTTAATTCACACTCATCGAGCTGGCCATCTAAAAAGACATTGTTAATAATTCTCTGCACCAAACCTTGCAAACGAGCAGGCGTGGGGTGGGCCAAGCTGCGCGAGGCTGCCTCCACGGCATCCGCCAATAATACTAATCCTGCTTCTTTGGTCTGCGGCTTGGGACCGTGATAGCGGTAAGCTTCTTCATTAACTTGCTCCATTTCTGGATCTTCGATGTCCTTAGCTTTCTGGTAAAAGAAAGAAATTAGGCTTGTGCCGTGATGTTGTTGAATAATGTTCCGAATCTTTTCTCCTAATTTATATTCTCGGGCTAACTCCACGCCTTCTTTCACATGGGAAATTAGAATTAAACTGCTGAGACTGGGTTCTAATTTGTCGTGTTTATTCTGGTGATATCCTTGATTCTCCACGAAATAAAGAGGTTTGGAAATTTTTCCTATATCATGATAATAAGCACTCACCCGGGCCAACAGAGGATTAGCATTGACCGCTCGGGCAGCTGCTTCGGCCATTGTACTAACAACAATACTATGATGGTAGGTCCCCGGCGCTTCCAGGATCATTCTCTTTAATAAAGGATGATTAAGATTAGCCAACTCCAAAAGCTTAATATTTGTAGTATATCCAAAAATCCACTCTAAAAGAGGCAAAATACCAAGGGCCACTCCGCCTGCCACGACGCCGCCTAAAAATCCAAAAAGCAGGCTGAAGCTCAATTCATAAAAAGTAAATTGACTCGATATAAAATTCTGCGCCCAGATCATTCCTACATTAGCTATCCCCACTTTCGCTCCAGCTTTTAATAAAATTCCCCTGCTTTCAGAATACTCGACACCATGAGCTCCCAAGACGCTACCTATAAAAAAATAAATCGCAAAAAATAAATTATGGTCTAAAAGGAGGCCGCCAAAGATGCTGATCCAAGCCGCAAAGATTAAGGCCGTTTCGGAATTGAGAAGGATGCGGACTAACATGCCCCCAGCGGCCAAGCCTATTCCATAAACATAGGCTCTGGAGGGAATTTCGGGTAGGGCTTGGCCCAGGAAAGGAAAAACTTCAATGCTCAGCCTGGTAATGGTCAATAAGCAGACTAATAAAGTGGTTAAGAAAAGTAAATCTTTATCACGGAATTGGAATTTGCGAATGTTGGCTCGAGCGAATATAAAAAGAACAAACAAAAGAATTGCTACCAAAAGTCCGTTACCCAAATTTCGTCCAGGCAAAATAAAGACCACCACGGCTACTAAAAGAGCAAATATCCCTAACCACTTTCGCCAGGCTTTTACCGTTTCTTTTTTTTCATCTTTAAAAAGAAGGGGAATTGGTTTGTGAACCCTGGACGGGAAAATTTTCGGCCATTTTATTTTTCTTTCTTTCTCTTCTTTTTTAATAGAATTGCTATTCAAGATGACGCTACCTTCTCTGGAACTGCTCCTTATTCATTCTTTGGGCAAAGAGTTTTTGCGCTGCCCCTGTTTCTCATAGGCACGGATGATATCTTGGACTAAGGGGTGGCGGACTACATCTACTTCCGTAAAATAACTGAAATAAATTCCTTCAATTCCCGAAAGAATTTCCCGGGCTTCGATCAGCCCAGAAACTTTTCCAGGCGGTAGATCGATTTGCGTAATATCCCCGGTAATGACTGCTTTAGAACTGAATCCTAAGCGCGTGAGAAACATCTTCATCTGTTCAGAAGTAGTATTCTGGGCTTCGTCTAAAATCACAAAAGAATTATTAAGAGTTCGGCCCCGCATAAAAGCCAGAGGAGCAACTTCGATTACTCCTTTCTCTATGAGCCGAGAGGCTGTCTCGAAATCCATCATATCATGAAGCGCATCGTAAAGAGGACGTAAATAAGGATTAACTTTTTCCAAAAGGTTTCCCGGCAGGAATCCTAACCTTTCTCCTGCTTCCACGGCGGGGCGGGTGAGAATTATCCGATTGACCTCCTTTTTGGTAAGCGAAGCTACGCCCATAGCCATAGCTAAATAAGTCTTTCCCGTTCCAGCGGGGCCGATGCTAAAAACAATGTCATATTTGCGCATAGCATCAATATAAAGCTTTTGCGCTAAGCTTTTGGGAGTGATTAAGCGTCGCTTGGCGGAAATATAGATCGTATCCAAAAAAATATCTTTGAGTTTAATAGAGTTATTTCCCGAAAGGATGCGGATGGCCGAGACGACATCGCCTGGATATATCGGATGACCATGCCTAATAATTTCGTATAGTTCTAAAAGGACCTTCTCAGCCAAAGGAGCGCAGACTTCATCTCCAGAAATCGTCAGCATATTTCCTCGAGCATGGATCTTGACCCCAATACTCTTCTCAATGAGTTTCAGGTGGCCGTCATTTTCGCCATAAAGATTTTGGAGGGCAGTAGTATCTTCAAAATGGAGGCGATGGGTGGAATTCTCTTCTTCTCTCGATTTCAACCTTTTCTTTTACCTCCCCTAAGCTCAATCAAACACACCCTCGTTTCCCCGGGTGTTAGTTTTATCTACTTTTCAACTATTTTTTCAATAGTTTCCAATAAATAATTATAACAAAAAAAGGGGGGATCAGCAATATTTTCCTTGCCTATGGGATTTTCCTCCTTTATTCTATTATAGAGTTGGCAAGTCTGTTTTATTGGCACTTTTATAAAACATTTTTAATGTTTTTATTTCGCGGGAACAATGTCTAGGAAAAACTCCCCAAAAATAAAGACTCTTTCAGCCCATAATCAAGAGCGAGATGATCCTCTCGTCGCCAACCTTCTCCGCTTGATGGCTCAGCTGCGTGGGCCCCAAGGTTGTCCTTGGGATAGGGTGCAAACTAAAGATAGCCTAAAAAAGTTTCTCCTCGAAGAATCTTATGAAGTATTGGAGGCTATCGAAGAAAATGATCCCGAAAAATTAAAGGAAGAATTAGGTGATTTGCTCTTGCAAATAATATTTATCTCGCGCATTGCCGAAGAAAATGAAGAATTCAGTTTCCGCGATATAGTAGGCACTCTGATCAATAAGCTTTTGCGCCGTCATCCCCATGTTTTCCAACTCCAGGGGTCCCCGCCGGCAAAAAAGCCAATTCCAGATGCGGCAGCAGTAGCCAAGCTATGGCACGAAGTTAAAAAAAGTGAAAAAAAACAATCTTCCTCCTCCATCCTAAATGGTCTCCCCCTCTCTTTACCTGCCTTGGAGCGGGCCCAGCGCCTTTCGGAGAAGGCAGCGCAAGTGGGATTTGATTGGCCGAGTATAAAAGAAGTTTGGAAAAAAGTTAGCGAGGAATTAGCCGAATTGAAAAAGGCCGAAAAGGCTCACTCTCCGAAAAGAGTAAAAGAAGAATTCGGCGATCTCTTATTTACCCTGACGAATTGGGCCAGATTTCAAGGCTTTTCTGCCGAAGAGGCCTTGCGCCAGACCATTCGCCGCTTTACGCGGCGCTTCCGCCGTCTGGAATTGGAAATAAAAAGAAAGAAGATTAAGTGGGCTGATTTATCCTTAGCTGAATTAGACAAGCTTTGGGATAAAATTAAAAAAACCGAAAAATAATCTTTCTAAATTATTGAACCCCCAAACTTATTCCTTTACTTTTTTGTGGAATTTAGTCATTACCTGCTCCGGGCCAGCAATAAGGAACATTTCCACTCCCTCAATCGCTTTTTCCATAGTTCCCTCTAAGGCTTGGCGCTCTTCCTCGGTCAAAGGACTTAATAAATAATCAACAATTTCCCTGTGGGGATCGGCAGGCCGGCCAATTCCCATTTTTAAGCGGCAAAAATTATCACTGCCCAAAGATTCTATTATCGATTTAATTCCCTGGTGGCCTCCATGACCGCCGCGCAAGCGTAGACGAATTGTCCCTATGGGTAGATCAAGATCGTCATGGAGAATTAGCAAGTCTTCAAGAGCCAGGTGAAAAAAATTGATTAACCACCGGACAGCCTCCCCAGAAAGATTCATATAAGTCATTGGTTTGGCCAAACAGACTTCTTCTTCACCAAATTTTCCAGAACCATAAATGCATTTTTTCCCCCTGCTATTTAAAGAAATGCCCCATCTTCGCGCTAAGGCCTCTGCTAAGCAAAAGCCCATATTATGGCGTGTCCACCGGAAAGGGCGCCCGGGGTTCCCCAAGCCCACAATGAGTCGCACCCCGCCTCCTTAGCCAGAGCTCATTCTTTTTCTTGTTCCGACTCTTCCTTCTTCTCGCCGATTCTTTCAGGCTGCACGACTTCCTTTGCTGCCTCAGCGGACACAATTTCTTCGTATTTCGCTTCAGAAATGGGTGGAACTACGCTGGCCACTGTGAAATTAGTCTCGGCTACGATCTCGTATTGGGGGGAGGGCGGAATGTCTAATACGTGTAAAGAATCACCAATTTTTAAATTACTAATATCTACTTCAATGTAGTCGGGTATGGCTAAGGGCAGACAGCGAATGCGGACCTCGCGCCGAGGTTGCTCTAAAATCCCTCCTGCTTTTGTCCCTTCCGCCTTACCTACTAAACGGATAGGAACTTCCACTTCGATCTTCCGATCCATGGCCACGGCATAAAAATCAGCATGCAGGTATGTCCTTTGGATAGGATGCAGCTGTACTTCTTTTAGCATGGCTACTTTCTTCTCTACTTTTTCGCTCTGGGGATGCCTAATCTTTAATTCAATCAAAGTGTTCTCCCGAGCTCCCGTAGTTAATATTTTCTTTAAATCTGTAGCGCGAAAACTTAAATAAGAATTTTCTATCCCGGGACCATAGAGGATACCCGGGACTTTTCCTTCCCGGCGCAAACGATGCGCTGCCCCTTTTCCTTTTTCGGCCCGTATAAAAACCTCTAACTCTTTGAGTTCCATCATTCCTCCTTTAGACAAACAAAGAACTTACTGATTCATTACAATGAATTCTTTTTATTGCTTCCGCCAGAAGTTTAGCTACGGATAAGACTTTAAATTTGGAATTACTAAGGGCTTCTGGCTTAAGAGGTATAGTATTAGTTACCGTAACTTCCTCTATTATAGAAGTATTTATGCGTTCTACTGCCGGTCCCGAAAGCACTGGATGAGTGCAGCAGGCTACTACCTTTTTCGCCCCTTTAGAAGCCAACGCGGAAGAGGACTCGATCAAAGTTCCGGCAGTATCGACGATATCATCAAGAATAATAGCCTGGAGTCCTTCAACTTCGCCTATAATATTCATAAATTTGGCTACGTTAGGCCCTTCCCGACGTTTGTCAATAATAGCTAATTTAGCTTTCAGTCTCTTGGCAAAGGCGCGAGCTCTTTCCACTCCTCCCGCATCCGGAGAAACAATCACCAGATCTTCCTGAAAACGAGAACGAATATAATCTAAGAGCACGGGAGCTGCGAAAAGATGGTCCACGGGGATATTAAAAAAACCTTGAATTTGGCCAGCATGCAGGTCAATAGTTAATACTCGATTGGCCCCGGCCGTAGTAATTAAATCGGCGACTAATTTAGCCGTAATGGGGGCCCGCGGAGAAACTTTGCGATCCTGGCGTGCATAACCATAATAGGGAAGTACAGCGGTTATCCGGCTGGCTGATGCTCTTTTCAAAGCATCAATCATGATCAAAAGTTCCATTAAGTTAGTATTCCCAGGAGTACAGGTAGATTGGATAACAAAAACATCCATTCCCCGCACGCTCTCATCTATATCAACCTGGATTTCGCCATCACTGAAATTACGCACACGCGCTTTACCCAAAGGAGTACCCAAAATACTACAGATCTCTAAAGTTAAAGGCAAATTAGAATTCCCCGAAAAGATCCGTAGCGTATTCATAATTAAAATTTCCCTTCTCTTTAAAAAAAATTGGCTGGGGCGGGAGGATTCGAACCTCCGCATGCGGGTTCCAAAGACCCGTGTCTTACCGCTTGACGACGCCCCAGTCTATCTGTCCTATAATTTTATGATTTAAAAAATTAATTATTCTCGTCGGCCAGCCCTTGGGCTATTAATGCTTGCCAACCAGAGGGAAGCGCTATCTTCTGGGCCATTTCTTCGGTCTCCTTCCTTGATGAAAATAAACCATAGATCGATGGTCCGCTCCCACTCATTAAAACTCCCCGGGCCCCAGCCCTTAATAGCTTATTTTTCATTATAGCCAATTCCGGATACTTTTGAAAAGCTACTTTTTCTAAGTCATTATACATGATAGGTAAAATATCTTCTATTTGGGAATATGCGGTAGCTATTTCCCTTTTAGGCCTACTATTTTCTGCCAGCTCATCATAAGCGGCATAAGCCCAGGAAGTAGAAATGGGCCAGGGTGGCACCAGCAGTAAATACCATATATTCTGAGGCAAAATTACGGGTATTAACTTTTCTCCTATACCCTTAGCCAGGGCAGATTTCTGGCTGATGAAAAAAGGAACATCCGCACCTAATCTCATCCCCAAGGCTTGTAAATATTCTTTGCTCCATCTCATTTTTAAAATTTCATTTAAACCCAAAAGTACGCTGGCCGCATCGCTGCTTCCTCCGCCCAAGCCAGCAGCCACGGGGATTTTCTTCCGCAGGCGGATACGCACTCCCTTATCCAGACCAGCGGCCTGAAGAAAGATTTGGGCGGCTTTCCCGGCTAAATTATCTAAACCCTGAGGAACTTCCGCACCCTCAATAATCAAATTGATACCTTGCTCGGTAAGTTCTATGTCCATTTCATCAAAAATGCCAATTCTTTGCATTAAGGTACAAATTTCATGATAACCGTCATTTCTTTTATGCAAAATGCACAAACTAAGATTAACTTTTGCCGGGGCCCAAATTTTCATCTTTCTTGCGGAGCGCGCATCGTCAAATATATGCTCCTCTCGCCGCGCTTCACGAGTATCCGAATTATATCGCCTTTTTTTATTTTGCTCAAAACAGCCTGGTAGTCACTTAGCTTGGAGATTGGCCGCCCATTAATTTCCCGAATAATATCTCCGCGGCGGATTCCTGCCTCATCGGCCAAGCCACCAGGTTCAACTTCACTAACGATGACTCCTCCCGATTCTCTCAAGCGAAGCTGACGCGCTAATTCCGGTGTAATTTCTTGCACGGACATACCCAAATCAAATTGGGTTTTTTCTATGCCAATGGGAGGAGCTTCTTCCTTCAACTCCCCCACTTTTATTTTAAGGGTCACCGGCTTTCCTTCCCGAATTACTACTACCTCCACTTCTTTGCCAACGGGAGTGGCGGCTACAATTTTGGGTAATTCATTCATCTCATCAATGTCTTTACCGTTGAACTTAATGATCACATCTCCACGGCGAATCCCGGCCTGTTCAGCGGCGCTTCCCGGAAGAACTTCGGCGACTAACGCTCCCTTGCTTTTCTCCAGGCCAAAGGACTGAGCTAATTCGGGAGTTAATTTTTGGACATAAACACCAATTCCTCCCCTAGTCACCTTCCCTTTCTTCTTTAATTGGGGAATTATCTCTTTAGCCATGTTAATAGGGATAGCAAAACCAATTCCTTGGCCCGAGGCCACAATCGCTGTATTTATCCCTACTACTTCACCCCGGATGTTAAATAATGGTCCACCGCTATTCCCTGGATTGATGGAAGCATCTGTTTGAATAAAATCATCATAAGGTCCGGAGCCAATGACTCTTCCTTTAGCACTTACAATGCCTACAGTAACCGTATGAGCCAGACCAAAGGGGTTCCCTATTGCCATCACCCATTCACCAATCTCTAATTTATCAGAATCACCCAATTCCACGACTGGCAAATCTTGGGCCCCTTTGATTTTAATTAAAGCAATATCCGTTTTGGGATCTCGGCCGACTATCTCCGCTGGGAATTCTTTTTCATCTGAGAGGCGTACTTTAATTTCACTAGCTCCCTCTATTACATGATTATTTGTAATGATGTGCCCCTCCTGATCAATGATGAACCCGGAACCTAAAGAACGTTGGACATAATCTCTTTGGGGTATATCTCCAAAAAATCTTTCCCAAAATTCCTCGCCAAAAAAATCCCGGAAGGGATCTCTTTCCCTAAAGAAGGGAGAAAAATGCCGGAAAACTCTCCCCCCACCCTTAACCACTTTGGTAGTACTTATATTGACCACTCCGGGTTTAACTTTTTTGGCTAACTCCACGAATATATTAGGAGGCAAGCTGGCTAGATTAGAAGCAGAAGGAGGGGCATCAATTTTTTTACTTACCAGACTAATATTTTTAGTAGGCGTGAGGTCTAAACGTTCAGCAATTAGAACTCCACCCAGTAAAGCCACTATGGCGATAATAATTAATACTCCAAGGCCAAACTTTTTGGGTGTCTTGCCCATTATTTCATTTGGATAATACATTTTCCCCTCCGCTTTTTCGTCGCCGATTATGGCTTTTTAAACCACCCTTAATATTATTAATGGAAACATTAAATAAATGACAATCTGCTGTTTTCACCCCTCACCCTAACCCTCTCCCTAAGCATGGGGAGAGGAAGGAGTGAGAGGGATAATTGTAAAAATATAATTGCTCCGAGTAATGAGTGCTTTCCTTAAGATTTAATCTTTTACTTCCCGCACATAACGCCAACGCAAATCAGTGAGGATGTTTTCAATCAATTTTTCTTCGTCCGGAGTTAAGTTCCCCTTGGTCTTTTCTTTGAGCATTCCCAGAATATCAATAGTCTGTTTGGCCAAGGGAAGATTTTTTTCCCGCTTCTGGGTAGTCGGGTCCGGAACCTCTCCCAAATGGAGGAGAGCAGAAGTGCTTAAAGAAAATATAAAAGAAGAAAAATCGATCTCCGGCAGCGGAGGAGGAGCATTTTTTTCCTCAGCTTTTTCCTCTTTGGTTTCTACTTTTGCTTCCGGACGCTCCTGCTGCGCTGCCACCCTTCGATCTCTTATTGTAAATCCCTTTTTTTCTTCTTTCTCTTCCATAGCCAACCTCAAAGATATTTCTTTTTCCAAACTATATCAAATTTTTAACTTCTTAATTAGCTCGATAAATAACGCTCGCCCTCTTTTTCTTTTTCGCTCATATATCTATAAGCATAGAAAATCCTTTGGACTACCGTAAAATTAGTTAAAACGGCCAAAATCCAAATAATAATCTCCATTATCTGCGGGATGGCTGCTCCAAAAAAAATTAATAAAATACGCTCCGGCCTTTCTAAGATACCCACGTTGCACTGGGGCATTACTAACTCCGCCCTAGCCCGAGCATAGGGTACCAAGGCCGTGCCCATCAAACTGAGACCCAACAACACCTGATAAAGAACTACTTTCTGCTGCGCGTAGAAGATTAATAAACCAATCAATAAACTAAGATCGGAGTACCGATCGAGCACTGAGTCCAAGAACGAGCCAAAAATACTCGTTTCCCCGCAGTTCCGGGCCACAGCTCCATCCATAATATCAAAAAAACCAGCTAAGAGGATTAAGCACGCCCCTTGGTGCCATTCCCCCACCGCCAACGCCCAAGCAGCTAAACCATTCAAACTGAGCCCAATTAAAGTTAACGTGTTGGGCTTGAGCCCCATTCTTTGGATTAAGTGGGAAATATTATAAAGATAGGGATCAAGACGATCCCCAATCTTGGCCTTGAGCATAGATAAATATGCCCTATCTCTCCCGCAGGCCTTGGATGAATTCTTCCATCATCTGGCGACCCAAGGAATCTGGGACTTGTACGGGGGGATGTTTCATAGCATATGCCGAAACAGCATTTAAAGGACCTCCGATTTTCCTTTCCCTGGCTAATTTACAACACCTAATGGCATCAATAGTTATCCCCGCACTATTAGGGGAATCTTCTACAGACAAGCGCAACTCCAAATTTAAGGGTACGCCGCCAAAGCCCCGCCCTTCAATTCTTAAATAGCAAACTTTATTATCTTTTTGCCAGGGAACATAATCACTTGGCCCAATATGAATGTTCTGAGGATCTAAAGGGACATCAAAAAGAGATTGCACAGCTTCAGTCTTAGAGATTTTTTTAGAACGAAGCCGGTTTTGGTTAAGCATGTTTAAGAAATCAGTGTTTCCACCAGTGTTCAATTGATAAGTTCGATCAATCTTGACCCCGCGATCTATGAATAGCTGGGTTAATGCTCGATGAAGAATAGTAGCCCCCAGTTGGGCTTTGACATCATCACCGATGATGGGAATTTGACGCTCGGCGAAACGACGCCCCCATTCCGGATCGGAAGCGATAAAGACCGGAATACAATTAATTAAACTTACGCCGGTATTTAAACAGCAAGTAGCATAAAATTTTGTAGCCTCTTCTGACCCCACCGGTAGGTAATTCAAGAGGATCTCCGCGCCACTTTCCCGCAAAACCTTTTCCACGTCACAAGGTTTTTCATCTGCCGGCACAAATGTCCGCTCGGCCGGGTAATTTAGCATATGGGGAGAAATGCCATCGAGAATATGCCCCATCTGCACGATCGTCCTTGAATTGGAAATTTTCGGGCTAAATACTTGCGTGCAATTAGGCAAGGCAAAAATAGCTTCACTCAAAGGCTTGCCTACTTTGCGCTTGTCCACGTCGAAGGCGGCCACTACTTCGATATCCCCAGGCTGGTAACCACCTAAATCATAATGCATTAGACCTAATTTTTCGGCTCCCTCGTGTTGCCGATAATACTCTATTCCCTGAACTAAAGAGCTGGCACAATTGCCCACACCCACAATTGCAATCCTTATCTTCTCCATTTATTCAGCCCTTTCTGCAGGAACCTTTTTTATTCCCACGGAAAAACCATATTATTCCGTAAAAATAAATTTATTTCCTTAATCCGCTCCTTTTATTTAAATTACCTCAATTCCAAGTAATGACTATTTCTTTGTCTTGCCCATCAGCCAAAAATTTTGACCCCTCTTTCCAATGCAGGGTGAGCGGGATCTTTATCTTTTCGTCAATTCTCCTCTTTAAAAACCTTGCTCCATATTTCAAGCTAAAGCCTATTTCTACGATAAGGTCCAAGGCCGCTTCCGTATATTGAAAATCTTTCCCAAAGTTGACTAAACTTTCTTGAATCCGGGCTAAATAACGGCGGGCGATTTCTTTAACTTCCTCCCGCGTCAACGGCGCAAAGACAATGATATCATCTATACGGTTTAAAAATTCAGGTGAAAAATGATTTTCCACTTCTTTTATAATGGTTTTCTTAATCTCCGTTAATTGTTGCCCTTCATGGAGAAAGCCCATAGGCTTCATAAATTTCTTAAATTCATCCGAACCAAGGTTAGAAGTCATGATAATTATCGTATCACTGAAATATACTTTTTTGCCTCGGCCATCGGTCAAAAATCCTTCATCAAAGACCTGTAAGAAAAGATTGAGCACATGGGGATGAGCTTTTTCCACTTCATCTAAAAGCACCACTGTATAGGGGTTATCCCTTATTTGATTGGTTAAAACTCCACCTCTTTCCGAACCCACAATACCTCTGGGCATGCCAATAAGTTTATCCACCGAAATAGCTCCGTCCTGGTATTCGGACATATCTATGCGCACCATTTTCTTTTCATCTCCAAAAAGGAATTCCGCTAAAGCTTTGGCCATTTCGGTTTTGCCCACACCCGTTGGTCCTAAGAAGAGGAGAACGCCATCGGGCCTCTCATAATTTTCCTTCAATGGTCCTTTGTTCAGGCGCAAATTGCGCGCTAAGGCCGCAATAGCCTCCTTTTGACCAACTACTCTTTTAGCCAGGATTTCTTCCATATTTTTAAAGCGATCAGTGGTATCGCGGAAAACCATTTCCCGGGGAATTCGCGTTTCTTGAGAGATGACTTGAATGATATCCTCGGCTAAAACTGGGCGGCCACTATTTTCAATCTCTACTTTAACCGAAGCCGTGTCCAGCCAATTAATCGCTTTGTCCGGAAGGCGCAGATTATGCTGATAACGAGGAGCCATTTCTAAAGCTATCTCGATTGCTTCGTCACTAATTTTTACAGAATAATTTCTCTCCAGTCGAGGCCGAATACCCCGTAAGATTCGACGGGCTTCTTCTTTAGTCGGCTCCTGAATATGGATTACTCGAAATCTTCTGGCTAAGGCTTCATCCTCGGCGATATGAATCTTATACTCACTCGCCGTCGTGGCCCCGATCATCTGCACTTCTCCTCGGGCTAAGGAAGATTTGAAGATGGTAGCCGCATCCGTAGGCACCCCTAAGGCAGATCCAGCCCCGATTAAGGTATGCGCTTCATCGACAAATAAGATAAGATTCTGACGGCGTTTGACTTCCTTAATAACATTTTCTATGCGGTCCTCGAACATTCCCCGAAACATGGTCCCGGCCACTAAGGTATTCATCTGCAAATTAACAATTTGATAATTCCTTAGTCGTTTGGGAACACTCTCTGGTTCCATTTCTAATTTAGTGGCTAAACCTTCTACCACTGCTGTTTTCCCTACACCGGGATCACCCAAAATCATCACCGAATTAGGCCGGTCTCTATGGCAGAGAATCTCCATAATCTGTTGAATCTCCGCTTCCCGTCCAATAATCGGCGGAAGCTTTCCTAACCGGGCCAGCTTATTTAAGTTTACTCCAAAATTATTGAGGTATGGCGGGAGTTCGTACTTCCTCTTGATTTCTTCGCTTTTCTCTTCCAATATCTTGCTTTGCAAGGAAATCATTCTGGCCACTACCGCCGGATCAACTCCCATTCCCCGCAATATACGCACTGGAATATTATGCCCTTCCTGAAAAATGGCTTTTAAAAGATCCGTAGTTTCAATAACTTTCCGTCCGGAATTTATTGCCGAATCCCAAGCCAATTTGAAGATGGTTTTGGTAGAAGGAGGAACTTTCATTCCTCCGCTTGCTGGTTGGCGGGGAGTATTTAAATATTCTTGCAAAGAACTAATAATCTTCTGCGTGTTAACATTCAGTTTATCAGCAATATCCGTAAAAAGATTAGCTTCCACCTCCATGAGAGCTAGAAAGATATGTTCCACTCCCAAATAATAGTGTTGTCTTCTTTGAGATTCCTCAATGGCGGAAGTCAAAACCTGGTGGGCCTTATCAGAAAGATATTCTTTATAATTGCTTAAATCTATCATATAAAACTTCAGCCTCTTTCTTAAAATTGCCTTATCTTAAGGCTAATTTTTTCTTACATCCGTTTTGGCCGTGCCAATCTCAGGCCCAAATTACCCAGATTTCTGAGGAGTAATAGTTCTCGTCCGAATTACCAGATCTCCTCGCCCTTCACCCAAGAATATAGGAAGTCCTTCCTCGCGGAGACGAATTTGGCCTTCCTCGGACAGCGCCCGGGGAACTTGCACCTTTTTTTGGCCAGCTAAAGTAGGTACTTCGATCTCTCTACCCAATAGGTCATCGCCAATCGGTAAAAGAATAGTCAGATATAAATCATACCCAAGCTTTTGGAACAAAGGAGATTTACTGATCTTTACCTTGATAATTAAATCTCCATCTTCTCCGCCATTCTTCCCCTCATCACCCTTGCCCATTAAGTAAATCCGGCATCCTTCATTAATTCCTGGCGGAATCTGTAAGGGAATAATGGCTTCCTCTTTTATTCTCCCTTTACCCGAGCATGATGGGCAAATTTGTTGAAAAATTTTACCCCTTCCTAAACAAACCTGACATGTCTGAAAAAGGACTTCGGGCCAAAGGCCGATTTGGATTTGCCCCGCCCCGCCGCATGATGGGCAAATTTTTCTTGGCTTTTCGTCTTGCCAACCTTTTCCCTGGCATGGAGAACAATTAATTTCCCGCTGCCACTTAATTTCTTTTTTTCCTCCCCAAATAGACTCTTGAAAAGTAAGCTCAAGGGGCAGGAAAATGTCTTTTCCCCGGCGGGGGCGAACATCCCTTTTTTGCTCTATAATAAGCAAAGATCCTTCAAAAACATCTTCAAAACCCGCTAAAGGAGGCTCTTCCTCATCTCTTTCGTCCCCCCAATAATCTTCCTCTCGAAAAACTTCTCCGTCACAGTCATATTTTTTCCTTTTTTCTCTATCAGATAGAATTTCATAGGCTTCCGTAATCTCTTTCAAGCATAGGGCCGCCGCTTTACTTTGAGCTGGAGGTAAAAATTGATAAGTGCGTATTAATTTGCAAAATGCCCTTTCGATTTCTTCGCCTGTGGCATTCCGCCGCACTCCTAATATATCATAATAATCTTTTCGGGAAGCCATCTTCGCCAAATTATGATTTCCATTTTTTATCCT
>CAZAGD010000003.1:0-5243 GCA_964484485.1 uncultured Syntrophaceae bacterium
TTACACTTCTCTTTTCTCGAAGGATGGGTGAAAAAATATATTTTCTCCTCAACCACCTTATCCCTCCCCTACCAGATTGGGGAATGATAATTGGTCGATATTATAAAAGATTTTAATACCCTCTGTCCCAAGTGTGTGCAAAGATCAGCCTCTCTTGGAGGGCTTGTTTTAGTTTTTCTACATGATCCGGCCGCGGAGGTACGAATATGTCAATCCCTTTAAATCCCGTTTTCGTCTCCCCTCCATGCATTACATTCGGCGGATGGATGCATATATCTCCGGCCTTCATTAAAAACCTTTCCTCGCCACAAATATGATCTTCCTCCCCTTCTAACATAATAAGAATCTGCTCCGAATCATGGCTGTGCAGCGGAAAAATGCAACCAGGAGGATTCTCGATGAAGCTGATCAGGACATTCTGGCCCAGCACCATATGACTCTTTGATTTTTCGGTTAGCATAACCTCCGGAAGATCTTTAATGCTGAAAAAATATTTAGATTTATTCTTCGGCATTTTTACCTCCTGTTTTTTCTATTTTTCCATTTTTAAGGCCTTCTCTTCTCTCTCCATAGCTTTCTTGATACGGTAATAAGAAGTGATGATAATTAATAATCCTATGATGATAAAAGTTGCGCTGATTGGCCTTGTGATAAAAATCAATGGATCTCCGTGAGAAATTAAAAGAGAACGGCGGAGATTCTGCTCCACCATCGGCCCCAAAATAATTGCTAAAAGAATGGGAGAACAAGGAAACCCATAATAATTCATAAAATACGCCAAGATGCCAATAATTAAAGAGACTCCTACATCGAAAAAACTAAAGCGCATCGAGTAAGAACCTATTACGCATAAAAGGAAGATAATAGGGGTTAGCACTCTGCGGTCTATATTAATCAATCTGGCAAAAAGATGAGCTCCTCCAAAACCGACTATTAGCATCACAAATTGAGATAAAATAACTCCGGCAAAAATTGGGTAGACTATTTCTGGATTATCTTTAAAAAGCATAGGACCTGGTTGAAGGTTGTGAATAGTCAGTGCGCCCATCAAAACTGCTGTCACAGCATCCCCAGGTATACCTAAGGTAAGCATAGGAACCATGGCTCCTCCTACGCAGGCATTATTGCTGCTTTCGGGCGCCGCTATTCCTTCAATAATTCCTGTACCAAATTTTTCAGGATGTTTGGAAGACCTCTTAGCCTCTCCATAAGCGACAAAGGCAGCTACATCTGTCCCAGTTCCAGGAACTGCACCTATAAAAACGCCGATTAAAGAAGACTTTATCATAGTTTTCCAGACCTTTTTAAATTCAGACCAACTGGGTAAAATATTTTTTAGTTCTGTTTTAATTTTGGGAGTGACCAGAAATTTTTCTATGCTCTGAAAAACTTGGGAATAACCAAAGAGCCCAATTAGGGCTGGAATAAGTGTTATCCCCCCTAATAATTCTTTAGAACCAAAAGTAAAGCGGGAAGCTCCTGATATAGGATCAAACCCCACTAAGGGGAGCATAAGTCCGAAAACTCCTGAGATTAAGCCTTTCAAAATTGATTTTCCTGATATGGTAATAATCACTCCTAAACCAAAGAAGGCTAAAGCAAAAAATTCCGGCGGGCCAAATTCTAAGGCTACTTTAGCAATTTGGGGAGCGCAAAATGTCATGATTAGTGCTCCGATCGTGCCACCGAAAAAAGAGGCGAATACGGCAATTCCAATGGCTTTGCCGGCTAAACCTTTTTTGGTCATCATAAACCCATCTAAAACTGTTGCCGCTCCGGCCGGAGTACCAGGAATACCAATCAGAATGGAGGAAACACAGGCTCCATAAACGCCACCTGTAAAGAGACCTATCAACATAACTAGCCCTTGAATAGGCTCTAAACCGAAGGTAAAAGGTATAAGCAGAGCTACTCCCATGGTGGCTGTCAAACCTGGAAGAGCCCCTACGATGATCCCGGCGGTCACTCCGATAAAAACAAATCCCATATTTAAGGGGTTTAGCATTACTTTACTGAATCCAGCCATAAGAAGATTCCAATCCATTTCCCAACTCCCCAAATCTTAAAATAGCAATCCTTCAGGCATAGGAATGATCAAGAAATACTTAAATATTGCCCAGATAATCAGAGATGTGGTGATGGCACTGAAAAGGCGGATTAAGAAACCTTTTTGCTTTAGCAAACCCATGAGAACAAAAAGAAATATAAATGTAGATGAAGCAAAGCCCAAAATGTGGATAAGAAAAATATATCCCACGCATATAGAGATAGCTACTAATACTCTCAAAAATCCTTTAGGATCAATGCGATCTTCCATTTTTAAAGATTTTCCACGCCAAGCATTAATTATTAGTCCTAATGCTAAACAAGTCATTAATACGGCTAATAACCTAGGAAACAGATCTGGTCCGTAAACATGAACTGTTACTTCTTTATATCTTCCGGAATACCAAAAAAGCCAGGTATTAAAAAAGATTAAAAAAATACCTATGCCCACATCTACTTTCTTCATTAAAATTCCTCATAAAGAGAATTAAAAATTTTAAATTAATTTTATTGAGGACGGCAAATCTGCCGTCCTCAACTATTTAATAGCTTCAAAGCAAGATTATTTGATTTCCTTTAACAATCCTACTGCCTCAAGAGCAGGGCGATGGATTTCTTCGGCATTTGCAAGAAATTTTTCGAAATTCTTAGAGTCTAAGTAGACCGTAGCTAACCCTAAATCATAAGCCATTTTCTGAAATTCAGGGTCGTCAAAGCATTTTTTAAACCCAGCAATTAAAATCTCCATCCGGTCTACTGATACTCCTTTAGGAGCAGCCAAACCTCGCCAATCATAAATCATTTTTGGATTAGGATAGCCAGCTTCGGCAATTGTGGGGACATCGGGGAAAAGCCAATGTCTCTTTTCATCTTCCAAATAAAGAACCTTTACCTGTTTAGCCCGATAGAGCTGCAAAACTTCGCTTATAGTAGTTACGGCTACAGTCACATGACCTCCTACTACAGCTGTTCGAGCAGGGGCTGATCCATCAAAGGGCACATGCACAAATTTAACATTTTCTCTTAACCCCAAAGATGCTAAGGATAGGTGTTGCACACTGCCAGCTCCAGCATGTCCGGCGGTCACAACACCTGGATTCTTTTTGGCAAACTCAATTAAATCTTTTAAAGTTTGAAACTGTGAATTGTACGCTACACTCGCACAAGCTCCCTCGCGATTGATCAATTGGATAAGACTAAAATCGCGATAAGAAAGGTTAGCCAAGCCCATCATGCGGTAATTGCTGAGGTGGAAGGTAATGACTCCCACTGTATATCCATCTGGAGGGGCAGCGGCCACAGCCCCCATGCCCACTGCTCCTAAGCCTCCGGTTTTATTTACTACATTCACATTTACTCCAAAATATTTTTTAGCATTTTTTACCAATGTTCTGGCGATAGTGTCCGTTCCTCCCCCTGCCGCCCAGGGTACAACCAAAGTAATGTCCTTAGCCGGAAACTTCTGAGCAAGCCCATTAGGGACGTTCCAAAATATCAAACTGAAGCCAATTATCAAAATTAAAACAAATTTTTGCATATCCTTATCCTCCTTTTATATTTTTTTGAACTTTCTTTTCATTATCAAAAACCTTTACTCCCTTTACATTTTTTTGTTACCCTCACCTCCTTTAATCTCTTTATTCCCCAAAAAGCCTAGCTTGGCCGAAATCGATTTAGCCGCTTCTATTACCTGTTGGACAAATATTTTTTCCTGCGGCGTATTGATCTTCCTTTGGGGCCCGGAGATGCTGATTGCGGCTACGACGTTTCCTAAATGATCGCGAATAGGAGCGGCAATGCACTCCACTTCATCTTCGCTTTCCCGTCGGTCCAGGGCATATCCTTTAAGTCGAACCCATTGCAATTCTTTTCTTAAAACTTTTTTGTTGGTAATCGTACGGGCGGTTAAAGGTTTAAGCTCAATCATTTTTATAATCCTGGACTGCTCCTCACGATTCTGAAAAGCGAGTAAAACTTTTCCTAAGGCCGTACAATGGAGCGGGCTCCTCTGGCCAACCTTGGATATCACTGTTAAGCTGCGCGGAGAGTCAACTTTGTCAATATATAATGTTTCTGTATCACTTAGAATAGCCAAATGAACAGATTCCTGTACTTGCCGGGATAATTCAACCATAATGGGTTTGGCTATTTGAATTAAATCTACGCGGCTTAAATAAGCACTTCCTAATTCCAGAACGCCAACTCCCAAAGAATATTCTCCCGTCCGCTGATTTTTTTCTACCAGCTGAAATTTTTCTAAGGAAAGCAGAATACGATATGCCGTTGATCGATCCAATTTAAGTAGGGCGGCTAGTTCGCTAATTTTATAAGAGCCCTTTCCTTTAGCCAGGCACTTTAGAATACTTCCCGCCCGTAAAATGGAGTTAATTTGGTAACGTTCGCGCATAATTTTGTTTTAATATTAAAACAATTGTTTAAATATCAAAACATAAATTTTTTGTCAAGAAGATTTTGCCCTGGTGGGCGATCAGTTTTAAAATTTTGAACCTGAGCCTGAGGTGCTAAAACCATCCGTTCCTCCGGCCTGGCTCTGGCAAAAGCAAGAGGTGGAAAAATAGAAGTTCTCCTGCACCGCGGAGAACACCAAGAGCGTCGAGGAATTTTTAAAATAAATTTGGCCACCGCGGGCACTAAGGCCACAGCGCGGCAAAACCGCAGCCAAAAATTTATTTCTCGCAGAGCCCGCAAAGGACACAGAGAAAAAAAGATTTTTTAATAATTTTATTAATATCTTTCTCTGCGCGCTCTGCGAGCTCTGTGAGAATCATTTTTTTTCTTAATAAAATTTAAAGTTTTTTCAAGTATGTAGTAAAGGATCGAGGGGATAAATAGAATTTTAATCCAGAAAATCTGCGTTCATCTGCGTCCTATAATCTCCCCCATCCCCTCTTTAGAAAAGAGGGAAGTGTATTTCCTCCCTTTTTTAAAGGGAGGTGAGGAGGGATTATAAACCACCGCAGAGAACGCCGAGAACGCAGAGAAATTCTTAATTTTAAGCCACAGAGCACCCGGAGCACACAGAGAACAAGAGAATATTAAACCTGAATCCTGCGTGAAAATTTGCTAAATTTTTAGTTTTCCAATCTTCAGCTATAGTGTAGCGGGCGTTACTTTGGGAAAATCGTGTGTACCTTTGCAAGAGGGTACGAAAGCTTATTTGTTTGAAAAAACGGTGA
>CAZAGD010000004.1:0-10806 GCA_964484485.1 uncultured Syntrophaceae bacterium
AGGCGTGTCGATGAGATGAATTTCGTATCCTCGCCAAGGGAAGGTAGTAACTGCTGATGTAATCGTTATGCCGCGTTCTTGCTCTTGCGGCATCCAATCCATCACTGCTTCTCCATTATGGACCTCGCCCATCTTATAGGATCGGCCTGTATAATAAAGAATGCGCTCCGTAACGGTAGTCTTGCCCGCATCAATATGGGCCATAATGCCGATATTACGAATTCTGTTTAATCTCCCTTTAGGTGGTGGAGACATTAGCTTTTTCTACCTTCCCATCAACAAAGTTTATAACATTCACTTTGCTCTTTAAGAGCAAAGACCAATCCGTTTTTGCACAGCAATGCATCCTCACCAACGCTCTTTGAGCTTGCCCAGCGGTAATCACCGCTTCCCAGGTCTCCCTGATGACCTCGGCCGAAAGGGGGAAAAAAGCCTTTTTCCGCACATCAGCAAAGAAATTTTCCCCTTTTTCTTCGTCAACATTTAGGAATGGTAAGCCAGGGCTGACCTGGGCAATCATATTTTCTAAAGGAGAAAATTTAGAGAGTTGCGGCCAGAAGGGAGTCTCCGGCAAAATATCTATGATGCGATTTATTGCGCGGGCTAAGTCTTGGTGAGGCAGGCTGCCCACGCCAGTGGCTGATAGTGTTGGAAGAAAATCCACTTCCATTTCCCAATCTTTCCCAAAGAATCATCATAATTAAAGAAAATGAATTGATTTCTTTAAGTTTTTATATAGCATTTTTACATTGATTGTCAAGACAAAAGGCGACTGGCTATCAATCACTTTTATCATCGATACTTAATGCGGAAGGGAGGGAGGTAGGCTCAGCTCAAAAGAGAAACCACCAGAGGAAACGCCACAAATGCAAGCCCTAACCCCTCTTTTCTAAAGAGGGGTTAGGGGAGATTATTTAACTCTTCATTTGTTCTAAGGTAGCCTTAGCGGCATTGAACATAAAGGCGGTATCTGTAGAGCAAGCCAGAACAGTCATACCTTTAGCCCGCCATTTTTTTATTGTCTCTATACTCCCAATATGAATGCCGGAAGCTTTCTGGTGTCTGCGGGCAGACTCAACTACTTTCCCAATGGCTTCTTGGATAATCTCTGAATTTAACTGATCTGGAATCCCGAGAGAAACAGAAAGGTCATTCGGACCGATCAGTCCAACATCGATACCTTCCACGCTTAAAATTTCGTCAATGTTCTTAACCGCCTCTTTAGTCTCAATTTGGGCGATTAATAGAGTATTCTCATTAGCTTCCTTCATCAAATTAGCGGCCTGGCGAGGTTGGAAATCAGTCATCCCGGTTTGGGCTCCCAATCCGCGCTGGCCTAAGGGAGCATATCTGCCAAAGCGAACTAAAGCTTCCGCTTCTTCCTTTGTAGAAACCATAGGAACCATGACACCTTCGGCCCCGGCATCGAGGACTCTGGAGATGAAAAATGTCTCCAGGCGAGGGACGCGGATGAGCGGAGCGATCCCAGCCGACTTAGCCCCTCGAATTAAATCTGCTACAGTCTCCATGTTATAGCAACCGTGTTCCATGTCAATGAAACAGAAATCATACCCCGCTGCCGCAAAAACACATGGCGCCCCTGGGTCTCGAGAGAGACGAATCATCATGCCGTAAACACATTCTCCAGCCAGAATTCTTTTGCGTAATCCAACCCAACTCATAGTTTCCTCCTCTCAAAATTTTTATTTCACGCCAATTATCTTCTGGCCCCCTCACCTAAAAAACATTTTAACCTCCAGATCCTCGATGGCAAATCAACTTGCCCTAACTTACCTACATCCTTTTCTTTTGATTTTTTTTGTTATTCCAATTTAATGTTGAATTCTTTTATCAATCTTCCGTATTGTTCAAAACCATCTTTAAGATACTTAGCAAATTCCTCCGGCCCTTGATACATTACTGGCTGGCCGATGTTCTTCATTTCCCGGATAAACTCTGGATCTTCACATACCTTCTTAAACCGTTCAGCCAAGTACTTGACCACTTCTGGAGGAGTTCCCTTGGGAGCGGCTACCCCTTTCACAGAGCCAACGGTGACCACATCATAACCTAATTCTCTAAACGTAGGTACATCAGGAAGAGCCGGATCCCTCTGTTCTAAAGCTACGCCCACCGGAATTAGGCGTTTGGCCTTAATATGGCTGATAATCTCTGAAGGATGATTTGCTCCTATATCAGTTTGCCCCCCGACAATGGCTGTTACTGATTCGGCTCCTCCCCGGAAAGGAATGGTTACTATTTTGAGACCTGTAGCTTTGCCGAGGGCCTGAAAGGTGATGTCCACTGACCCGGCTTTAGTCGATACGGATGCCGTCACCTGGGGCTTTTTCTTACCCCATTCCACGAATTCTTTAAAATTCTTATAAGGGGCATCAGCTCTAATTACCATGGCCACCGAATGAACAGAAAGGCGACAAATCGGTATTAGATCTTCGAAGGTTTTATAAGGCAATTTTTGAAAATGAGGCATAACTAAATCATGGCCAGAACCGTAGCCCATATAAAGGGAATAGCCATCAGGCCTGGAGCGAACCACGCCTTCCGTACCGATCACCCCGCCTCCTCCCGGCTTATTAACCACCACTAAAGGTTGATCAAAGTACTTGGGTGCATATTTAGCCACTAAGCGCGCGAGTACATCGGTAGACCCGCCCGCGGCAAAGGGAACAACCAATTCGATAGGTTTAGTGGGATACTTCTCGGCCGCTCCCCCAAGCGCTGGAGTAAGTATACTCACCCCTATTGCTACCATTATTAAAACCATTTTAAACTTTTTCATTTTCGTCCTCCTTTCTTTGGTTTACTTTTAAAGCTCTACCACCTTTGCCACAGGTGGAGTATTTTCTCTAAATATCCCCACCTTTATTTCTCCTTGATTTCCAGGCCATTCTAACTATCTGAAATAAAATAAAGAGAATGAGAAAAGTCATAAGCGTGCCTGAAATCGGTCGTTGGAAAAAGATCCACGGACTACCTGCAGACATAAGCAGAGATTGCCGCAAAGCCGGCTCCATGATCCTTCCCAGCACAAAAGCCAGAATAAGGGGCCCGGGCTGTAAATCAACTTTTCTAAACAAATAACCAATTACCCCGAAGACTCCCATAACATAAATATCGAAGACCGTGTTGCGGATGCTATAAACTCCGATGCAGCAGAAGAGAACAATAATAGGTGCCAGAATAGCATAAGGCACCCGCAATAGTTGCACCCACATCCCCACCAAGGGCAGGTTGAGAATCAGCAACATTACATTACCGATGTACATAGAAGCCACTACTCCCCAAAAAAGATCAGGGCGTTCAGTAATGAGAAAAGGACCAGGTTGAACTCCTTGAATTAAGAGAGCGGCAAAAATCATAGCAATAGCTGCATTACCGGGGATACCCAAAGTCAATAGGGGTATGAAAGAAGCACTGGCTGCAGAGTTGTTTGCCGATTCTGGTCCAGCTACTCCTTGAATGGCGCCTTTTCCAAACTGCTCCGGAGTTTTGGAAAGCTTTTTTTCTACAGCATAAGATACTAAAGAGGAAATAACAGCCCCACCTCCAGGAAGAATGCCGATGATAAAACCGATAAAGGACCCCCGCATAATTGGCCACTTCGAGTCAGCCCAATCTTTTAAGGTAGGAAATACGTTGGTAATTTTTCGGGAAACTAATTCTGTGGATAGTTTCTTTTCCAGATTAATCAAAATTTCACCAATGCCGAACATGCCCATGGCCAGAGTCACAAAGTCAATACCCTCCTGCAGCATAAATAGACCCCAAGTGAACCTTATCGCTCCGGAAATCGGATCGAGTCCCACTGCTCCCAGGAGCAGACCCAACACCACCATTATCAGGCCTTTTAAAATCGAACCCTCGCCAATAAGAGTGGCCATGAGCAGCCCAAATAAGGTGAGGGCGAAATATTCAGGAGGCCCAAACTTTAAGGCAAATTCGGCTAAAGGGGGAGCAACAAAGGTAAGACCGATAACCCCAATCGTGCCCGCAATAAAAGAGCCTATAGCGGCAATACCCAAAGCAGGACCAGCCCGTCCCTTAAGAGCCATTTGATAGCCATCAATGCAAGTTACTACAGATGCCGCCTCGCCAGGTATGTTCACGAGGATGGAAGTAGTAGATCCACCATACATTGCTCCGTAAAATATGCCGGCCATCATAATTATGGAAGTAACGGGGGAGCCGATTTTAAAACTAATAGGAAGAAGGAGGGAAATAGTTGCTGCAGGTCCTAATCCTGGGAGCACTCCTACCATTGTTCCCAACAAAGCCCCGATTAAGGCAAAGAGGATATTCACCGGGCTAAAAGCAATGCCAAATCCTGAAATCAGGCCTTGAAACAAATCCAAAAATTCGCTCATGAATTCCTCTATTTTGCTAATATCCCTTTGGGCAAGGGAACATCTAATAGCAGATTAAAAATAAGGTAGAGCACAACTGTAGTCGCTATAGAGACCATAATAATCGTTTTCCAATTAAGTCGCTCGATACCGGCCATCCAAATAAGCAAGAATAAAAAAGTTGAAATTAGAAACCCCAAAGAATTTACCAGAATAGCATAAGCAGTAAGAATAACTAATCCCAGCAGGGGCCTAAGCCAACTGTGCCTTTCCCAGAAGGGTAGAGGCACTTTATCCTTTGCCCAATTTTGAAAAATTAATGCAAGAGAAAAAAGCGCAAGGACGATGGCTAATAGAAAAGGGAAAAAGCCCGGTCCTGGTCGATGGAGGCTGCCCATCGAAAGATTAATAGAACCATAGATAGTCATGCCGCAGATGAAAAGAAGCACGTAACCAGTTATCCGATTCCACTTATTAATAAAATTTCCTCCTCTCCGTAAAAGCCATTAAATAATTATTAGCCCATGCCTCAAAAAGGTGTCAAGAAGAAACTGGAAAAAGGAAAAGGGGAGATTGATAAGAAATGCTTTGGAAATATTTAAATGATCTGGATGAACTTTTTATTAAAAAGAGCAAGCAAATTTATTGATTGACTATTGTTGGTCATTGCTCACACTTCCAAATATTTCTGCCGTGCTTCTGGATTGGCTTGCAATTCCTCTATTGTGCCCACAAATCCAATGTGCGCCTTGCCCATCAAATACACCCGGTTGGCCAAAGATAAAGCCACTTTGAGATTATGTTCTACCAATAGAATAGAAACGCCGGCTTTGTTTATACTTTCTAAAATGTCCCGTACTTCCTTCACTAAAAGAGGAGCCAAACCTTCGGTAGGTTCGTCAACTAAAAGAAGCTCCGGATTCCCCATTAATGAACGGCCGATCGTTAGCATTTGTTGCTCCCCTCCAGATAAAAATTTCCCTTTTTGGTTAGCTCTTTGTTTGAGCATAGGGAAGTGCTGAAAGATTCTTTCTAATGTCCAAACATGGGGATCTTGAGCATTGCTTATTTTTCCCCCTTTAATTCCTAAGAACAAATTATCAATTACAGAAAGTTCTGGAAAAATTCTTCTTTCCTCTGGTACATAACCTATACCAACTCGAGCTACTTTGAAAGGAGGAAAACCCGTTATGTTTTTTCCTTTAAATAGCACCGCTCCTGATTTCGGTTTCACCAAGCCCATAATACTTTTCAAAGTGGTACTCTTGCCCATGCCGTTACGCCCTAAGAGGGCCACGATTTCCCTTTCTTCCACATGGAGAGAAATACTTTGTAAAACATGACTCAAACCATAAAAGGTGTTAAGATCTTTTACTTCCAGGAACATTTTTGCCTCATCCCGCCCTTGCTTAACCAAATCTTCTCTTTTCTCATAACGAAGCGCATCTTGTTGAAGGATATTAATTAAGGATCTTTCAAATTTTTAGTTCCCCTAAATATGCCTCTTTAACTGCTTGGTTTTCTCTTATTTCCGCGGGAGCTCCTGTAGCCAAAATCTGCCCATAATTTAATACGGTAATCCTGTCGGCCAAAGAAAAAACTACATCCATGTCATGTTCAATGATGATCAAAGTCCTCCCTTCAGTGAGGCGCCGGATGAGCTCCACTGCCTGGCGCGTCTCATCCCGGGACATTCCCGCAGTTGGCTCGTCAAGCATTATTAAATCTGGGTCTGTGGCCAAAGCCAAGCTAATTTCTAAGGACCTATGTTTGCCATAAGAGAGGGCGCCAGCCGGCATATTCCGCTCACCATCGAGATTTATCCGGCGCAGAATCTCTTCTGTTTCACGGGTAATTTCCGCTAAACTATCCACCCGCCGAAAAAAATTAAATCTATGCCCTCTTTTAGAAAGGACCGCCAAACGAATATTTTGAAAAGTCGTCAGCCGATCAAAAGTGCTGGTGAGCTGAAACGAACGGCCAATACCCAAGCGCACCAGCTCATGCGGAGGTGTACCCGTAATCTCCTGGCCTTTAAAAAAAATTTGTCCCCGTCGAGGCCGATATGTTCCCGTAATCAAATTAAACAAGGTTGTTTTACCGGCGCCATTTGGCCCGATGATAGCGTGCCGTTCTCCTTCTTGCACTTGCAAATTAATATCAAAAAGCACCTGCAGCCCGTTGAAATCATGATAAATTCCCTTTGTTTCCAAAATATTCATGGAAACTTTATCCTCTTTAGTCTTTTAAAACACAAAAATTTTCATCTTTGCTTCAAGAGCTGGATCAAGCCTATAAAACCTCTGGGGAAAAACATAATAATTAATATCAAAATTAGGCCTTGCACTAACTCCACTCGTTCTGTATAGCGGGTGGTAATTTCTAAGAGTACCTCCATTATTGCTGAACCCCATATAGGACCAAAAAAACTGCCCATTCCCCCCACCAAGGTATTAACGATGGGAGCAAAAGAAGTCAAAATCCCCAAAGCGCTTGCGGAAATTAAATTTTGAAATAAAGCAAAAATTGATCCGGCAACACCGGCAAAAGCTGCAGATACAGTATAGACTACTGCTTTACTTTGGGGGACTTTGTAACCCAAATATTCGATCCTTTTGACATTATCACGAATGCCTACGATTACCTGGCCAAAAGGAGTTTTAACAAAAAACCACATTATCCCTAAACTAATCCCCAAAACTAACAAAGCAAAATAATAGAAATTTTCGGGCGCTTTCATATCAATAGAAAAAAGACCAGGAATACGCAAAGGCGGTAAGGGGAACCCACCAATACCATCTTCCCCGCCCGTAAGACCGCGTAATTTTAACGCCATAACAAACATGAGTTGTCCAAAAGCCAAATGCAACATAGCAAAAGCTGCGCCAGACACTCTGATAACTATAGGGCATAAAATAAGAGCAAAAACGGCAGCAGCCAGCATTCCAGCGAAGACTGCCGCCAATAAAGGCAAACCAGAAATATGTTTCAAAGCCAGAGCAGTCCCATAACCTCCTACGCCAAAAAACATGGCATGGCCAAAACTAAAGAGCCCGGTAAACCCCAAGAGCAAATTAAAAGAGACAGAATAAACAGCAAAAATGGCAAAAGTAATAAATAGGTTAGTGTAATATATACCAAACAATTTCGGGTAAAAAAGGAGAAGAAAAAGGATTCCTCCTCCGCAGAGCCATTTTAATTTAATATTCATTCTCTTTCTCCAAAGAGGCCTAAGGGGCGGATAATTAATACTATGGCCATAAAGGCAAACATTAAAAGAGGAGCGAGTTGGGAAACAAATTGCACTCCATAAGAACTCAATAAGCCAAAAATTATGGAAACTATAAAAGCTCCTTTAAGACTTCCGAAGCCTCCCGTGATCACGACCACAAAGGCATCCATGCCCATTTGATCGGCCAGGCCAGGAAATACGGTTAAAATAGGTGCTATGGCCACTCCCGCCACACCGGCTAACCATATGCCCACTCCAAAGACAAAAGTTGAAACTAAAGGAATATTAATTCCTAAAGCATTGACCATGTCTGCATCAGATACAGCGGCCCGCACTATCTTGCCCAGGCGCGTTTTATACAGAAGTAGAGCCATGATGGCTAAAACAATTAAAGAAAGGAGAATCACAAAGATACGGTAAATCGGGTATTCCAAACCGCCTATCATTATAAGGCCTGATAAATAATCTGGAACTTTAACTGGAAGATTCTCTGTCCCCCAGAAGATCTTCACGGCCGCCAAAATAACTAAAGATACCCCCACAGTTAAAATCAATTGACTCATTAATCCATAAGCATGGATTCTGCGCAAAAGAAATCTTTCTGTGAGAATTCCAAAAAAGGCGGTAACCACTGGTGCCAAGAGTAAGGCCAACCAAAAGTTTCCAGTAATGAGCAAGAATTGATAACAAAAATAGGCGGCTAGCATGAAAAAGGCCGCATGAGCCAGATTTAAAATATCCATCATACCAAAGATCAAAGTTAGACCCGAAGAAACAAGGAAAAGAACCATGCCATAAGCTATTCCATGAATGGCCTGGGCAATATACATAGCTGTTTTAGGATCCATGCCTTTTTTCCTCACTATCGAAAAACGCATAGCGCCAAGTATTAGTTTCCCTTTTTATTAGCGCTATGCGTTTTGCTTTAAAATTGCTTATTCTCCCCAATCATTCTTCCCTTTGCACCGCTCTATATTACGATCCATTTTAGGGAGTACTTTTTCCGCAGGAATCTTATAAGATGGCCCAACGTTTGAGCAACCTTCATACCAATAATAAGGGGGGATGTTAAAAGATACTTTTTGCTCAGCGGGGGGTACATAAATAGAAACATTAAGATCTTGAATGGCCTTATGATCACAAGCCCTCATTTTTAAAATTTTGCCGTTTACATATTGGTAACTATCCCCTTCCCAGACTTTGATGATCTTCTCTGGATCTGTGCTTCCAGCTCTTTCTATAACACTCAAGAGCCAGTAGGTCTGTTGGGTGTAAGAACCAATATTGCCTGTGCCATGTTTGTATAACATCGTGTTGAAAGGAGCGGTCCATTTGGTCTTCCAAAGGTTATTCCAAGTTTGATAATATTTAATCTGCTCCGGGGTTTTGAAGAAAGGACCTTCTGTCGTATATTGGCTGAGATGAACCAGCCCATTTGTGCCCTCTACTCCCACCTCATGGAGGAAATTAGGCTCATCCAGGAATATATTGGCAAAAGGAAGTTTAATACCCATTTGCCTTGCTTGTTTGAGCAAATTGGCGGCGTCTGGAATCCAGTCGCCAGTATAAACAACTTCCGCGCCTGAGGCCTTAATTTTAGTTAAATAAGGAGCAAAATCGGTTAAGAAAAGTTTATGATAGTCCTCGCCGACAATCTGGGCTTCAGGGTAATATTCTTTTAGACCCTTTTTGAAGCCTTCTGCTAAGGAGTGGCCAAAAAGATAATCTTGGCAAAGGATGTAAAACTTTTTCTCCTTTTTTCTTATTTGCCCATAATAATAAGCTAACCCGCGGCCGATTTGCTCTGTGGAAAAGGAAGTCATGAAGGAGTAACGGGTAAAATTTGTAGCATCATAAAGTTCATCAGAAAGAGCGGCTGTGCATTGGGCAATGACTTTATATTTGGCCGCTGTGTCATTAATTATTTTCATTAAATGACTGCCATTAGTGCCCCATAAAACATGAACTTTTTCTTGCAGGACCATCCGCTCGCAAATTTTCTTCGTCTGAGCTGGCTCAGACATGTGATCTGCCTTAATCACTTGAATTTTTTTCCTTTTGCCATCCACCAAGATGCCCCCTCTTTTATTAATGTCGTGAGCTGCCCAAAGAACGGATATCCAATAAATTTCTCCCACCGTAGCTGCCGGCCCTGAAAAAGAGGCAACGATCGCTATTTTAATTGTATCCCCAGTAGGAGTGATTGGTTTGTTAGGGTCAAAATCGGACATATCGCCCATTTTATTGACATCAAAAACATCATTGGGTTTGGTAAAGGGAATTGCTTGGTTGGGGATTAATAACCAACTGGAAAAGGAAAAAAACGTCAAAATGAATAAACCTAACCTAATTTTATTAATTAACTTCATCTTTGCCCCTCCTTTCTTTTCTTTTTATTGTTCCTTCTCTTGACCTATTTTTTTCTCATAAAATTGATCTCCCTTGGTGATTAATAAAAGACTGTTCACCTCCCCTCTGCTAAAATTTATTTTAATATAGTGCTTAGTATTCTTATTGGCGGGCAAAGAATTCTATAAATTCGACTTTATAAATAATGTAATTCCCATTTCTTGTCAACAGAAAAATCCCCTAAAATGCATGCCCTAACTGAAATGGAGAGAGATTTCTAGGCGAGGGCCTGCCCTCTCTACGCCGAGACTGTTTCGTAATTATTAACGGGAGCATAATATAAACGACATCTTAATGCCTGGTTCAGCAAGCCGCAAGGGCTTGCCCTACGAGAAATTAAAAAAATCTCCAATGTAGGGCAAGGGTTTGTCCCTTGCCGCATTTGGTTTTATTTCTTATGGGTAATTAATACACAATTTCATTGGTGAAAGTCGATAAAGCCAGACCACGGAGTAAGATAAGAGTGATAATTGTAAATATTTAATTGCTCCGATTAATAAGTAAATAGCTAACATTTGGTGAAGGCGCCAGAGGCAGGCCAGAGGCAGGCATGAATGAAGAAGCATCGGCGGGAAAAGAAGATGTCCAAAATCGACCAACGATTTTCCGCAAAGGGCAGGCGGAAAGTTAAACTGAGCAATATGATTAAGCTTATAAATCCGCTCGCACCTATGGAAGTTCTACTGCCTCATGATTCTGAATGAATGCCTGCCTCTGGCCTGCCTCTATCCCTTTCTTTCCATGGCGACACAGTCCCGCCGGAGAGGGGGGAAAAATGCAGGAGAAATGATGAATTACTCT
>CAZAGD010000005.1:0-40960 GCA_964484485.1 uncultured Syntrophaceae bacterium
ATTGAGCAAGAGAATTATCTCTTTTTCGGGCAGAGGAAAGAGACGCAATGTTGCTTCCACTATAACGCCTAAAGTTCCTAAGGTGCCGATGAATAATTTGGTTAGGTCATAACCGGATACATTTTTAACTGTCTTGCCACCAGCATTAATAAGTTTTCCTCCGGGCAAAACTACTTTCATCCCTAAGGTGATATCCCGAGCGCTCCCGTATAAGAGTCTCTTGGGCCCGCTATCATTGGCGGCTAAAATCCCGCCGATTGTGGCCTGAGCATATGGAGGATCCAAAGGAATAAAATACCCATGCTGGGCCAGAGATTCTTGGATAGCCGCTAATTTTGCGCCGGCCGCCAAGGTAATAGTTAAGTTTTCTAGGTCTAAATCGATAATTTGGTTTAAGCGCGACAAATTGAGGACAGCTGCTAAAGACAAAGGCGGTTGGCCCAGCCCTATTTTGGTTCCCCCGCCCATAGGAATCAAAGAAGCTTTTTTTTCAGCAGCCAAGGTGAGAACCGCTTGCACCTGGTCTATATCTTCAGGAAAAACTACCCAGGGAGGAACTTGACCATCCACGGCAAGTTCATTATTTTTTTCTTCCGGCCAACAATTTTCTGCGCCAACTATTTTTTTTAGGGAACTGGCAAAGTCACCCTGAGCATAAGCGGATGAATAATTCGGCTGCTTAGATGAAATTTTTTCTATGGGTGGAAAAATCTTGCCCGGATTGCAGAGGTTTTGGGGATCGAAAGCTTCTTTTATTTGACGCATGCAGGCTATGTCGTCTGCCGAAAAGATCAAGGGCATAGAATCGATTTTTTCTAAACCAATCCCGTGCTCGCCGCTAATAGTTCCGCCGGCTTCAGCGCAGGCCTTTAGAATCTCCGCTCCCGCTTGGATTACTTTTTCCCTGACTCCTGGTTCGCGGTCGTCGAAAAGAATTAAAGGATGGAGGTTGCCGTCGCCCGCATGAAAGACATTACCGATAGTCAAGTCATATTTTTGGCCAATCTCTTTTACTTGGCGCAATACCTTGGGTAGCTGAGTTCGCGGCACAGTGCCATCAGCGCAGAGGTAGCTTGTTTTTACTCTGGCGACCGCACCGAACGCTCCTCGCCGCCCTTTCCAAAGAATTTCCCGCTCGGCTGCATCCTTGGCGATCCTTATTTCACGCACCCCATTTTCTTGGCAGATTTGCCGAATGCGTTCAGCTTGCCTGGCCAAACCTTGCCGGATACCATCTATCTCGATGATGAGCACTCCTTGGGCATCCAAAGGATAGCCAGCTTTGACCGAGGCCTCCACCGCCCGCAGCACTACTTGGTCGATCATCTCCAAAGCAGCAGGAATTATGCCCGCGGCAATGATAGCCGAGACGGTGCGACTGGCATCGTCAAGGGAGTCAAAGATAGCTAAAATAGTTTGCACACCCTGGGATTGATGAAGGAGGCGGATGGTCACGCGCGAAGCTATACCCAAAGTTCCTTCAGAACCGACCATTAGACCAACTAAGTCGTAGCCTAAGGGATCTAAACATTTTCCGCCCAAGGTAATGATCTGTCCATCCGGCATGACCATTTCCAAGCCGAGCACATGATTGGTAGTAACGCCATATTTTAAGCAATGAGGGCCGCCGGAGTTCTCTCCTATATTACCTCCCATAGTGGAAACTTTTTGACTGGCCGGATCAGGGGCATAAAGGTAGCCTAAAGGATTTAAGGCGTTCTGGACTTCTAAGTTAGTAGCGCCCACTTCTACTTCCGCCCGTAAATTAGGTAGGTCGATATCTGTTATAGATTTTAGGCGGGAGATTTCTATCACTATCCCCCCTCGGGTGGGTATAGAACCTCCGGTCAGATTAGTTCCTGCTCCACGGGGAAGATAAGGAATTTTTTCTTTTAGGGCTAGGCGCACAACAGCGGCTATCTGCTGCACATTTTCAGGCAGAACCACAAAATCAGGAAGGGAGGTGGCCAAAGAAGCATCATAACCATACACCCAAAGGTCCACCGGCGAGTGTAAAACCCATTTTTCGCCGACGATGGCGGCTAATTTTTTCTTGATTTGTTGACGGCGTTTTTGATCCATTTTATTTGACTTGATTATAAAATTCTTGGGCCGCGGTGGTTCCTGCCCCCTTAGGGACTTCATACCCTTGAGCACGTAAGGCTTGTTCCAAAGCCATAAGGAAATAGAGGACATTAGTTTCTGAAGATGAATAGCCCATTAAGCCCACGCGCCAAATCTTCCCTTTAAGGGTTCCTAAGCCACCGCCAATTTCCAAATTGTATTCGTCTAAGAGTTTTTTGCGCAATTGGACATCATCAATCCCCGGAGGGATTCTGACGGCATTTAAAGACCAAAGTCTAAAGGGTTCTTCTACTAACATAGAGAGGCCCATAGCTTCAAGGCCCCGCACTAAAGCCAGGTGATTACGGCGGTGCCGATCAAAGCGATTCTCCAGGCCTTCCTCGTGGATAATGCGCAAGGCTTCCAAAAGGGCGTAATTCATGCTGATCGGCGCTGTATGGTGGTAAGTTCGTTCGCTGCCCCAATATTTACCCACTAAATTCATATCCAAGTACCAGCTTTGAACTTTCTTAGTTCTTTTCTTGATCTTCTGGAGGGCTTTTTCAGAAAAAGTAATGGGCGCCAATCCCGGAGGACAGCTTAGGCATTTTTGAGTGCCGCTATAACAAATATCAATTCCCCATTCATCTACTTTTACAGGATGGCCACCTAAGGAAGTAACCGTGTCCACTAAGAACAATGTTTCCGGAAATTCTTTTAGAATGTCGCGTATTTCTTCCATAGGCTGGAGGACACCGGTGGAAGTTTCCGCATGGACGATGGCTAAAACTTGCGGACGGAAAGTGCGCAGTTCATCTCTAATCATTTGCGGATCAAATGGCTTTCCCCAGGTAGTCGAAAGAGGGCGGACTTGCACCCCACACCGATCAGCCACATCAGTCATTCTTTCCCCAAAAACACCATTAACACAGACCAATACTTTGTCCCCAGGTTCGACCACATTGACAAAAGCGGCCTCCATTCCGGCGCTGCCTGTGCCCGAAATGGGGATAGTGAGCTGATTCTTGGTCCCAAAAATCGTGCGCAGCAATTCTTGCAGGTTGTTCATAATGCGGATAAATTCGGGATCAAGGTGACCGACTAAAGGTTTGGCCATGGCTAAAAGCACTCGGGGATCGACGTTACTGGGCCCCGGTCCCATCAAAATGCGGGCTGGTGGATGAAATTCTTTAGGCATACTTTTCTCCTTTGTTATGGCAAAATAGTTCATTTTTTACATTGACAAAATTATCACAGGATAAGGAAGAGGGCAAGATTTTTTTGAAAAGGTTATCATTCAATCGTAAAAAACATTTGACAAGTTTGTCATATGAATTAAAATATAATGGCGTTTTATTTTATCTTAAAAATGAAGGAGGTGATATAGATGAACAAAGGTGATTTGGTAGCGGAAGTTGCCAAAGTAGTGGGGAGCAAGAAAAAAGCCGAAGAGGCCGTGACCTGTGTTTTAGACACGATTACCAAAACTTTAAAAAAAGGACAGAGTGTCACCCTGGTGGGCTTTGGCACTTTCAGTGTAGGCCGCCGCAAAGCCCGGATCGGGCGTAATCCCCAGACCGGAAAAGAAATTAAGATCCCGGCCAAAAAAGTTCCCAAATTTAGCCCGGGAAAAGCCCTCAAAAATGCGGTAAAGTAATAAATATTCAGGGGCGGGATATAAAGTTTTAAATTAACCCGCCCCATTTTTTATTCTTCTTCTTCCTCTTCCTCGGGCACAAATCTTTTAATAAAAGCCGTGTTAAATCTTCCTTCCTGAAAGAGCGGATCATCCATAATTTGCAGATATAGAGGAATGGTAGTTTTAATGGGTTGGATGCGCAACTCCCGCAGAGCTCTTTTCATAATCCTGATAGCTCCGGAGCGGGTAGCATCGTGGGTGATGAGTTTACCGATAAGGGAATCATAATATATGGGAAGCTCATAGCCTTGGTAAATGTGCGTGTCTAATCTGACCCCAAAACCTCCGGGGGCATGGAATTCCGTGATTAAACCAGGGGAAGGCTTAAAATTTTGGGCTGGATCTTCCGCGTTAAGACGACATTCTATCGCCCAACCCCGCGGCTTTATCTCTTCTTCACTTAAAGTCAAATCTTGACCAGCAGCCAGGTGGATCTGAGCCTTGATTAAATCTACACCGGTGGTCATCTCCGTAACTGGATGTTCTACCTGAATGCGCGCATTGATCTCTAAAAAATAAAAATTATCCTCCTCATCTAAAAGAAATTCCACTGTACCCGCATTAAAATATTTAACGGCCTGCGCCGCCGCTAAAGCGGCGCGGCCCATTTTTTGCCTTAGAAGCGGGGTTAGACGTGGCGATGGGGATTCTTCGATCAACTTTTGATATCTCCTTTGAATAGTGCATTCTCGCTCGCCTAATTGGATGACTTTTCCTTTTTTATCGGCCAAAATTTGGAATTCAATGTGGCGGGCCGAGGAGATACATTTTTCGATGTATAGTCCATCATGACCAAAAGTTGCTTGGGCTTCTATCTTGGCTATGGGGAATTCTGTACGCAGGCTTTCCTCATTGGGACAAATCCTGATCCCCCTTCCTCCGCCGCCGGCTGTCGCTTTCAGCATAACTGGGTAACCCAAAATTTGCGAAAAATGCTTGGCTTCATCAAAACTATTAATCAGCTTTTGGCTCCAAGGGATGACCGGGATTCCCGCTTTTTCCATAATCTTTTTACAAGTAATCTTGTCCCCACTCAATTCCAGATTTTCGGGAGTAGGTCCGATAAAAATAAGGCCATGTTCAGCGCATTTGCGGGCAAATTGTCCGTTCTCCGCCAAATAGCCATAACCTGGATGGACAGCTTCAGCTTTGGTTATTAAGGCCGCCTGAATGATATTATCCATATTTAAATAGCTCTTGCTACTGGATGGGGGACCGACGCAAATTTTTTCTTCAGCCAAAAATACAGGCAAACTATTCTGGTCTGCTTCGGAATAAGCAGCCACGCATCTGATGCCCAATTCTTGGCAAGCTCTAATTAGGCGGACGGCGATTTCTCCCCGGTTGGCAATAAGAATCTTAGAAAACATAACCTGCCTTTATTAATCGGAGCAATTGAATATTTAAACTTATCAATCTTATCTTCCTCCGTGGTCTGGCTTTATCGAGTTTTCCAAATGAAATTGTGCCTTAATTACGCCTAAGAAATAAAACCAAATGCGGCAAGGGGCAAGCCCTTGCCCTACATTTGGGATTTATTTAATTTCTCGTAGGCCAAGCCCTTGGGCTTCCCAAACCACGCCTTAAGATGGCGTTTATTTTATGCTCCCATTAATAAGAGGTAATTTCAATTACGAAGAGAAGATCATTATCTTTTACCGCCGCTTCATTCGGGCAAGCAATCTCCACTATTCGTCCCGCCACAGGAGCTTTTATCTTTTGAAAGACTTTCATCGTTTCTAAGAGAGCTAATACTTGTTTTTTAGCCACCATATCACCCACCTCCACATAAGGTGGTTGGTCGGGTGCAGGCTTCCGGTAGAAGATACCTGACATAGGGGCCCTAACTTCCACCTTTTTATTCGTCATAATCATCTCATCCTGTTTCAACCTTGACTCCCCTGATTATATTTTTTAATATAATAGCGAGTATTAACTGCTGGCCATTATGCCAGGATTTTTTTTGAAGAGCAAGGGGTTTTTGCTTTTAAGGTAAAGTCTCGCTAAATGGTGAAGAATTTCTTAGCTGAGAAAATTATTTTCTCCGTACGGTCTCCTCTTTTCAACGGGGAAAGAATGGGTGTGGGAGCGTAATTAAAAGTTTTATAACAACCCCACCCTGCCGTGGGGGATTAACTTTTAACAACCGAGCCTAAACATAAAAGCAGGAGAAACTAATGGGCAAATGGATGGATGGTTTTCTCAAAAAATTGGAGACACTTAAAGAAGAAAGCCAGGTTGGAGGAGGTGCGGAGCGTCTTACCCGCCAGCACAGTTTGGGGAAGCTTTCAGCGAGGGAGCGGATTAATTTATTACTCGACCCCGGAACTTTTGAAGAGATAGGTTCCTTAATTCGCGATAACCGAGCGCCTTGGGATGGAAAAAACAGGCCCAGTCCGGGCGATGGCGTAATAACGGGTTTTGGGCAAATTCAGGGAAGGCCAGTACTTGTATATGCCACAGACTTTACCGTCATGTCCGGGTCTTTAGGGGACCAAGGAGTTTGGAAATTAGCTGATTTAGCGAAGATGGCTGGGCAACGCTTACAGCCTATAATCGGCATTATCGATTCCGCAGGGGAGAGGCTCAGTTTCAAAGGCGGGGATATCGGTTTTAATGGCCTTGGCCAATTCTTAAGGAATTATTCGTTGATCTCCGGAATTGTTCCCAGAATTTCTTTAATCTTGGGTCCCTGTACGGGGGTTTCGGCGGTAGTCCCTGTTTTGTCTGATTTTTTGATCATGAATCGACGAACTGGTTTTTTGTGGCTGGGAGGAGAGAAAAATACCCCGGAGGCTGGCTGGGCTGATTTTCATATGGAAAAGAGTGGCCAATGTGATTTGGTAGCTGATACTGATGAAGAAGCAATTGCCCTGACCAAAAAACTCCTCACCTATCTTCCCCAGAACTGCTGGGAAAAACCGCCGGTAGTGGAGATGGGTGATGATCCAGAGAGAAGAGAAGAAGATTTGGTAGAGGTAATGCCGGACGATCCCAGATTTACCTACGACATTCATGAAATTATTACGCACCTGGTCGATAAAGGTGAATTTTTTGAGCTTAAAGAAAATTTTGCTAATCATTTAGTCCTGGGCTTTTGTCGTTTTAATAATCAAGTTTGTGGTCTGGTGGCCAACAACCCTGAGGAACTTAGCGGGATCTTGGAGCCTGACTCCTCGGATAAATATGATCGCTTCATGACCTTTTTAGATGCCTTCAATATTCCCCAGATTAATATAGTAGATACCACAGCCTTTCCTCCTGGAGACAAATGGGAAAAATTGGGAGTGATCCGCCACGGGTCGAAATTACTGCACACTTATGCTCACTTAACTTCGCCGAAGATTACCATTGTCTTGCGGCGGGCCTATGGGGGAGCAAATATCGTTATGGGCTGTTCAGCTATGTTTCCAGATTTTGTTTATGGATGGCCGACCACGGAATTTGCGCCCACTGGTCCAGAAACAGTGGTCCACGCCATCTTCCATAAAGAATTGGCCAAAGCTAAAGAAGAAGGAAGGTATGATCAGGTATACAATTTTCTCTTGGGCATTCTCAAAGAACAGTTTAGCGTTTTAAATATGGGCAAATTCTGGAATACCTATTACACAGTTCACGAAGTAATTGATCCCCGGGATACCCGACCCAAGATCGTAAAAGCATTACAAGCCTTAGCCAACAAGCATGAAGAATTACCCGAGAAGAAAAGGTCGATTAAGCCAGCCTGAACGAGGAGGTAAAAAGATGGGCGAGCGGATGGAAAAGGCCATTCAAAGGTTGCACGAGCTGCAGCAGAAAAATCTCCTGGGAGGGGGTAAAGAACAGATTGATCGGCAACATAGCCGGGGTAAATTAACTGCTCGGGAGAGAATTGCCTGCCTCATTGATCCGGGGACTTTTAGCGAGTTAGGGTCGGCGGTAGGAGCTACAGGGGTAAGAATTGATGGTAAGAAGTCAGAGGCTCCCTGCGATGGAGCAATTGTAGGTACGGGCCGCGTAGATGGGCGGATGGTAGCCATTTATGCCAGTGATTTTACAGTTTATGGTGGCTCCATTGGCACGCAGCATCTGCAGAAATGTGCCCAATTAATCAACTTAGCGGCTCGTTGGGGCATACCCATGGTTTGGTTGCTTGATTCCTCCGGAGGCAGGTTAGGTTATCGCGATGTGCCCACTGGGGGGTTAGATTGGTATTTTGCGCTCATTTCGCGCTATTCGGGCTTAATTCCCCAAATAAATGTGTTGATGGGCCCCTGCATTGCCGGCCAGGCTTACGCTCCTGCTCTTTGCGATTTTTTGTTAATGAGCAGAACTTCAGCCAATCTGTGGTTGGGAGGGCCACGCATGACCGAAGCGGCCACTTCCGAGAAGATTAGTCAAGAGGTAGGTGGAGCTGACTACCACATGGTTTACAGTGGAACTTGTGACCTCGTTGGAGATAATGACCAGGACACTATTCAAAAAGCCCGCCGGTTGTTAAGTTATTTACCAAGCAATTACCGCGAAAAACCACCTTATAAACTGACTAACGATAATCCGCAGAGAGAAATAAAAGAACTTTTAGAGGTCGTCCCTGATGAGTATGAGAGTCCCTATGATATGCACGAAGTAATTCGCCTTTTGGTAGATGAAGGTGAGTACTTAGAGATCAAGGATAATTATGCCCCCCAGATTATTACTTGCTTTTGCCGCTTTAATGGAGAGGTGGCCGGTATCGTAGCCAATAACCCTAAAGTGAAGAGGAGTGCTTTAGAAATTGATGCCTGCGACAAATACTACCGTTTTCTGCAAGTGCTGGATGCTTATAATATTCCCCTAATCAATTTAGTTGATACTCCACCTATGGTTCCGGGGGAAGACCAAGAAGCCAAAGGTCTGCTGCGCCATTTAGGGAAAATTCTTTATACTTACGCCACGGCTACTATTCCTAAAATTACCATTGTCTTGCGGGAAGCCTATGCTGATGCGGGAGGTATTATCTTAGGTGGAGTAAAAGGAATGGGCGTCGACCTTTGTTATGCCTGGCCTATAGCGCGCTTCGCTATTCAAGCATCTACTTTTGACCTGCGGCAATTCTATAGATTGGGTGTGGAAGAAGATGCTTATGAAGGGTATTTAAATCGGGCCCGGGAAAAATTAGAAGTTTTTGAAGCAGCCAGAAGTTGGACAGCTCAAGTAGTTGATGAGATCATTGAACCCAAAGACACCCGCAAAATAATTACGGAGGCTTTAGAGATAACGCGGCAAAAAAAAGAGAAGTTACCCAAGCGGGCCAAGATCCTTAGTAGGCCTGGGCCAACTTAATAAGTCCCATAGAAGAGAGGAAGAACATAGTAGGGAAAAGGTTTATCTCTTACCATATGGGGCTGAGGAAATAGCCTAATAAGCGCGAAAGGAGAAGATGAATGAGCATTAACTCTAAGGTGGTGGTCACTTGTGCTTTAACTGGGGTCCTCACTGACCCCCAAGTCCATCAGGTACCCGTGACTCCCGAGGAGATGGCTGCTCATGCGCAAGAAGCTTTTAATGCTGGAGCGACCGTAGTGCACTGTCATTTCCGCAATCAGTCCCCGGGTAAAGGCCATCTGCCTACTTGGGATTTGGAGACAGTGGGGCGGATCATTGAAGCAATTAAAGCACGAGTCCCGCAAATTATAATAAACATGAGTACCGGAACACCTGGACCGGACATTTCCGGCCCTTTAAGTTGCTTAGAAAAATTTCGCCCGGAGATGGCTGCTTGCAATGCTGGCTCACTCAACTATTTAAAGACCAGAAAAGATGGGCAGTGGGCCTGGCCTCCGATTCTCTTTGACAATCCAGTAGAAAAAGTAAACAAGTTTTTAAAAGTGATGATGGCTAACGACATTTTGCCAGAGTTTGAGTGCTTTGATACAGGAATTGTGCGCAGTGTCGGCCTCTATAAAGAAAATGGGATGTTCACGGGCCCGGCGCATATCTCCTTAGTCATGGGCGTGGCGAGCGGTATGCCAGCCAAGCCCAGTTGGCTGCCTCTTCTTCTCGAGGAAATGCCTCCGGAAAGTTCCTGGCAGGTTATAGCCATAGGGAGGGCGGAAGTTTGGCCCTTGCATCGGCGCTGCTTAGAACTGGGCGGGAATGCGCGGACGGGCTTAGAAGATACTTTTTATTTGCCCGACGGGAGAAAGACCACGAGCAATGGTCAATTAATAGAGACCTTAGTAAAAATGGCGCATGAAGTAGGCCGGGAAGCGGCCAATCCAGAGGAGGCCAGAGAAATTTTAGGAATCAAGAGAAGATCGCCCAAAGGAGGAAAGAAAAATGAGTAATCAGGAAGAGGTTCTCGGGGAAGTTAAAGATCGAGTGGGCACGATAATAATTAATCGGCCGGCAGCCCAAAATGCCCTCAATGCTCAGGTAATAAAAGCAATAAGTTCTTTAATCGATAACTGGGAAACAGCAGCGGAGGTAAGAGCTATTGTCCTTACGGGAGCAGGAGGAAAAGCGTTTTGTGCCGGGGCAGATCTTTCGGCCAGCTTCGGAGATAAACCGTTGTGGGAACAACAAAGAGAAAGAGGCCTCTTCGCTCAGCTTTTGGCCAAGATGAATGCTTGCGCCAAACCCATCTTGGCCGCAGTTGATGGTTATTGTTTAGCTGGCGGTCTTGGTCTTTGTCTTTCCTGTGATTTAGTTGTGGCCAGTGAGGAATCTCAGTTTGGTCTTCCCGAGATTAAGCGGGGATTATGGCCTTACATAGTTACGGCCGTTTTGATTCGCCATTTAGGACCCAAAAAAGCGCTCGAATTATGCCTCTTAGGAGAAAGGATTTCCGCTGCCGAAGCAGCAAAGATTGGGCTGATTAATTATTGTGTACCGAAAACAGAATTTTCCCAGAAGGTGGCGGAAGTGGCCCACAAGTTAGCCTCTTTTAGTCCAGCCGTAATCGCCTTTGGTAAAAGATCCTTCTATACCATTATGGATATGGACTTCAATCACGCTCTGGAATATTTACAGGGTCAACTGGGCTTACATATGCAGTTGGCTGATCTGCGCGAGGGGATCGCGGCTTTTCTGCAGAAAAGGGAACCTCTTTGGCAAGGGAGATGATCTGGGCATAGCGCACTAATCCGGACATGGCCCGCGCCGATTCATCCTGCGTGGCGAAGAAAGGTATGCCGGCTTTTTGAAAGAGGTCGAGAGCCGGGCCAACACTGACGCGCGGGATCATATTACCTAAAATAGGTTTACCATATTTAGTAGGCAATCCGCATATAATCTCGGTAGCATCGACGAGTTCCCGGATGGCCGCGGCGGAACGTAACTGGAATTCAAACATAAAAGGAATCATCATAAAAACGCCATCGATATAATCCAAGCCCATAAGTATATCTATGACCCGGGCGTAAGTCATGGGGCGTACGTCAGAAGCAGCATCTACAGGGTTTAAAGGGAAAGGAGCAAAAGGATGGAGAATTTCTTTAATCTTCTGGGCCGTGGCATAATCAAGAGGCGGAACTTCCAGCCCCCAAGCGCAAGCTGCTTCCGCCATGGTTACACAGTAGCCCCCACCGCCAGAGATAATGGCCACCCGCTTGCCTTTGGGTAAGGGCTGGGTAGTAAGCGCTACGGCCATATCGAAAGTATGCAAAGGGTCATAGCAGCGAATTAGACCAACCTGCTGGCAAAAAGAATCAAAGACGCGATCATTGCCAGCCATAGAAGCTGTATGCGAAAGAGCTGCTCTTACGCCCACATCGAACCGGCCGGCTTTATAAATTAATATTGGTTTTTGGGGGACAATATTCCTAACTACTTTAGCAAATCTGGAAGCATCTTGGAGGCCTTCTAAGTAAAGGATAATAGCTTTGGTACCTTCATCTTGGCCAAAATATTCGAGGAAGTCGGTTGCTTCCAGCACAGCTTGATTACCACTGGAGACGAAAGCCCGGAAGCTATAACCCTTAGCACGGGCCAAAAGCATAAGATAATTACCCAAAGTGCCGCTTTGGGAGATGAAAGAGATGGAACCGCGAAGAGGTGCTTCCTCAAAGGCTAAATTTAAACTGACCGGTGCGCTCCAGATGCCCATACAGTTAGGTCCCACCAGTGGAATACGGGCTTGGCGGGCAATCTCCCGGATTTCCGCTTGCAATTTTTTTCCCTCTTCCCCAGCTTCCGCAAAGCCAGCCGAGATCACTATTGCTCCCTTCATGCCCCTGGCCAAACACTCCTGCAGAGCATTAGGAACCATGGCCGCAGGCAGAGTGATTACGGCCAGATCAATACCGAAAGGGAGGTCAGCAATGGTGGGGTATGTTTTAAGTCCGGCAATTTCTTTGCTATTGGGGTTAACCGGGTAAATGTCTCCGCGATAACCAGTTTGGGCGGGACGGGAGACCATGCGGTAACCCCATTTTTCTACTTGAGAGGAAGCACCTATAATGGCGATGGATCGCGGATGAAAAATAGGTTGGAGAAATTCAATTTTATCCATTAGCTGTTAACTCCTCATGGGCCAGATATTTATGGGAGATCTCTGAATAAGTCCCTCGGGATTTAATTACGTCACTCCTGCTCAAGCATGAAGCAGGCTGGAATCCGGTATTTTCAAGGCATTTTTGGACTTTTGCTTTCGCGGGAGTGACCGAAGAGTCAGTTTTTCCGAGATCTCTATTAAAAAAATCTATCACGTTTCTTTTGACGTGGCAACTTCAGCAAGCCTAAATTAAGGTAGTGAAAATTAAAGCTGTTAGAAGGAAGCTATTATTCAAGCTTATCTGGTATAGACAAATATGTCCCCGCTAATTTTAATTTCGCCTCTCCCCCTCCCACCTGTTTCGTGCCGACGAGAAAATTTAAAATGATCGACGGTCAGGGTCAGGTTCTCTTGACCTCGACAAATAATTAGTGATTCTGTATAATCAAATTAAATTTAAGCGGGGAGCACTATGGCCGGGGAAGTTTACATCGCAGGCGCGGGCATGACCAAATTTGGCAAGAGCCAACTATCTTTGCCTGAACTAATGACGGAAGCAGCTTCTAAAGCCATATTGGAGGCCCAGGTACCAGCAATTGATTACATCTTCATTGGGGTGATGAATGTAGAAGAGTTTACGGGGGATAGTAATATTGCGGCTATGATTGCCGATCGATTAGGGTTAGCTGGTATACCTTCTTCCAGAATTGAAACAGCCTCTTCCACTGGTTCAGCCGTCTTTGAATCAGCTTTCTATTCCATCGCTTCTGGTTACCATAAAAATGTATTGGTTATTGCCGGCGAGAAAATGACTCATTTGCCCACAGCGCGAACGACTAAGATCTTAGCTGAAGTAATCGATCCCCAAGAGAGAAACTATGGGGCGACGATGCCTGCCCTGGCCGCTATGATTACCCAAAGATATCAGTATGAGGCTAAACTTTCTCCCGAGAAAATGCAGTCCATTTTGAGTAAGGTGGCCATAAAAAATCATTATAATGGCTCTCTTAATCCCTACGCCCAATTCCGCAAAATAATTTCCGAGGCAGATTATTTTAACTCTAAATGGGTTGCTTTTCCTTTACGCACTTATGACTGCGCACCCATTACAGATGGGGCCGTAGCCGTAGTTTTGACTGCGGACAAGAAATTAATCCGCGTCTCCGGTTTAGGCCATGCCACGGATACAATGGCGGTGCGCCATCGAGACTCCCTAACCTCTTTTCGTTCCACCCAATTAGCTGCTCAGCAAGCCTATCAGATGGCCAAGATAGAGCCTAAGGATATTTCTTTAGCGGAAATTCACGATGCCTTCACTTCTTTTGAAATTATTGGTTTAGAAGATTTAGGATTCTTCCCCCCCAAACAAGCATGGCGGGCAGTAGAAGAGGGCCTAACTACTCTTAAGGGGAAATTGCCCATTAATCCCTCGGGGGGTTTAAAAGCGCGGGGTCACCCTGTAGGAGCGTCGGGACTGGCCCAGATTGCGGAAGTATATTGGCAATTGAAAGGAGCAGTAGAACCAGCCCGCCAAGTAGCCGGGGCGCGCATTGGTTTAACCCAAAATATTGGTGGTTTAGCCAATAATAATTTAGTAACCATCTTAGAACGCACCGATTTTTACCGGGCTACTCCCGTCTATTGGAAACCATCTTTTCAAGCCCGTCCTTTGGCTGAGAATAAATCTGGACGCGGGCAGTTAACTTCTTTTTCCCCAGACGAAAAAGAGGGAACTTTAGAAACCTTCACTATTCTTTACACTACCCCGGAGGGAGTACCCGCTCCCCTTACTTTGGGATTTGTGCGCTTTAAAAACGGGCAGAGAATTATAGCGCGCAGTCAAGAAAAAGATCTAAAGATCGGCCAAAAAGTAGAAGTGGAAAAAGCAGGCGACTTTTATTATTGGCGCAAAGCATCATCTTCTTTGGATATAAAGAAAAGTTTAAAATGGTTGGAGCAAAAATTAGGATCGAGTAAAAATAAGGAAAAAGATTCATGAGGGAAGAAAACATTACCCTGGGAACCTACCTGCGCTCAGCAAGGGAAAGAAAGAATATCTCTTTAGAAGCTATTGCTCGAGCTACTAAGATAACTTTAAAAAATTTGGAAGCTCTGGAAAAGGATGAATTTCACCTCCTGCCGCCCCCCGTATTCGTCCGCGGCTTTTTGCGCGCTTACGCCCATCAAGTTGGTTTAGATGGGCAAAAGATTTTAGAAATGTATGAAAGGCAAACTAAGGGCGGGGATTTATCTTTGCCCATAAAAAGAACCGCGGGAGAAAAGAAAATTCCTCGAGTTGCCCAAATCCTAATACCTATTTTATTGATATTGTTAGGGATAATTCTTTATTACTCTTTATCCAAAAAACCCCCTTCTCCTCCCAGCCCTCCATTCTCTCCCCCGCCGGCAGCCCAAGTTACCCCGGAAATTAAAGTTAAAGTTCCCGGCCCAACAGAAGAACCTCCTCCACCCCCGATTACTCCACCCGAAGAAAAAAAGATAGAAACTTCTGCACCTCCTTTAACTGTTATTCCCGAAAAACCAGCTCCCGTGGTAGCTGAAGAGAAAAAGAAGGAAAGGCGTCATGTACTGAAAATAAAGGCCATAGAAAAAACTTGGTTGCGCCTTAAAGCAGATGAGGAGAAAGAAATAGAAGCTTTATTACAGCCCAAGGAAATAGCTACCTGGACGGCTAGAAGACAATTTAAGATTACGATTGGTAATGCCGGAGGAGTGGAGTTAACTTTCAATGGTGTCCGTCAAGGTCGGCTGGGAGAAACTGGCCAGGTAGTCCATTTAGTCTTACCCTCCGAAGTAAAGAAAAAACCTTCCTTAGAAGAAACAGAAAAGAAGTATTAATTTTCTACCCAAAAGGAATAAATAAAGAGGTTAAAGATTAGGCCAGGAGAGTTCCTTTGGGGATGACGACAATGCCTGACTCGGAAACGGTGAATTTCTGCGCATCTTCTTTTAAATCGTAACCAATCTGATATCCCTCGGGAATCTTAACTCTTTTATCCACGATAACCCGATTTAAACGAGCATGGCGGCCTACTTCTACTCCCTCCATGAGAATAGAGTCGCGAACTTCGGCATAACTATGGACGCGCACCCAAGGAGATAGAATAGAACGAAAAACCTTGCCGCCACTAATAATGCAACCATGACAGATGAGGGAGCTATAAACTCCGCCAATCCTGCCCCCCGGATGTTCTTCATAAAAGACCGTTTTCGCTGGTGGGGTGGGGGGGTGGAAAGTGCGAATAGGCCACTCTTGGTCATAAATATTGAATTGGGGGTCAACGGAAATTAAATCCATACTGGCTTCATAATAGGCATCGATGGTGCCAATATCGCGCCAATATTTGGCCACTTTTTTATTTTCGTCGCGAAAACTGTAGGCATATACCCGGTCTTGATTAATCATGGCGGGAATAACATTTCTCCCAAAATCATGTTGCGAGTCTGGATTTTTAGCATCTTCAATTACGCGGCGCACTAATACTTCTGTATTAAAAACATAAACTCCCATATTGGCCAAGATCAAGTCAGGGTGGCCGGGAATAGTCTTTGGTACAGTTGGTTTTTCTTCAAAACCAATGACCCGGAATTCTTCGTCTACTTCCAGAACGCCCAAATGACGGGAAAGGCTCTTATCCATTTCAATGACGGCTACGGTAAGGTCAGCTTTGTTTTTTTTGTGGTAGGCGATCATCTCCATGTAGTTCATTTTGTAAATATGATCTCCAGAGAGGATAAGAACCAAATCTGGCCGATCTATCTGCAATACATAAATATTTTGATAAATGGCGTCTGCCGTACCTAAGTACCAATCTTCGCCCACGCGTTGCTGGGCCGGAATTAAATTTATGAATTCATCTAATTCTGGGTTGAAGATATTCCAACCTTGCATAATATGGCGGTTTAAGGAAAGAGATTTGTATTGAGTAAGGAGGTTTATGCGGCGAATGCCCGAGTTAAGACAATTACTTAAGGTAAAATCGATTATGCGATAAACCCCGCCAAAAGGAACAGCGGGTTTGGCCCGATCCTGAGTGAGGGGGTATAATCTTTCTCCCTTTCCCCCAGCCAAGACCATACTGAGAATCTTTTCGGCCAAGTCTTCCTCCAGCCGTTCAAGATTTCTTGGACTTCTTTCGTTTATCCAATACTTTTCTAATCGTTTGCTTTAATTCAGTCAAGTCGGCAGACTTGATTATGTAAGCTTCAGCTCCCCAGGTCATAAAATTTTCTCGGTATTGCGGGTAGGCCGTATTCAGGATCACCGGAATTTGCCGATTTTTCCCTAACATGGCTGTCAGAGTTTCGATGCCATCCATTACCGGCATGCGGATGTCCATGATAACTAAATCAGGATGCTCTTTTTCAAATTTGGCCATCGCTTCTTTCCCATCCCGGGCCAGGATGACTTTATAGCCTTCTTCGGTTAACTCTTCTTGATAAAGACGCAAAAGGCTGAGGTCGTCATCTACACAAAGTATTTTTTCCATGGCGGGCTCCTTTTCGGAAATAGGAAAAGTTGCTTAATTCGGTTTGGCGAATCCGCCAAAATTATAGCACAATCGGCCATCAAAAACATTTACTTATGGTAATTAGCTGATCCGCAATCACCCTCTTTTCAGTGAGGAATTTCTCCTGATTTTATTAATCATACCGTAAGTGCACCGTCCTTTGGGGGAAGGGAATTTCAATTCCTTCCTTTTTAAACCGTTCAAAGATCCGATGACGTAGTTCATGTTGCACTAAGTATTGATCAACAAACTCCCGTACCTGACAGATAAGGGTAAAGTTCAAAGCAGAATCGCCAAATCCAGGAATAAAGCGGACAAATGGAGCTGGTTCAGCAAGCAGTCCTTCCATTTCCGCCGATGCTTTCTTAGCTTCCTCCACAAGGATTTCTTCCACCCGCCGCGGATCACTGTTATAACTAACGCTTATGGGCAGAAGAAGAGACATACGCCGCTCAGGAAGAAAGTAATTAGTAATGATGGATTCAGATAATTTAGAATTAGGAATTACCACAATATTGTTGGGTAAAGTACGGATGCGGGTGGACCGCCAGCCCACGCTCTCTACATACCCTTCCGGACCACCCTCTATTTTTATATAGTCACCTACTCTAATCGGCTGGTCGGCGAGAATGTAAAGGCCGGCAAAGAAATTACTCAAGGTATCTCGGAAAGCCAAAGCTACAGCTAATCCTCCTATTCCTAAAGTGGTCAGAAGAGGAGTTATAGAAATATTCAGACTCTCCATGGTGATCAAGAGGCCAATGAGAATAATCAAAGCTTTACCGAGCAGATTCAAGATGCCTAAGGAGGGCTTTATGGGTCCATAACGTTGTCCATATTCTTTAAGCAAGCCGTTGTAGAATTTGACGGCCGCAAAAATAAGAATGAAAGCGGTGGCTAAAGAAACACCCAAAGAAGCGAAACGGGCCATTTTGGCTGTTAATTCCACAGCTCCGAGGGTGATGTGAGCACCAATTAGCAGTAAGAGAATGAATAATGGTCCATGGAGAGCTTCCACTAACAGCTTATCAAGACGGGTAGTTGTTTTGGATGTCCAGAGGTGCACATATTTATCAAAAAGGCGGGAAAGGTAATAGCTCAAAAAAATCCAAGCCACAATAATAATGGGCAAAGTCAACCAAGAGGGGAGAGGAATAGCATATCCAAAAAATTGAGTCAAGGCAGCCTTCCTTAATCCGGTCTATTTTTTCCCAGGCTTAGTTAAACCGATTATCCACCCGGTTAAGAAACCCACAATAAAGCTAATAAAAATAGAAAGCACGGCCGAGGTGGCCACTTCCCAAAAAAGAAATTTGACTGTCAAAGGTTGAGCATTTTGGACCGCAAAAATAACTAAGAATACCAAAAGAATAATCACACCTATGAGTTTTGGTTTCATTTTATCTGCCCTCCCCAGTTAAATTTTATTTAAAAAATTAAATAGAGCTAAATAATCTCCTAAATGGCGAATAATTAAGAAATTACGCCGGACAAATTCTCGAGCATCCTCTCCCATTTTAGCCATAATCTCAGGATTATCCAAGAGATAATGCATTCTAAAAGCCGCTCCCTCTACACAGTTGACCGTAAATCCAGTGATTCCATAAACGAGTTGCACAGTTATTCCTCCTGTAAACCCCCCGATGACGGGTTTCCCTTTCCACATGGCCTCGGCTACAGTCAATCCGAATCCTTCCCGCAGAGATTTTTGTAAAACAATAGTAGCCGCTCTCTGGAGAGCATTGATCTCTAAGTTAGCATCAGGAGGAAGTAATAATATATGGATATCTGGGTCATCCCGAGCTGCCTCGCGAACTTCCGCCAAAACAGTTTCTCCTTCTGGATCATCGGTCGCTCCTCCGCCGGCTAAAACAAGAGTTACATCATGGTGTTTTTTGAGCAAGCGGTAAGCCCGTATGACCCCCAGAGGGTCCTTGAAACGATCGAAACGGGAAACTTGGAGCAAAATAGGTTTATCTAAGGGAATATTCAAGCGCCTCAATATTTGATCTTGTTCTTGGGCCGAGAGCTCCCGGTTCTTGTCACTCAAAGGGTCAATGGAGGGATAAATCAAAAATTGCGGAATGGGTAGTCTTTGTGAGAATTTAGGAAGGGAGAAAATAGCCCCATCATATTTCATCACATATTGGCGTAGAAATCTCCAAATTTTCCATTGGGGACGAGAAATGTCAATATGACATCGCCAGATCCATTTGCCTTCACGAGGCCGATATTCAATTAAGGGGGCCGGCTGGGGATCATGAATAATGACATAGTCAGCAACGAGGGGCAGGCGTTGGGCGTTTTCTTTGTTTACCTCCTGATAGGTCCGCAACATGCTGGGGGTAAAGCGCTGTTCTTTCCCCTGTAAAGCATTATGGAAAGCTTTGGTGGTGGCAAAAAACTCTTCATTCCCTGAGATCACCTCCCATCGGGCATCAAGACCCACATCCTGCATAAGCGGGATGAGGCTGCGCAAGATTTCGGCTACGCCTCCTCCTAAGCGGGTAGAATTAATATGCAGAATCTTTTTCCCCTCCACATTCTTAGCCAGGTTGAGCAAAAAATCTATGGTACCTTTGGGGGCTATTTCCCGATAATCTTCTAAGCGGCTCATTTAGAATTTTTTCCTTCTAAGACCTCATCGCAAAGTTTAATCAGCCGATGGCGAATAGTCTCCAGACTGGTCATATAAAAGTCGAGTTTCGCTATCTTGGCGGCCAAGTCGGGTAAATGCAATTGTTCTTCAAGCCAGCGGCTAAAATCGTCTTGTCTTTTGCCCAAGCGCAGTCGGGCTTCAAAAATGTGATAATAGATAGCACTGATATCCACCGTGGCCAGAATTTCGCGGAATTCCGTCAAGGTGCGGGCCTGCAATCCAGTGGGCACCTCTATTATCCGCGACTGCATAAAATAAAAAGGTTCACCATAGGTGACGCGGGGGACGAAAGTTAGTTGGGAAAGGTGTTCTTCGATGATGGAGACAATCTCGCTACGTAAAGATTCCAGGTTTTCGAAGTCGTAAGGATCTAAGACCCCTAATTTTTCCCCTAATACCCGATCGCGAACTTGGATGGCGGCCCAAGTGGCAAAATCATTGGGATAGGGACCAGCTATGTATTTATGCCGCAGAAAGAAGCTTTGGGTGTGATAATAAATGGAATCCAGAGAAACCTCTTCAATAGCTTCCATTAGTTGTTCTTCATCTCGGGCACTGCGGCCGAGCATCTCCCGCAATTCCCAGCAACCCACAAAGTGGAAGGGATTGGAGGCCATTTTTTTTCTTAGGACCTTGGGAACAGGCATATTTTTTATTTTAGCACTTCGGCATAATTCTTTCCAAGAGGGCCACTGGAAAATTTTTTAAAATAGTGGCCAAAGAAATACAAGCTTGGCCATCCTCTGGCCTGACATTTATAATCTCCCCCGTGAAGAGATTAGAAAAAGAGGAAGAGCCTTCTTCTAAGGGCAAACAAATCCGCGTATCTTTCCACACTTCTTCGCTCAAAGGTGGTTTTTCAATTCCTTCCGTAAGTTTAACCACTAAACGCGGGGCAACTGTTATTATCAAAAGGTCGTTTAACTTGCGCCCAAAAACCACCACATGATCTTTCTTTTCTCCCTGAGTTATAAGCGGGAAATAATCTCCCTGCGCAAATAAAAAAGAGTTTTGGCGGCGATAGTTTAATAAAGAATATATTATAAAAAGTTTTATACGCCCATCCCAGGCGGACTGAAGAAGTTCTTGGGTTAGAGGGAGAAGTTCATCTCTTGATTTATTTATCCCCATCTTTAGGTTGGCTAAGAGGGCTTTTCTTTTTTGATAATCAACTGGCCGGCGGTTATCCGGGTCCACCAGACTAAAATCCCAAAGTTCGGTGCCCTGATAAAAATCAGGGATTCCCGGACAAGTGAGTTTAAGGAGCACTTGCCCCAAACTGTTCCATAACCCGAAATAAGCTACGCGCCTTTGGAAGGAGCGTAGGTCAAAAAGAAACTTATTCTTCCTCCTGGGCTCAAGAATCCGGCCAATGAAGTTTTTCATGGCCTCTTCGTATTCTCGATTGGGGTTAAACCAACTGGTATGCACTTTAGCTTCCAGGATAGCTTTATGCATATAAGCGCTTATGCGTTCGCGCCACCTGCTAAATTCTTCGCCCTGCAGAAAATCATCGTTTTTATCTTCTAAGGGCCAAGCTCCCACTAAAGTCTGATAAAGATGATATTCGTCATTGGCGTCAGGAGCTAATTGACCATCAACTAAAGTTTTCTTAGCAGCGTTCCACCTCCGCCAACGATTAACTGCGCGCTTCCATTCTGCGGGTATCTCCGACAAAATATTGAGCCGTGCTCGGATATCTTCACTCCGTTTAGTATCGTGGGTGGAAGTAGCTAAGAGAGATAGAGGCCAATTGGCCAGTCTTTCTATATTTTGATTATGAAATTCTTCGACGGGGAGGCCAAATTTTTCGGGTTGGCCGCCCACTTCATTTAAAGAAATTAATCGATTATAAATGTAAAAGGCAGTATCTTCCAAGCCTTTGGCCATAACCGGCCCGGTGATCTGTTGGAAGCGCATGACAAAATTCAAGATTTTAGGCCAATCTTCTGGCGAGAAATTGGACAGATTGCGGAGCAGAAGAGTATCGCGGATAAAATCAAAGATGGCGCCGGCAGTGCGCGGATTGCGTCTTTTTGCTTCATCGACCGCCGCGGTTAAATAAGCGGCATCCCGCTCCGAAACCGCATCCGGTCCGGTAATATAAGTACGGTAGATAGGTAGACAAGCAATTACTTCGCGCAAGGCAAAGGTTAAGCTGTTTAAAGTAAAATCACGGTACCACCGGTTCTTTTCGGAGAGACGTTCAAGCTGATGACTCAAAGAGGCAACTTCACTCGCCAAAGAAATCAGCATGATCATTTTTTTGCTGGAGTTAATCAAATTAGGAAGGTCAATTTGCTGACCGATAAAGCGGGTATATAAGCGATCAAAGGTTTTTTGATTTTCCATAGCCACAAAGAGGCTATTGACGCTGTTCAAAAAATCATACCCGGTTGTACCTTGAATGGCCCAGTCCCGGGGAAGTTTTTCACCTTCGCTGAGGATTTTTTCAATTACTACATAAAGAGGCCAAATAACTTGGACAGAGGAAGTCTCTAAGTTGGTAAGGCATTCTTCCACTACCGTTTCTATCTTTTCCCGAGGAAGGTTATTCGGGGATGGCCAACGATGGGTGATATTAAAAAGGAGATAATATTTTTGGAGGTGGCGCAGGTAATGAGCCGGATTCCAAAGCCCATCTGGATGATCGATACGCAGGCCCGTTACTTTTCCTTCCGCGAGGAGCTGAAAGATCAAGCGATGAGTAGCTTGAAATACCTCCGGAAGCTCCATGCGGATAGCGGCGAGGTGGTTAATATCGAAGAAGCGGCGGTAATTAATTTCATCGGCCGCCACTCTCCAGAAACATGGTCGATAGGCTTGTTCTTTTAGCAAATTATCCATTTTTTCGAAACTTTGGGGATCGCCTATTTGTCCATTATAATCTTCTACCGTGTTATCGAGGGCGGCGCGCAAAACAGGACTTTTTTGGTAAAGAGTGATTAAGCGCTTTTTTATAACCTCCTTTTCCCGCATCCGTTCGGCAATTTTTTCGGAGCTTGTTTCAGTACGCGGCGGTAGGTAGTTCAAGGCCGTAAGAATAGATTGTAGTTCTAATAAATCTTCATGATCAGAAGGCAATTCGTTAGTTAGAGAAGTTAAAACTTGATTTAAGATTAAACAATAGGAACGGGGAGCTACAGGTAATTTATGGTCGTAATAATAGATATAGAAAGCTCCCTCCTCAAAGGAGAGACGAAATTTGCCAGTTTCCAAGACTAAGCCATATAGATCTTCTAAGATGGGCAAGAGTACTTTATTTTCCAATTCTGGTTTGACTGGGTGCCAGTCAATATCGAAATAGTTGGCGTAAGGCGAACTGGGTCCGTTTTCGAGAACATCCATCCACCAGACATTTTTTTCTCCGCCAATACCCATGTGGTTGGGGACCATATCCAAGATAAGCCCCATTTTTTTATTTTGTAAAATCCTGGCGAAATTTTCGAAATCTTCAGTATTACCCAAAGCAGGGTTAAGCTGATTATGATCACACACATCATAGCCATGACTTTCTAGGGAACAGGAAAGAAAAATAGGTGATATATAGCAATCGCTTATGCCCAATTCATCCAAATAGGGCACAAGATCAGCGGCTTGCCGAAAAGTAAAACTTGGCCCTAACTGGAGGCGGTAGGTCGCTCGAGGCCGGTGAGTCTTTTCTTGAATTTCTTTGAGGAGATTCTTAATAGCTAAATCCATTTTATTAAAGAGAACCTCAAATATGGCTTGTGCTCATTTTCAACTACGGAATTGAGGGTTACCTTTTTTGTATCATCCCGAGGAATCTATAGGCGAATAAAAATTTCCGGCCCTCGATTCTCCTAATAGGGGATTATTTCGCTTCCCGCAACATTTCAAGAAAGAATAGCTTTCTTGCACTTTTTTAAAAAATTACGCCGCTTAAATAATGATAAATTTTGTTACGAGGCCAAGGGAGCAAAACCAAGCTGCTCACCTAACTTACAAAAAGATTTTAACCAATTTTGGGCCTCCTCTTCACCATTTTCTCCTCGTTTTTTCATTTCCCCTAAGGCAGTCTTTTTTAACTCATAGTAAACATTTTGCGTTTCCCAAAAATCTACCTCAAAGGGAAGCGAATTGGCCAAGACGATAATTTCTAAAAGCTGATTTAAATATTTTATTTCTTGCGGCTGATTTTGAAAAATGATAGCGAATTTTTCTATTTTCTTTTTTATGATCTGTCCCAAAGTCAAGTGATCAAGGTTCAAGCCCAGATTCTTTATTTCGGCCATCATATTATGGAATTCCTCAATGTTTGGACTTTCTTCCTCCAAGATTTGCCGCAGGCGCGCATTCATGGCGATCTCAGCAGCAGTCCGGAGAATCCCGGGCTGAGGAACTCTCAGTTCAGCAAGGAACCGCATTAGGGGAATATGTTGTTCGTAAAGTTGACGATAGACAGCTTCCGCGGCTGCCAGAGTGGAGTCCAAAATATTGGTTAAAACTTTTCTTTGTTCATCGCGAAAGAGGGATTTTAGAGAGTAAACGTCTTCTCCAAAACCTTTTTTCAGAGCCATGATTACTTCCGGAATATCGCTTTGCTTGAAGAAAGTAGTCAATTCTTGCTTTAAATCCTGGTAAGTTTGATCCCCTTGAAATTCCCTTACGCCCCCGCGCAGGTTATGATCTCCAAAATGGAGGACACCAAAGGTTAGGAGCTGTTCTTCCCGCGTAATTTCTGATGAAATACGCGCCCGTCCTATGGCCAATTTAAGTTTACCCGTTTCGAGAGACTGGTAATCCCTAATTTCCACCTCAAAACAATAAATTCGTTCTTTTTCGGCATGGGGTTTGAAGATAGAATTAATAGCATAGTGAGCTCCGACTCTTTTTAGATCTATCATAGCTGGTTTTACCCATTTTTCATAAATATGTTGGCCATCCTTATGTTCAGGTAAATTGCTTTTGGCCCGGGAAAGGAGTTCAAGAAACTCTGGCTCCCCAGAATAGCCGAAGATTTCCACGGCTAATTGTAAAGCCCGTCCAGCGTATTGAATCACCTGGACAGTTTCAATGCCCGAGAGCTCATCAAAGAACCAGCCGCAGCTTGTATACATTAATTGCAGATGACGTTGCATTTCCAAGAGTTTTAGAACCGTTATTTGCTCTTCCGGAGCCAAGGGCCGGAGGGCCTGTTGCCTAAAAAAGTTTTCCACATTTGCCGGAGATCGATCCCAAATTACCTTTACATATTCATCCCGAGCTTCCCAGGGGTCTTTTAAAAATTGCTTTGCTTTTTCTGCAAAAGGGTGAGCCAAATTATCCCTTAGCCAATCAAAAGCCTGCCGTAAAGGAGCTCGCCAGCCTTGACGCCAGCCCGGATTCCGGCCGCTGTTACAACCGCAATCGTTCTTCCACCTCTCTACCCCATGACAACAGCTCCAGGAGGAGTTTTCAAAAATTTTCACTTCCTGTCGAGGAGGATGTTTTTCCAGAAATTCCCCATAATTAGTAATCTGGGCCAATTGATTTGTGACAATAAAATTTAGGGCATAAGCCAAAGCCATTTCGCCTCGGTGATGGTGATGGCCATAAGTTTCGCCATCAGTGGCAATATGACCGAGCTGATCCCTTTGGCGGCGATCATCAAAGGCATCCATTAGTCGATGAGCAAAATTTTCGCCGTTTTGTAATATACCTCCAAAAGCCACATCCCTGGAGATTGGTCCGTCGTAAAAGAAAAGGGCAATCTTTTGTCCGGAGGGTAAGCGGAGACTATAGGCCTGAGAGGGGTCTATTCTTCCCCCGCTAACGTCATGCCAGGTACGTCCCCGGAAAGAACGCACCATCTGGGCCTGATGGGGAGATAGAATAGTAAAACGGATGCCCAAGAGAGCTAAGATGTCCAAAGTTTCCAGGTCAACAGCCGTTTCTGGAAGCCAGAAGCCTTCGGGTTTACGGCCAAAGCGGAATTCAAAATCCTTGATGCCCCAATAAATTTGGGTGTATTTGTCTCGCCAATTGGCTAAAGGCATGATCATATGGATATAAGGCTGAGCTAAGGCAGATCCGTGCCCAGCAAAGTTTTTTTGGCTTTCTTTATCGGCGTCCAAGATAGCTTGGTATACTTGAGGAGAATTTTGGGCTAGCCAGGCCATCAAGATGGGACCAAAAGTAAAGCTGATTTTGGCATAGTTATTTACGATGCGCCCTATCCGGCCTTGGCCATCAATTAAGCGGGCTGCTGCATTAGGGGCATAGCATTCTCGGGTGATTCTTTCATTCCAATCATGAAAGGGATAAGCAGAATCTTGCAATTCGATAACCTCTAACCAGGGATTTTCCCTGGGCGGTTGATAGAAATGTCCATGAAGGCAAATGTATTTATCCACTTAAATTTCCCTTCGCCTAACCAAAAGAATTAGGGATTGCGGACTCAATTTTAGAGAAATCGTTCCTGATGACGGCAAATACGCCGGAATGGAGCTTCCTTTTCCATGCCATATTTCTGCCGCGGAATCAAGCTTTTTTTCCCATTCGCCAGAGGGTATGGGCAAGTTGACTTCATTTGGGGTAGATCCAAAATTGATTAGGAGAAAGGCTTCTTCTTTTTCGGCCCATCTCCGCCATAATAAAATTTTTTCGGCAGCCCAAGCTTTTATTTGCAGGTTTTCCTTGGCCAAATTTTTTAAAGAAGGAAGCGTGCGCCGTAATTTTATTAGTTCTTGATAATAGAGCCACAGCACTTTATGTTCGCCCTGAAAACGCCATTCATGATTGAGCCAACATTTTTGAAAAGTCTCCTCCAGATAAGGATCGGGGATTTCTTTTTCCTGGAAAAAATCAGGGAATTCTTTTGGACGCCCCTTTTTTACTTGGGCCACTAAATCAGGATCTGTATGGCTGATAAAATATAAAAAGGGAGCGGTCTCGCCGTATTCCTCACCCATAAAAATCAAAGGTATAAAGGGAGAGAGCAAGACTACCCCGGCAGCTAACTTTAGTTGCTCAAAATTAACCAATTGGCTCAGTCGCTCTCCCCAAGGGCGGTTGCCTATTTGGTCGTGATTCTGACTAAATACGACCAGGCGCCAAGGGGGTATATCTTGAGAAGAGGATCCATGACGCCTGCGGCGGAATGAAGAATATTGCCCCGTATAAACAAATCCTTCAGCAAACGATTTAGCCAACTGTTCGACCTTTCCGAAATCCTGGTAGTAGCCTCTCTTTTCTCCAGTGAGTAGAGTATGTAAAGCATGGTGAAAATCATCGTTCCACAGAGCATCTAAGCCATACCCGCCCACTTCTTTATTTTGGACTAATCTCCGATCGTTGAGATCGCTTTCGCCAATAAGATAAATTTCTCTTTTTTCTCTGGCGCGCTGCTCTTTTATTAAATTGGCTAATTCCTGGAGAAAAGGTTGGGCCGAAAAGTCATAAACAGCGTGCAGGGCATCGAGTCTTAAAGCATCAATATGGAATTCTCTAATCCAGTAAAGAGCATTAGCAAAGAAAAATTCCCGCACACCATCGCTGTAAGGGCCATCAAAGTTGAGAGCTTCACCCCAGGGTGTCCGGTATCGATCAGTAAAATAAGGAGCATAGTCGCGCAAATAATTTCCTTCTGGGCCAAGATGGTTATAAACTACATCCAGAATTACAGCGAACCCGATTTGGTGGCAAGCATTTACTAATTTTTGCAGCTCCTGCGGGCCACCATAAGAATTCTGCACAGCAAAAGGATAAACACCATCATAACCCCAATTGCGCGTACCGGGAAATTGAGCCACGGGCATCAGCTCGATGGCGGTAATGCCTAACTCTTGCAAATTCTCCAGATAGGGAATAATGGCGGAAAAAGTCCCCGTTTTAGTGAAAGTGCCTACATGAATCTCATAAATTATATAATCCGGCAGAGGAATGCCCCGCCATTCTTTATCGGTCCAGGGGAAACGCAAATCGACTATTTGGGAAGGTCCATGCACACTTTGCGGCTGAAAACGAGAGGCCGGATCAGGCCGTTCTTTTTCTCCATCTAAAATAAAGAAATAAAGCGCCCCTGGTGGAATATCAGCCACCAAAGCCTGGTGGTATTCTCCGTCTTTGGCTAAAGGAATAATTTTTTCCTTTGGCGATAAGAGATGTACTTCCACCTTAGAAATTAAGGGTGCCCAGACGCGGAAGAAACATTGACTATCTCCTAAATATTGAGCCCCGAGGGGTAACAATTTATTCAACTCTCTTCTCCGCTGCTTTTAAAAATAATTATGGATAAAGGAGGTAAAGTCAAATTAAGCCGATAAGGACGTCCGTGATGTGGGGTAGGCTCGGCCATAACTCCTCCCCAATTCCCTAAGCCACTTCCGCCATATTCTCGGGCATCGCTATTGAGCATTTCCTGCCAGAAACCTCCCCGAGGTGCTCCCACAAGATAGTTAAAGCGCGGTACTGGAGTAAAGTTGGCCACGGTTAAGATTATTTCTTCTGTGGTAGTTCCCTGGCGCAAATAACTTAAAACACTATGGTCGCTATCATTACAATCGATCCAGGCAAATCCTGCAGGATCAAAATCTAATTCATGCAGAGCCGGCTCCCGCCGATAAAACAGGTTAAGGTCTTGCACCCATTGCCGCAGACCAGCATGCGCCGGATATTGCAGGAGATGCCAATCCAAGCTCTCTTCATGATGCCACTCTCGCCATTGGCCGAATTCGCCGCCCATGAAGAGCAATTTTTTGCCGGGTTGGGTATAGAGATAACCGAAGAGGAGACGCAAATTAGCAAATTTTTGCCAATCGTCACCGGGCATTTTGGAGAGGAGGGATCCTTTCCCGTGGACTACTTCATCGTGGGAAAGAGGGAGAATAAAGTTTTCATGAAAGGCATAAAGAAGGCGGAAAGTAAGTAAATGGTGGTGATATTTTCTGTGGATGGGATCTTTGGCTATGTATTTTAAAGTATCATGCATCCAGCCCATATCCCATTTCATGCCGAAACCAAGCCCACCCACATAAGTAGGTCGGGAGACCATAGGCCAAGCCGTAGATTCCTCCGCTATGGTCTGTACATCAGGATGATTTTTGTATACTTCTTCATTAAAGCGGCGAAGGAAATAAATAGCCGCCAGATTCTCTCGCCCGCCATACTGATTGGGAATCCATTCTCCTTCTTGGCGAGAATAATCGAGATAGAGCATGGAAGCTACCGCATCTACTCTTAATCCATCGGCGTGATAAACTTTCAGCCAGAAGAGAGCACTGCTCAAAAGGAAACTCCGCACTTCATTACGTCCATAATTGAAAATAAAACTATTCCAGTCAGGATGAATACCTAAACGGGGATCCATATGCTCATATAAATGCGTGCCGTCAAAGAATCCCAGTCCGTGTTCATCATTAGGAAAATGAGAAGGCACCCAGTCTAAGATTACGCCGATGCCTTCTTGGTGCAGCTGATCGATAAGATACATGAAATCTTGGGGAGTACCATATCTACTCGTGGGAGCAAAATAGCCGGTAACTTGGTAACCCCATGAGCCATAGAAGGGATGTTCCATAACGGGCAGAAATTCTACGTGTGTGAAACCCATTTCCTTTACATAGCTGGCTAATTTGGGGGCTAGTTCGCAGTAGGTAAGGAAACGGTGCCCTTCTTCGGGTACCCGCATCCAAGAACCAAGATGAACTTCATAAATGGCTAAGGGAGCCTGGTGGCGATTTTTTAAATATCTGGTCTTCATCCATTCTTGGTCGTTCCAAGGGTAATTCAGAGTCCAAATAATAGAAGCATTACGGGGAGGTTCTTCGTTATAAAAAGCAAAGGGATCTGCTTTATCCACGCGGTAATTATGGTAGCGAGAGCGGATATGATATTTGTAAGATGTTCCTTTTTCCACCCCCGGAATAAAAATTTCCCAGATTCCAGATTGCCCTCTGGGACGAAGAGGATGGGTTTCCTTTTCCCATCCGTTAAATTCTCCCATCACAAAGACTTGTTCAGCATCTGGGGCCCACACAGCAAAGTAAGTTCCCTTTTGGCCATTAACTTCTATGGGGTGGGCGCCAAGTTTTTCATATAAGCGAAAATGGCTTCCTTCATTAAAAAGATAAAGGTCATCATCAGTCAAGAGACTGAAATTAAATGATCGATTATTTAGTGTATTTTCGGGCAATGTTCCTCCTTAAAATTGTCAATGTTCAAGGTTCCATGTTCAAGGTTCAACGTTCAAATTTCAAAGTTGAGCTAAACATGGGGCGCGGCCATAAATTTCGGTCATTTCCTTAAGCCGAATGGCCAAAGAGTCATTTATTTGATCAGGGAGTAGTCGCCATTCCCAGTTTCCTTGCCAAGTGGAAGGATGATTCATGCGCGCTTCTGCCCCCAGCCCTAAAATATCCTGCATGGGAAAGATAACGGTATTGGCTACAGACATCATCAGCAATCTTATGAGTTCCCACGGCAGCTCCTCTGCGGAAAGTTTTCGCCCTAAATATTTAAAAAGTCTTTCTTTTTCCTCGGGAAGAGCTTCTTCCTCAAACCATCCTTTTATGGTGTTGTTATCATGTGTGCCTGTATAGGCTACACAATTGGGGGAAAAATTATGCGGAAGATAAGGATTGGTAGACATTTCCGGCCCAAAAGCGAAGAGGAGGACTTTCATTCCGGGAAGCTGGAAATGATTCATCACTTCTTTAACGTCGGGAGTGATTGTGCCCAAATCTTCGGCAATAAATGGTAAGTGGGGATATTCTTCTTTTAACCGAGAAAAAAAATCAATGGCTGGAGCTTCCACCCAGCGTCCATTGACTGCTGTTTTTTCATAAGCGGGGACTTCCCAGTAAGCCACAAACCCCCTGAAATGATCGATTCTAACTATGTCAACCAACTTTAAGATGTGGTTTAAGCGATTAATCCACCACAAATAACCTTCTTCTTGCATTCTATCCCATCTATAAATAGGATTTCCCCAGAGTTGCCCCGTTTCACTGAAATAATCTGGCGGCACTCCAGCAACTACCAAAGGCTTTTTGTTCTTATCTAATTTAAATAGATCCGGATAAGCCCATACATCCACACTATCATAATTAACGTAGATGGGCAGATCACCAATTATTTGGATTTTTTTCTCTTGGCAATATCCTTTAAGATGGCTCCATTGTTTAAAAAATATGTATTGTTGGAACTTTTCAAAATTTATCTCTTCGGCGAGATCTCTTTGGGCTAACGAAATGGTTTCGGATTTTCTATCGCGCAAATCTTCTGGCCAATCACCCCAGGAGATCCCACCGCATTTAATCTTGAGAGCCATAAAAAGAGAAAAATCAGCCAGCCAAGAGGAATTTTCTTGGCAAAAATTTTCGTAATCTTCTGGAGCTTTATTCTTTTTGAAATTCATAAAAGCTGCTTTTAAAATTTTCTTTTTGTACTCTACAACAGAGTTATAAGTAACTTTTTCTTCTGGAAATTTTATTTTCCCATCAATCTCTTCTTTAGATAATAAATTATCTTCTACCAAAAGTTCGGGACTTATAAATAATTGGTTGCCAGCAAAAGCAGAGGGGCTTTGATAGGGAGAATTACCATAAATAGGATCAATAGGGTGGAGAGGGAGAATCTGCCAATAGCTTTGCTTAGCTGTGGCCAAAAAATCAACAAATCGATAGGCCCATGGCCCCAAATCCCCTATACCAAAAGTGGAAGGCAAAGAAGTAAGGGGCAAAAGGAGGCCACTTCCTCTTTTGTTCAATATTCTATCCATTTATTGTTTTCTCTTAAACCGATGAAAAGGAAATTGATATCCATACTACAGCACGGATTTTAGATTTATTCACATCAAATTTTTTACGAAATTAGGAAAATATATTAGCAAATTTTCCGGAATTTGCCAAAATCCAATGTGCAAATTATAGACCAAAATATCTTTACTAATAATCCTGGAAATTAAAATATTATTTTAAATTTTATCAATTTGCTTTGAGGAATTTTGTCCCAGTATGTAGCAATATGACCCAATGGTTCTTTTCGAGAATAGGCCGACTTTGACTTTCGTCTGCCGATCTGATAGATTAATCTGAAATTAAAGGAGAATCAATTGAAGCTCGGAACCAGATTAACCATCTATCTAGCCCTTATTATTATATTTGTTCTTTCAGGGTATGGATATCTGCATGTGGTGTCCAGGCGCAATATGCACATCCGCAAAATGAAAGTTGAAGTTAAAAGTATCGGCCAGACATTTAAAATTGCCCTAGAAAAAATTTCTCTTCATCGAGAAAAGGGTTATGTTCAAGAACTTATAGATGCCATTGAAAATTATGAAAGGACGCTGGGGGTTTTTGTTTATCAGGAAAAAGGGGAGCTCCTTTTTCGTTCCCCTTCTCTGGCCAAAGGAGAAGGGCATTTTTTGCAGTTGGTCAAAGATTCGATGAGTAAAGATCAACCTCAGGAAATGTTTCAATTATATGAAGGAATGCCGGTGTTTATCTATGCTTTTCCTTTAAAAAATAGGAACGGTAATAATATTGGAGGTGTGGCTATAATTCAAGATACTTCTTTCATGGAGGAGGAGATAAAGGAAGCTAAAAAGGAAATATTTTTAATTATTCTTATTTTAATAGGAGGTACTGTTTCTTTTGTTCTATTGGTGACTAGGAGGTGGATTACCCTGCCCATAGCGCATTTGATGGAAGGGGTGAAAAGAATGGCCAAAGGAGATTTGGATACGCGCATAACTTTGCCCAAAGGAGATGAAATCTATGAACTGGCCCAAGCTTTCAATCAGCTGGCTGCTGAGTTAAAAGAAGCCCAAAATAGAATAATTAAAGAAGGTGAAAAAAGATTGGAATTTGAAAGAACCCTTCAACAATCTCAAAAATTGGCTACCATCGGCCAGATTGCTTCCGGATTGGCGCATGAAATAGGAACTCCTTTAAATATTATTACTGGTCGCGCCGAATTAATTCAACGCCGCTTAGATGATAAAGAAAGTATTCTCAAAAGCCTCGCTATTATTCTGCAACAGGCAGAGAAAATTAAAAAAATAATCCAGCAATTGCTTGGTGTGGTAAGGAAGAGGAAGCCAGAAAGAAAATTGTGGCCGGTAGTATCCATCATCGAAAGCAGCCTCGAGCTCATGTCCCCTCAAATAGAAAAACAAAAAATAAAAGTAAGTAAAGAATTCTCTTCCGCTTCCCTCCTCATCTCTGGAGATTTTGATCAGCTGCAGCAGGTTTTGCTTAATCTATTTCTTAATTCTTTTCAAGCTATGCCCGAAGGAGGTCAGTTACGGGTTTTTACCTCGGCTAAAAAGATCCGGCGAGAGGAGTTGGGAGGAGAAGAGAGAGAGTATGTGCTCATTGAAGTAGCGGACTCAGGAATTGGCATAGAGAAAGAAATGTTAAATAATATCTTTAATCCCTTTGTGACTACCAAAGCTGAGGGGACAGGCTTGGGCTTGATGGTTGTCCAGGGCATCGTGCGTGATCATGAGGGGTGGGTGGAAGTGGAGAGTGAAGTGGGCAGGGGATCAGTGTTTAAAATTTTCTTACCCAGAGCAGATGACGACCTGACCGGGGAGAGGGGCAAGAGTGAGTTTTAAAGCGCAGGGGAAAATTTTAGTTATTGATGATGATCAAGAAATGTGTAATCTCCTGGAGGAGGTACTTCAGGGGGAAGGGTTTTCTCTGACGACTAGTACCAATGGTGCCGAAGCTATTAAAATATTAAAAAAGGAAGATTTTGATGTAGTTATTACCGACCTGAAGATGGAAGGAATAAAGGGTCTTGACCTTTTAGAAGAATCTCAAAAAATTGCTCCTTTAACTCCGGTAATTATTATTACGGCCTTTGGCACTATTGAATCGGCCATAAAAGCTATGAAGATGGGAGCTTATGACTACATCACTAAACCCTTTCAGATGGATGAGCTAATTCTTACCGTCAAGAAAGCTCTGGAAAATCACTTGCTCAAAAAGGAAGTTAGCCGGCTTAAGAAGGAGGTAACTCAGCGGTATCAGTTTCATAATATTATTGGGCGCAGCAGCTCAATGCAAAGGATTTATGATTTAATCGAGCGGATAAGCGACACTTCCAGCAATGTCCTGATAACAGGAGAAAGCGGCACCGGCAAAGAGCTGGTAGCGAAAGCCATTCATTACAGTGGCCGCAGGAAAGAAGGTAAGTTTGTGGCCGTCAATTGTGCGGCTATTCCGGAGACGCTACTGGAAAGCGAGCTCTTTGGCTACCGCAAGGGGGCTTTTACTGATGCTAAAATTGATAAAAAGGGGTTAATTTTTGAAGCGCATGAAGGAACGTTATTCCTCGATGAGATAACCGAAATGGCTTATTCATTACAAGCTAAATTATTAAGAGTCATAGAAGAGAAAGAAGTACGTCCCCTTGGTGACACTTACGCTTATCCCGTTGATCTCAGGATCATCGCTACTTCCAACCAGGATATCAAATCTTTAATCCAACAGGGAAAATTTAGGGAAGATTTATACTATCGCCTGAAAGTAGTAGATATTGAAATGCCTCCTTTAAGGGAAAGGAAAGAAGACATTCTTTTGCTGGCCGAAAATTTTCTTAGGCGTCTTAGCGAAGAAATGGGTAAGGAAGTTATTGGTCTTTCCGAGAAAGTAAAAAAAATTATGCTCAATTATGCCTGGCCCGGAAATGTCCGGGAATTAGAGAACGTCATGGAGAGAGCAATTATTTTATGCCAAAATAAAATTATCCATCCCGAAGACCTACCCCCATCGATGATCCAACTGGCTGAGGAAAACACCGTGGAGAGAGCTCTCCGCCAAGGGCTATCTTTAGATCAATTAGAAAAGGAATATATTAAAAAAGTTCTCCTCCAAGTGGGCGGAAACAAATCCCGGGCGGCGGAGATTTTAGGACTCGACCGTAAGACCCTTTACCGTAAATTGAAGGAGTTATAATTTTTGTTAATGCCCCATTTTGCCCCACTTTTATTTCCCCTTAACCTTTTCCGGGGATGAAGCTTATTTTTATTTTTATAACCACGCGAGATCTAATCAGATTTTTTTAGCTTATTTTTCCCAATTGGTATCAAAATTGCTGTGATAAGCAAATGAATTATTAAATAAGCAATAGGCAAATTTATGAGCCAGAAACAAGGGCGAGTAATGGTTATTGAGGACGATCAGGAAATGAGATTACTTCTCGAAGATTTTATTCAAGAAGAAGGATATGAGGTAAGATCTACGGATAACGGTTCAGAAGCTTTTCGCATCTTGGCCAAGGATGAATTTGATCTAATCATCACGGATGTGCGCATGCCTGGCTTAAGCGGCTTGGATATTCTCCCAGGTATCCGGAAACTCCAGCCTCATTCCGCAATCATAGTAATTACTGCTTTTGGCAGTGAAGAGGTATATACGCGGGCTATAGAGAGGGGTGCCGATGGCTATTTAGAGAAACCTATATCATTAGAACAATTGAGAATCATGATAAAGAATGTAATTTCTTCAGACCAAGACTAAAAAAGAAAAAAATATTGAAAAAGGATAATGTCTATGTATGAACTCATCTGGTTCTTTTTCGTGATGGTCCTGGGCATCCTTTTAAGTATTGGTTTATTTGGCCTGCTCCTTTCTCCTTCCATTAGAGGAAGAACTACGAGAGAGATTATTTTTCTTTTATCAGTGCTCATTTTAACAGGAGTAATATATCTTACTTATAAATGGTATTCTGCGCAGAATAAAATTATGAGCATCGCTTATCAGGCCGAACAAGCAATTAAACAACAGGCCACCACGGAAAAACAAAAAAATTTGAATAATATATTCTCAAATTATTAATGGGAGCATAAAATAAACGACATCTTAAGGCGTGGTTCGGCAAGCCCCAAGGGCTTGCCCTACGAGAAATAAAAAAATCTCCAACGTAGGGCAAGGGCTTGTCCCTTGCCGCATTTGGTTTTATTTCTTAGGTGTAATTACGGCACAATTTCATTGGGGAAGCTCGATAAAGCCAGACCACGGAGTAAGATAAGAGTGATAACTGTGAATATTTAATTGCTCCGATTAATAAGTCATAAAATTTTTTAGCCCTATCCAGAGGGGCAAAGTAAATCCAGGAGTAGGCTAAAGGAGAAATGCTCACGGTAATCAATACCCTGATTTTTGGTTTACTGGGGCTGGCATTTTTAATCCTGGCTATAGCCTTGTTAAAGAAAAAATATTCATGGGCAGGAGGTGGATGCGTTGCTTTATCCCTCTTCTTTCTGGTCTTGGCGGCCCTGATGGGTTTGCTTGCTTTAGCCACCCAGGGTTATCGGGCCTTAATTCGGGAAGAAATAGCAGCAGTAGTGGAGATAATGCCCAGTGGATCTGATCACTTCCAGGCCCATTTTCGTTTCCCCGATGGTCGGGAGGAATCCTTCGATCTTGCCGGGGATGAATTATACGTAGATGCGCACATCCTCAAATGGAAACCACTGGCGAATATCTTGGGTCTGCATACTTCTTATGCTCTGGATCGAGTGGCCGGCCGTTATTCTAAGATTGAAGATGAAAAGAAAAAAATGAGAACAGTTTATGCTTTTTCTTCCCCGCGGGTTATCAATATATTTAATCTGCGGCAAAAGTATGCCTTCTTAAAGCCTTTACTGGATGCGGAATACGGATCAGCAACTTTCTTTACCGCCCAGGCCCCGACCAAACTGGAAATACGTGTATCTACCACAGGCCTTTTAATTCGGCGGGTTAAAGAGGGAGAAAAATAAACAATGTTTGCTTTTAGGCAGACATTAAAATTTCTGAGAAAGGAGTAAAATTATGCGTTGGGAAGAAGATTGGGGAGGAACTCCGCGGGGTACACCTCTGGATGATTTGGCCACAAAAATCCAGGAAAAAATTTCCCGCTGGGGAAAGGGTAGGGTTATTTTGGTGGTGATCATTATTTTGATCGGGTTGTGGGTAGCCTCAGGCATCTATATGGTCGGCCCTGGAGAGGAGGGAGTTATCCGCCAGTTTGGCAAAGAAGTTGACCGCACCCCTCCTGGGCTACGCTATCGTCTACCTTGGCCCATTCAAACTCATGATGTAGTGCAGGTGGCTAAGGTGAGAAGGGCAGAAGTCGGATTCCGCACTGATGCCCTGGGGCGAGTGAGACCCGAGCCTAAAGAATCATTGATGCTCACGGGAGACGAAAACATTGTGGATGCCCAACTATTTGTCCAGTATGTGGTGAAAGATCCTTCGCAATTTTTATTTAGGGTGCGAGACCCAGAAATGACTTTAAAAACAGCGGCGGAAGTAGCTTTAAGGAGTGTAGTGGGAAGAAATACCATCGATTACACAATGACCGAAGGCAGAGTAGTGGTCCAGGATGAAATTAAAAAATATTTACAGAAGTTGCTGGATGATTATCAAACCGGGTTGATGGTCACCGAAGCACGGTTGTTAGTGGTTGACCCTCCCGACGAGGTAAAAGATGCCTTCCACGATGTAGTCCGAGCTTGGGAAGATCGGGAACGTCTGATGCGGGAGGCAGAAGGATATCGGGAAGATCTCATTCCTAAAGCCCGAGGGGAAGCTGCCCGGATGGTCCGGGAAGCTGAAGCATATAGAGAGCAAAGGATCATTAAGGCTCAGGGAGATGCCGCCAAATTTTTAGATGTCTTGAAAGCGTATAAAAAAGCTAAAGAAGTCACTCGGGAACGTCTCTATTTAGAGACTTTGGAGAAGATTCTCCCGGAAAAAGATAAATATATTCTCCCGCCAGCTGGAAAAGATACCGTCCTAAAGTGGCTGCCCCTTAAAGAAGCTATTAGCTTGCCCGAAGAAAAAAAGGAAGAGAAAGCTACAGGAGGTAAATAACCATGGCTGACAAAGCAAAAATTTTCATGATCATTTTGGTCATCATTGGCTTGGTAGTTATCGCCGGAGCGACCTTTACTATTGATGAAAAAGAACAGGCCATCATCACCCAGTTTGGCAAATATATTCGAACTATTAAGGAGCCAGGTCTGCATTTTAAAATACCCTTAATCCAGACTTTACATCGTTTTGAGAGTAGAGTCTTAGCTCAAGATGCGGCGGCGGTGGAATACATTACCTTAGATAAGAAAAGGGTGGTTGTAGATCACATTTCTCGCTGGAAAATCGAAGATCCTCTGGAATTCTATCGCAGCGTAAGGACGGAAGCAGGAGCTCTGGCGAGGTTGGAAGACATTGTTGTGGCTCGGCTCAGGCAGGAAATCGCCAAGCATACCTTTATTTCCTTTATTAGGGAAGAAAGAGAAACAATAGTCGAGGAAGTAGCCAAAGAAGCTAATGAACTGGCCAAAAGATTTGGTATCAAGATTATTGATGTGCGCATCAAAAGGGCAGATTTACCTAAAGAAGTACAAGCCAGTGTCTATGCTCGGATGCAAGCTGAACGCCACCGCATTGCTAAGAGATACCGGGCTGAAGGGGAGCAACGCTCACGGGAAATTCGAGCTGAGACAGATAAAGAAAAAGAAATTATCTTAGCCAAAGCTTATGAGCAACAGATGAAACTTTTCGGTGAGGGCGATGCCCGGGCAACAGAGATATATGCTGCCGCTTATGAGCAAGATCCAGAGTTTTACTCTTTCCTCCGCCGCATGCAAACTTATGAGAAAATGTTCGCCGGAAAAACGACTATTCTTTTGGAAGCAGATGCCGAATTATTAAACTATTTCCGTAGTCCGCGATTAAAGGGGAAGTAAAAGGAAATAACCAAGTTCATCTATTTTCGGTAAAGTTCAAATTGAAAATTGCCTTTTGAGGAGGAAAATTTTAGATGGTGGGTATTCTCATAATTTCCCATGGAAGTTTGGGTGGAGCTTTGATTTCCTCAGCTGAAATCTTGGTCGGCCCCATGGAAAAGATAAAGGCAGTATCCATCTGGCCTGGGGACAAAAAAGAGGAAATTCAGGAACGGATTGAAAAAGAGATAAAGGAAGTAGATAATGGAGAAGGGGTTATTATTCTAACCGATTTATTAGGGGGGACACCGACCAATCTAAGTCTATCTTTTTTGCATGATAGACACTTAGCCGTCGTGACTGGAGTAAACATTCCTATGTTGTTGGCCTTAGCCAGTTACCAAAAACAAAAACCTCTGGAGGAAATTGCTCGCTTAGTAAAAAAAGCAGGGCAAAGAAGCATAACTTTGGCCCATACCATTGGAATGCCGGAAAAGAAAAAGAGGTGGATCAGATGGTATTCCTTTATGCGGAAAAGAAACAAGTAAGTCGCTGATTTTTATGGAGGCTAAATAAATGGAGAGGAGGTACAAGAAATGGGAAGCAAGGGAGTTATTAGAGTAGGCATTAATGGTTTTGGCCGCATCGGCCGCTGTACTTGCAAACAACTTATGCAAAATGAAGAATTCAAAGTAGTGGGTATAAACGATCTGGCCAACAAAGAAGATTTGGCCTACCTCTTAAAATACGACTCTGTTCATGGATGGTATCCTAAAAAAATTGCTACTGATGAAAAAGCAATTTTAATCGGCGACCAGCGGATACCCTTCTTTTCCAGCCCGGACCCAAGCAAAATTCCTTGGGCAGATCTGGGAGCTAATGTGGTTATCGAAAGCAGCGGGGCTTTGCGCAGTCGCGCCAAAGCCGCAGGGCATTTGGAAGCGGGAGCAGGGAGAGTGATAATTTCAGCTCCTTCTGATGATGCTGATGCTACGATTGTGTTAGGTGTTAATGAGGAAATTTATAATCCTAAAGCCCATAAAATTATCTCCATGGCTTCCTGCACTACTAACAATATCGCACCGATGGCCAAGATTCTCCTTAAAGAATTTGGCGTAGACCATATAGTTTTTACGACGGTGCATGCTTATACTTCTAGCCAATCCTTAACCGATATTCCAGCCAGACATAGACGCCGCGGGCGGGCGGCGGCCTTATCCATAATTCCTACTTCCACAGGGGCAGCCAAAGCCACAGAAAAGGTTCTTCCTGAACTGAAAGATAAGGTTACGGGGATGGCCTTGCGGGTTCCTGTTCCTGATGGATCAGTAACTGATCTGGTGGCTACCTTAAGAAGGGAAGTCACTCCGGAGGAGATAAATAATGCTTTACGGCAGGCCTCCGAGCGAGTTCCCTTTAAAGGGATTTTGCGAGTAACCGACGAAGCCCTGGTCTCTCAGGATATTATTGGTGATCCCCATTCTACGATCGTTGATGCCCTGAGCACTATGGTTTTGAATAAGAAGGTAGCGAAAATTCTGGCCTGGTATGATAACGAATGGGGTTATTCTGCCCGTCTTGTGGATTTTGCTAAATTTGTGGTTGAACGAGGAATTTAAAAAAATTGCCTAAGGAAAAAGTACTTTATGGAAAAGTGGCATAATCTTTCCGTAGAGGAGACTCTTTCTCGACTATCGACGAATCGTCATGGGCTCACTGATGAAGAAGCTCGGGAAAGACTGAAAAAATATGGGCACAATGAGCTGCGGGAAAAAGGGAAAGTTCCTTGGCCCATGGTCTTTCTCCGTCAATTTGCCAGCCCCCTCATTTATATCCTTTTAGCGGCGGCGTTGATAGAACTTTTTTACATGGGTAAACCTACTGATGCCGGGGTTATTTTCGCGGTCGTTCTCCTTAACTCCTTAATTGGATTTTTCCAAGAGCAAAAAGCAGAAAGGGCTATGGAGGCCTTAAAGCGCTTAGTAGTTCCTAAAGCGAAAGTGCTCAGAGGGGGAGCGCTCAAAGAGATTGCTGCTTTTGATTTGGTTCCCGGAGATGTCATTCTTCTGGAAGCAGGGGATAAAATTCCCGCAGATGCCCGGATTATAGAAGCTTTTAACCTCGCGGTTGATGAGTCAATTCTTACTGGGGAATCAGTTCCCGTAGAAAAATTCGTCGCTCCCATCCCTGGCGAGGCGACGGTCGCGGACATGGGTAATATGCTTCATATGGGATGCCCTATAACAAACGGGCGGGGAGTTGCGGTCGTAGTCGCTACCGGCATGGCTACGGAGATAGGGAAAATTACAGCTCAAGTTCAAGAGGTGAAACCTCCGCCTACTCCTCTACAGGTTAATGTAGCCAAATTGGGCAGGTATATTGGCATTCTAGTTTTGGGAATAGTAGGGGTTCTTTCTTTTCTTGGCCTAGCCAAAGGGTATGGATTTGAGGATGTATTTACTTTGGGGATTGCCGCGGCCGTCTCCGCTATTCCAGAAGGTTTACCCGTCATGGTCACGGTAGTCTTAGCTTTGGGCATGAGGCGCATGGCTTTAAAAAACGCCCTGATTCGTAAGCTGCCAGCCGTGGAAACAATGGGTGCCGTTACGGTGATCTGTTCTGATAAAACAGGGACACTTACAGAAAGTGAAATGACTGTCCGGGAGATTTATTTAGAGAAGCGTACCATTGCTGTTACAGGTGGGGGGTTGCAAGTTGCGGGAGATTTTTTTGATGACGGCCGGAAAATTGATTGGTCAAAAGACGAAGGCCTCCTCTTCGCTCTTAAAATTGGCGCTCTCTGCAATGATTCTTCTCTAAAAATAGACAATGGTCGGTACCAATTGATAGGAGATCCCACAGAAGGGGCTTTATTAATTGCCGCTTT
>CAZAGD010000006.1:0-7411 GCA_964484485.1 uncultured Syntrophaceae bacterium
AACCCAACGAAGGTCTTCGTCAACTGCTAAATTGTCAAAGAACAGCTCTTTGAAAATCGAATACACCCTGTGAAAATGTTGTGGATAAATGTTGGTAAATATACCCTAATTTTTTACTTGACCCCTTATAGGATGTCTCTTAATTTAAGAGGGGGAGTTACCAAATTTAAAAGTGATAGATGGTCGGATATTTGGTGAGTTTACTCATTTTACTTTTCTTACCTCACCTTTGTCTACTTAATATTCCATAGCGAACTAATTTCCCCACCGCCAAAAGACAATGCGCGGGCTGGAAGAAAAGAGGCAAGCCAGCTTTCTGCAAACATTGGAATGCTTCCTGAGCCATACTCCCTACCGGCCAGCAGATTATCAACGGTTTGGATAAAGAGGGCTTTAAAGCGGCCATCTTCTCCGCTACTTTTTTTGTTCTTTCTGGAGAGGAGACAGTAAAATTAATGATAAGCAAATCATAATTTTCATCTTGATCAAAAGTGAGTAAATACCTGGCAATGGCCTCAGGGTCGTTCATGAATTGAGTGGTAATATCCATAGGATTGTTAATAGTCGCCACTGCCGGCACCAGATCATTTAGCTTCTCTTTAGTGGCGGCGGCAGGAAGGGGAAGGGATAATTGATTATCTGCGGCTAAGTCGGCTAAAAGTGCTCCACTTCCTCCCGAAGTAGTTAAAATGGCCACGCGATTCCCTGCCGGAATCTTGCTCGAAGCAAAAAGATGAGCCACTTCTAAAAGCTCATCTATATCATAAACCCGGGTTACTCTTTTCTGCCGAAAAAATCCCTCATAAATCTCATCCATGCCGGCTATAGCTCCCGTATGGGAAGAAGCTGCCTGTTTCCCTTTCTCTGAACGCCCCACCTTCAAAGCAACTATTGGTTTGCCCACCTGGAAAGCTCTTTCAGCCGCTTCAAGAAATTTTTTCGGATTCTTCAAATCTTCCAAGAGAAGAGCGATACTTTGCGTTCTTTCGTCCCGCAAGAAAAATTCCAGAAAATCGGCGATCTCAAGATCAACCTCGTTACCCGAAGAAATAAAATAACTAAGACCAATAGATCGATCATAGGCTCTGGTCAGTACGCAATTACCAACTCCTCCACTTTGGGTTATAAGGCCAATATTTCCAGGAAGCAAAAAATCAATTTCCAAGCCGCTGGTAAAAGAAGCGGCTACTTTAGCCTGAGTATTAATAATCCCGATGCAATTAGGCCCAATCACTCGCAGATTATTGTTTTTTATAAAGGCCCGGATTTCTTCTTGGGCTTTCTTACCTTCCCTACCCATTTCGGCAAAACCAGCACTAAAAAGGATGGCGAAGGGTACCCTTTTTTCCGCACAACTACGGAGAGCGCTTAATACAAACTGGCGAGGAATACCAATAAGGGCTAAATCAATCTCGTCGGTTATTTCTGGCAGAGAGGGATAACAGGTCAAGCCCATTATTTTTTTGTGTTTGGGATTAACTGGATAAATCTTTCCTGGAAACCCATGGCGCTGTAAGAAACGAATAGGTAAGCTTCCCAAGCTATTTTGGTCTGGAGAGGCCCCGATAATAGCAATAGCTCGCGGATAAAACAAACGCGAAAGATCTAAATTTTCCTTAACCATTTCTCTTGGCCAATAATTCGGTGGCTTTTTCTTTGAGTTTGTATTTTTGAATTTTCCCGCTTCCTGTCATAGGGAATTCCTCCACAAAAATTACATAACGAGGAATTTTAAAGTTGGCTATTTTCCCACGGCAATAAGCGATTATCTCTTCCTCTGTAGCTGTCTCTCCTGGTTTAAGCTCCACAAAGGCCATCCCCACTTCGGTTAACCGAGCATCTGGCACGCCAATAACCTGCACTTGTTTTATTTTGGGATGACTTAGTAAAAAACTTTCCACTTCCATGGCGGAAACGTTTTCTCCGCCCACCCGTAACATGTCTTTTAGCCTGCCGGTAAATTTTAAATAATTAGTGCGCGGATCTATCAAGCCTAAATCTCCAGTATGCAACCAGCCAAAACTATCAATAGCCTTATTGGTCTCTTCTGCCTTCTTGTAATATCCTTTCATTACATTCCATCCCCGCACGCATATTTCTCCTTCTTGGCCAGGAGGTAAATCTTGTTTATTTTGCGGATCATAAATCTTAATTTCTGTCCCCGCATGAGGCAGGCCATGGAAATTAATGCGTAGATCTATCGGATCATCGACAAAAGTGGTCGTCACATTGGGAGAAGCCTCAGAGATACCGTAGACATTGAGAATTTTAGTCATCCCCATTTTTTCATAGATATTTCTTATTACTTCGGCAGGTCCGATGGCCCAGCCTTTCTTTAAAGAAGAGAGGTCATAATGAGGAAATTCGGGGTGTTGATAAATCATTAAAAAGTGAGTTTCAATGCCGTTCATGGCCGTACAACGCTCTCGGGAAATTACCTGCAAACTTGCTAAAGGGTCATAGGTTTCTAAAAAGGCCATAGCAGCCCCAGTTAGCAGAACGCTCAAGGTAGAAATAACTGCTCCTCCCACGTGAAAGAAAGGAAGCGGGCAAAAAAGACGATCATCAGCCGTTAAAGTCTGCCTTTGGGCCATGCAGAAGGCGTCATGGATGACCCCATCGTGGGTGAGCATGGCCCCTTTAGGAAAGGCCGTAGTTCCGGAAGTATACTGGAACATAATCAGGTCATCAGGGGAAACTGAATTTAGATGCAAGTTCAACTGATCATCAGGAATGTTTTTGCCAAGCTGAATAATTTCTTTATAAATAAATGCGCCTGCGGATTTCATCTCCCCGAGCAAAATTACATTTTTAAGCAGCGGTAAACGAGCACTAATTAATTTTCCAGGATCGGCAGAAAGCAACTCTGGACATATTTCTTTCAACATCCCTAAAAAGTCAATGTTCAAAAAACGATCGCTCACCAATAAAGTAGTAGAATCCGACTGGTGCAGAATATATTCCAATTCACTAGTGCGAAAACGCGTATTCACCGGCACAAGGACAGCACCAATCAAGGCCGTAGCTATTTGGGTATAAATCCATTCTGGACAATTTCCAGCGCAAATGGAAACTTTATCGCCTTTATTTATTCCTAAGGAGAGGAGCCCCTTGGCCAGGGCTTTGGCTTCTGCCCAAAGGTGGCCGTAATTGATATATTTATCTTTAAAAATTAGGGCCGTATTTTGAGGATAACGCTTAACAATTTCTTCCAAAGCTTGAGCTAAGGTTTTCTTTTCCCAGGTAACCAAAGCGCCCTCCTCCAAAATATTATATCTTTTTTATGCTACCTTCTTGACTCAAGTCAAGAAGATTATTTTCTGACCGTCGATCACTTTTGAAATTCGTACCTATTTCAGGCGGGAGGGAGAGAGGCTCATTAAAATGAGGCACTGGTTTTTTCATCGGCATGGGCGGGGAATAAAAAAGTTTCCACTTTAAATTAGGAAGAATTATTCGCGTTTTTATTTTCAAGATAAGATTATCCCCGCCGTTTATGGCGGATAAAGGGTGGGTAAGAAGGAGTTAAGCAATTCCCAGCCGATTTTAATTTCGCCTCTCCCCCTCCCCCCTGTCTTTTGCTGGCGATAAATATTAAAACTGATCGACGGTCAGGATTATTTTCCTAACCAGCTAACAGTTTTATTACTCGGAGCAATTAAATATTTACAGTTATCACCATCACCTTCCTCCATGGGATGATCTTATCGACTTTCTACAATGAAAATGTGTCGTAATTCAAAATAAGAAATGAAATCAAATGAGGTAAATGAGGTAAAGGATAAAACCTTGCCCTCCAAATCTGGTCTATTGCCCATCTCATAATTTCATAACTCCCCCGTTCCCCTTCTTACCTTAAGAGAGGGTTGAGGGGCGTTAAATTATTAAGATCAAAAATTAAAAACGGGATGCGTTGGAGGTAAAAGCGAATTAGTATAAAATTATGTTGCCTTTTAAATGTTAACTTGTTATTTTTAAATAAATAATTTTGCGGGAATGGTAGCTATAAGGGAAAAGAAAAAGCGCCATAATAATAAACTAATTTTAAGGAAGATAATTCTTCTTAGCCTAATTTTGTTTTTTTGTAGCACCTCTTCGGCTTTCGCCCAGAAAAAAGGTGTTTATCATTTGGTAACTAAAGGGGTAACGCTTTATCGCATCAGCTTAGCCTATAAAGTCCCCATTGCTAAGATTATGCAGGCCAATCACCTTCTTTCTCCCTCCGATATAAAAGAAGGACAAAAATTATTTATTCCGGGCGCCAAGAGTATCTTACCCGTTGAACCATCCCTGCCCTTATCTCCAGTGCAGAAAAAAGAACTGGAACTTTCTTTAGAAAGCGAGGAAGTCTCCCTTCCCCAAAATAAAATAGAGAAAGAAAAACCACCTTGGCTCGGAAAAGAGCTCGATATAATTTGGCCCATTCAGGGGAAGATTAATTCACCCTTTGGTCCACGGGGTAAAAAATTTCATAATGGAATCGACATTGCTTCTCCTTCTTACCAAGAAGTTAAAGCAGCTATGGATGGAGAAGTTATATTGGCTCGCCATTCATCCAAAGGATATGGCAATGTAGTCGTCTTGCGCCATGATCTTGGTTTTGTAACTATCTATGGCCATTTGAATGTTATTATCGCGCGTGAAGGGGAGGCGGTCCGACAAGGGCAGGCTATTGGTGGAGTAGGCAGCACAGGAAAATCTACAGGCCCCCATCTCCATTTTGAAATTCGACATGATGGAAGGCCTATAGATCCTTTGCCTCTTCTGCCCATGACTATCGAAGATTTGCTGCAGCGGGCTGCGGAAAGAAAATAACCAATAGGAGATTAACATGAAACTTGATGGCGATTTATATGTTTATCTTTGGCGAGGGATGGAAAACAATTGCAATAGCTATATAATCAAAGGCGATGTTCCTTTGCTCATTGATCCGGGGCATCAACATTTAGTAAAAAGCCTAATCAATCGGATAGAAAAAGATGGGAACAAGATGGAAGATATTAAATTGCTTATAGCTACTCATGCTCACCCCGACCATTTTGAAGCTGTCCAAATCTTCTCTCGGGCAGGTGTTTACACTGCCATTCATCAAGAAGAAGAAAAATTTATAATGGAAGTGGGGAGGGAATTTTATGGCGCTTTCGGTATGGAAATGCCGGAATATAAAATAGACTTTTACTTAAAAGAAGGTGAACTAAAGTTAGGGAGTAAAACTTTTCAAATTTTCCATACCCCTGGCCATTCTCCTGGCTCAATCAGTTTATACTGGCCAGAAAAGAAAGCTCTCTTTACCGGAGATGTTATCTTTGCCATGGGGGTGGGGCGAACAGATTTTCCGGGAGGAGACGGCCATTTACTGCGGAATTCCATTGAACGTTTGGCTGATTTAGACGTGGAATTGCTTCTCCCTGGTCATGGAGAAATCGTCAAAGGCAAAAGGAATATTCAGCGTAATTTTGCCTATATCCGCACCAATTTCTTTGATTATTTATAAAATATTTTTTCTCCCTTTGACAAAATTAATTTGTTCAAATATTATTAGAAAAAAACTAAGGAGGGAATAAACAGATGAAAATTTTGCTCGGTGGAATTGTGGCAGTAATCATCGGGGTTATAGGTTTGATTGCGTGGTGGTCACCTTTCTTATTAATTCTCCAAGGGGCTATCCCGATTATTTTAGTCCTCGGTGGGGCTTTGGCCATTTATCTGGGGATTGAAGATATAAAGACTTCGGCGCCAATCAAAGAAGAAGAGCCCAAAAAAGAAGAAGCCAAAAAAGAGTCGACAGAATAAATCTTTTTCTTTAATCAGCCTTGGGAGGAAAAATTATTCTTTAATCTCTAATGAGAATTAAAGGAGGGGGAATTATAATCTCCTCTCGGCGGTAGGAATGCGGAATATGGCGAAAGATTGTTGTATATTTCCTTCCCCTGATTAAAGTGAGGAGGAGCATATTATAAACCAAGAAAATTTCTCATTAGCAGAACGAAAGAGAAGAGAAGATTTATTTAACAACCTCGGGCATCCTTTTCCTGTTTTACTCTTCGATAAAGTAATAGATTTAGTCCGGGGAGAAAGGATCAAAACTTTTAAGTTAATAACGGCCAATGAATTTTATCTGGCCGGTCACTTTCCGGGTAACCCCATCGTTCCGGGGGTGCTAACTCTGGAAGGGATGATCCAAAGTGCTATTTTCTTGGTCGCGGAAACTTTTAGCCGTGGTAAGCTGGAATGCTCTTTACAAAAAGTGGGCCGGGTTAGATTTAAACGCCCCATTTACCCCGGAGATCGGTTGGAATTTGCAGTGCAGGTTGACAAACGGGAAGATCCTAATTGGCATTTTCGGGGCCAAGCTCAAATTAGCCAAGAGAACGCCGCGGAAGCCCAATTTTCTTTGCACGTCGATTTCCGCGAAGTAGGGTTTGAAATATGATGGAAAATAGGGAGATTCAAGAAATCCTTCCGCATCGTTATCCCTTTCTCTTAGTGGATCGTATAACCCACCTGGAACCTGGGGAAAAAGCAATAGGCCTAAAAAATTTGACTGGTGATGAATGGTTTTTCCAGGGCCATCATTTTTTCCCCCCCGTATTGATTTTAGAATCCTTAGCTCAAGTTGGCGGGATTGTCTTAGCTGCTAAGGCTAAGGAAGAAAATCCGCAAGCCCGTTTTATGGGCCTCTTTGCTGGTGTTTCTGATTTTCAATTTTACCGCTCGGCTGTGCTGGGCGAACAAGTTACTTTAAAAGTAGAATTGACTCAGAGCCTCGCTAATGTATATCGTTTTGCGGCCGAAGCTTTAGTGCAGGATGAAAAAATAGCAAGCGGTCAAATAACGCTTTCTTTCTCTCCTACTTAAACAGCTAGCTTTTCTTTATGAAAAAGTTAACCATTTTTATTATCATTTTTCTTGGGCTTATTCCTTTGATTCTCTTCGCCCAAGGAAACAAAAAGGAAAATTTACTACCTATTAGCCAAGAAACTTCCGCCTGTCTGGACTGTCATAAAGATTTTACGCCTGGCATCGTGGCTGATTGGCAAAAAAGTTTGCACTCCCAAATCACCCCTTCGGCAGCGCTAAAAAAAGGAGAGAAGGCCAGAAGAATATCGGCTAATAAATTGCCAGCTTCGCTGGAAGGAGTGGTCGTTGGCTGCTTTGAGTGCCACGGATTGCATCCTGATAAACACAAAGATAATTTCGAACACATGGGGTATAAGATAAACGTAATTGTCTCACCTCAGGATTGTGCCACTTGCCACCCCACAGAGAGAAAGCAATTTGCGAACAGCAAAAAAGCCCACGCCGTAGGGAATCTGCGCCAAAACCCTGTTTACCATACTTTAGTGGAAACCATTATTGGCCAAAAATTCATTGAGAATAGCAAGATAGCGACAAAAGAATCTTCCGCGCT
>CAZAGD010000007.1:0-3596 GCA_964484485.1 uncultured Syntrophaceae bacterium
TTCGGCAGCTACCTTGACCCACATGTTCAGGTTTTGAGGTCATTCAGAGATAATTACTTACTCAGTAATTCCCTTGGCCGAGCCCTGGTGAACACCTATTACCAAATATCTCCACCCATCGCTACCTTTATTAGCAAACACGAATCTTTGAGGACTTCTACCAGATGGGCTTTAACTCCCCTGATCTTTGCTCTTGAACACCCTACCGGAGCTTTAATGCTTCTCTTAGGGCTGATCGTTGCTCCTTTTGCGAAGAGAAGATTGCCGAAGATTTTGCCTATTTTGCTAATCGTTCTTCTCACGGCCAGCCCAGCAATAGCCCTCCAGGGGCATATATTTGAGCCGCAAGTGGGCGAAGATAAGTTTGTTACTGTGCCGTCTTCTTCTACTATAAACCAAGGAAAGTTTCGGGTGGGTCTCTTTTTAGACTATGCTGATACACCAGTGGAAACCACCACGGGCATAGGCCTTTCTAACCGGCAATTTGTAGGTACTTTTTTAGCTGGAGTAGGGATAACTGAGGCCCTCCAGATTAGCATCAGTGTTCCATACCTGTTTGATCAAGGCGGCAAGAAAATAGACCTCACCTCAGATATTGTTTCCTGGAGATTCGGGGATGTAAACATAGCTGCCAAATATAGAGTGTTAAAAGAGAAAGAGGCCGGCCTTGGTTTGGCCCTTGCTCCTTTTATTATTCTTAATACTGGCCAGGAGAATGACTGGTTTGGCAACAATTCCTTCTCCGGTGGGTTGAAGCTGATTGTGGATAAGAACTTGAATAACAAGACTGCTATAGCTTTTAATTTGGGCTACCAGATTAAAAAGAAAGAGCAGCTAACTTCTACCCAAAGAATTGAGGACATGATTCTTTATGGCTTGGGCATTTCTCATGCTTTCACCCCCCAGTTAACTTTAATAGGGGAAATTTATGGTTATACCGCTTCCAATAGCGCTTTTGAAAAGTATCTTTCTCCCTTGGAAGGTGATCTTACTATTGGCTACAAAATACTCCCGCAAGTCCAGATCATTCTTGGCGGAGGTGGTGCTATAACTAAAGGCGTGGGCGCTCCAGAATGGAGAATTTTAACTGGGATTAGATGCGGATTTTAGCTTCATTTAAAATTTTCCCCGCACCTTGCCCTTCTCCCGCTGGGGAGAGTCGAAAAGAGTCGGAACGAATCGGTACGATTGTCGTTCCGACACTGTCATACTGACACCCGACCGCGGGTGAAGGTGAAGGTTAAAGGGCATTCCTTCGGAATCATAAAGCAGTAATTCTGCCATGGAGCAAAGGAGATCTATTTTCTTGATCCTCTAAAAAGTATCGTAGAGCAAGGGCCTGACCCATGCCGATTTTGGCAAGCCCTAAAGGCTTACCTTACGGAGAATAATAAAAAATTCGCCACAAAGCATCGTAGGGCAAGAGTTTATCCCTTGCCCAAAAAAGGCCAGCCATAAAGACTGGCCCTACGAAATAGGAAGAATTAATTATCATTCCTATTTCACCCATCATGCAGTGATGGCTCCCAAAAGTCTTAATCTATCATTAGAATAGCCTGCTTCTGCCTTCAACGGGAAATGCTTCAAAAGGAGAAAACTAATCTCCCCCATCCTCTCTTTAGTTAACACCCCCTTTCCCCCTCTCTTAATTTAAGATGTCGAGAGGGGGAGTTATAAAAATTTAAGACAAAGACTCGTAGGGCAAGGGCTTGACCCTTGCCAGATTTAGCAAACCACAAGGGCTTACCCTACAAATTAGGAAGAATTAATTATTATTACTCCGTCATCCATCATTAAGTGATGGTTTAAAAACCATACTCCCTCGATAGAATTCCTTCGGCAGTCAGCGCGTTATTTTTTAAAATAAAAAATAATCTCCCCTTACCCCTCTTTAGAAAAGAGGGGCAAGAGAAGAATCAAATTTAGTTAAAATATATCGTAGCGCAAGGGTTTATCCTTTGCCGACAAGAGGCAATCCCCAATCGCTTGCCCTACGATGGTTCGAATGTATTTCTATTTTTTAATTATGCATCACCAAGCTTTTTTCTTTTTACCTGCCTAAATTTGTGCTAAATATAAATCAAGAATAAAAGAGGAGGAGTTTTTATGTTTCCAGACCTTTTTTCCCTGCAAGGCAAAGTTGCCATAATTACTGGGGGGAGCCGCGGCATAGGCCGCTCCATTGCCTTAGCCTTTGCTGAAGCCGGGGCTAAAGTGGTCGTCTCCAGCCGTAATAAAAGACCCCCGGAATTGGAAAAAGTGGCCGAAGAAATTTGTCAAAAAGGCGGCCAAGCAATCGCAATTCCCGCCCATGTTGGAAAGATCGAAGATGTGGAAAACTTGGTCAAAAGAACTATGCAAGAATTTGGACGAATTGACATCTTAGTAAACAATGCCGGGGCAAACCCTGTTTTAAGCACGATGGCCGACCTCGATTTAGGAGCTTTTCAAAAAGTCCTGGAGGTTAACCTCATAGGGGCCTTTCTGATGAGCAAAGCTGTAGTCAAAGAAATGATTAAACTGGGGGGAGGAAGAATTATTAATATTAGCTCGATTAGCGGGTTGCGTGCCCGAAACGATCAGACTGGTGCTTACTGCATAAGCAAAGCCGCTTTGAATATGATGACTCAGGTAATGGCGCGTGAACTCTCCCAGTATAACATTTTAGTCAATGCTATTGCGCCTGGCTCAATCAAAACTGAATTTAGCCGAATTAACTGGACAGATCCAGAAAGGAAAGCCCAGCGCATAAGAGAAATTGAATTAAGACGCTTTGGCGAGCCAGATGAAGTAGTCGGCTGCGCTCTTTTTTTGGCTTCCGCAGCAAGCTCTTTTGTTACCGGTGAAATAATCCGCGTCGATGGCGGACAGACTATCTAAGGAAAGGAGAACAATATGGCCACACCTATTTATGAAATTTACGCCCTGAAGTATGCTGGACCTTTTACTAGGCCAGCCTCCATGATCCGTTGGTTCCAGGATATAGACAAATTTGAGCAGATCAATTACTACATTTTTGCCATTAAAGGAGGTGGAGAATCAATCGTGGTGGATTGTGGTTGCTCTCCCCAATTAGCTGCCCAGCGTAATTTAGCCGGATATGAAAACCCAGTAGACGTGCTTAAAAAGATAGATATTGACGCACGTAAAGTAAAGCATGTGGTGGCCACCCATATTCATTTTGATCATATTAGCGGCATTTCTTTATTCCCCCGAGCTAATGTCTATGTCCAAGAAAAAGAATTTAATTTTTGGATTAAGGACCCCATGGCTAAAAGAGCCCCATTTATGCAGACAACTGATCCAGTAGGCAATCGCTACCTGGCTCGTTTAGCAGGAAAGGACAGATTAAAGTTAATTAGAGGGGATAAAAAAATACTCCCAGGAATAGAATTGCTCCATACCCCTGGCCATACGATAGGTATGCAATCGGTAGCGGTAAATACGGAAAAAGGAGTGGCCATTGTAGGCTCAGATACGGCGCATGTCTTTTCCAGCTACCGCACGGACATTCCCAGTGGCATAATCATGGATATGATCGCCTGGATGAAAAGTTATGATAAAATGCGGGCGAAAGCTTCCTCTGTAGATTTAAT
>CAZAGD010000008.1:0-7149 GCA_964484485.1 uncultured Syntrophaceae bacterium
AAATAATCACCTACGATAGCAGGAAATACAGCGCTCACCCCTCCATAAGAAAATCCGAATAGAGCCGAGAAGATATAAAGCATCCAACTTCTATTCGTCATTAAAATCCAGCACCAACAAAAAACTTGTAAGCCGAGATTAATAGCCAGAGCTGATTTGCGGCCGATACGGTCGGAGATGAAGCCCATCATTAGCCTACCCGTGGTTGAAAAACCTCCTAAGATACTAATCGCCGTAAGGGCTGTTTTTTTAGAAAGCCCTATATCCAGCGCAAAAATCATTAAATGAACAAGGGGCCAAAAAACGAAAAGCCAAGTGCAGAAAAATAGGGCGGTCAATATCCAAAAAGATTTGGTATGCATGGCTTCGGCGGCCGACCAGCTTATTTCATTATTTATTGGTGGTGTTAAATTTCCTGGTAATATTTGGAGACCTTGTTGATCTGTGGGTAATGTTTTTTTCCCGTCCGGCTTAAGTCCCACTTTCTCGGGATGGCCGATTAAGAAAAAAGAAGTGGTAAAAAGTATAGCAAATACTATCGTCCCTAAAACGACGCAAGTTGACCGCCACCCCATAGTGGCGATTAAAAAACCGGTTAATGGAGGAATGAAAATAATGCCTATTCCCAAACCAGACTGCCCAATGCCTACAGCCATTCCTCTTTTCTCGATAAACCATTTCACTACCGTAGGGTTGGCGGTAATATAAGTAGCGCTCATTCCCCAAGAAGCCAAGAATCCATAGAATAAGTAAAGATGCCAGGGAGCTTTTACTTGACTGATTAAGGCGATCCCCGAACCCAAACATATACTGCCCAGGAGAAGAATAGGCCGAGGGCCAAATCTGTCTGCCCATCGGCCCAAGATAATTCCTAAAAAGCTGTACATAAAAGCATAAAGGGAGAAAGCCCCAGCCAGGCTTTGGCGATTCCATTGAAACTCCGCTATTAAAGAAGGAAAGAGGACGCCGAAAGAATATTGGGCGCCATAAGCAATGGCCAAGTTTAGAAAAACTAAGCCAGTTATTATCCACCCATAAAATATTTGGCCTTCCGAAAGATTTTTATTAGGCATACAGTTTAGGGAAGCTTAAATTTGCCAATGCGATCGTTGGGCAAGCTGCCTAAATAGAGATAGCCTCCATATTCTCGCGCCGAGGTAATTTCTTTGAGATGCTTACCAGAAGGTTCATGGAGGCTTTGAATTATTTTTCCAGTTTCATCTAAGGCCAGCACCAATCCGTATGGTAGTGGTTTAGGCCAGAGGGCTTTAGGTAGTTTAGATAATTGGGCTTTTAGAAAAGGGTAGGGATGGATTTTATCCACAACATCATTACGGACCGTGAATAAGGCCAACCAGAATTTACCTTTACGATTAGAAGAAATGTTGTCTGGAAATCCCGGCAAGTTTTCTATGAAAACCTCATGAGTTCCAGCTTTGGGGCCTTTTAGCCAATAGCGGATAATCCGGTAGCGATAAGTTTCATTAACCAGGACAAAATCCTCGTTAGCAGAAAGAGCTACGCCGTTAGCAAAATAAAGATTTTTCAGTAAGACTTTAACTTGGCCAGTTTTGGGGTCATAGCTTAAAAACCTGCCATGAGCCCGCGATTCTAAAAGATCATAAAGATATTCGGCCTGGCTGAATTTAGAACTGGCATCGGTAAAATAGATCAGGCCATCTTGGGAAATATCCAAAGCATCCGTGAATTTAAAAGGAATCCCTTCAGCAGAATCGGCTAAGACTTTGATTTTTCCATCTGGAGCTATGGAAAGCAATCCTTTATAAGCATCACAGACAATTAAGTTATCATTCTGATCAAACTGCATCCCTAAAGGGCGTCCTTTAGTGTCCGCAAAAGTTTCCATTTTCCCATCGGGAAATAAACGCATTATCTTCCCGTCTTGGGTTCCGCCATAAAATAATCCTTTTTTATCCACGGCCACTTCTTCCGGCCCATTGATCTTTCCTAAAGCCAGAAGTTCCGCTTTTTGCAGAAGGTTATTGGGGGCAAGGACGCCTTTTAATTCCGGTTTGGGAGGAGGATTATAAGCAACAGGATCAATGGGGGCCGGTTGTAATAAGAAAATTGCTATAATTACTATAATGGCCAAGAGGAGAAAAACAAAAAATTTTTTCATGATTAGCACCTCCTTATTTCAAAGATAAATTGCTTTGCCCAATTTTGAAATTATCTTATTTTTGCCGGCCTGGCAATATAGAATAGGAAAAGTGAAGAAAAAATTTCTTGACTTTTATTTAGGGATGTAAGCAAATAAAAATAATCAGAATTTTTAAGGAGGGTGGAGGGAATTATGTTTGGATGGCGCGGGAAGGTATTGCGGATTGATCTTACACGGGGAGAAATTAAAGAAGAAGAGTTAACTGGCCGAGTAGCCAAAGATTATTTAGGTGGCCGGGGCTTGGGTATTTATTATTTAAACAAGGAACTTGATATCCGGGTCGATCCCCTTTCTCCAGAAAATATGCTGATCATGGCCACGGGTCCGCTGACGGGAACTGCTGCGCCCACTGGCTCGCGCTATATGGTGATGACCAAAAGCCCTTTAACGGGAGCTATTACCTGTTCGAATGCCGGCGGTCAATTCCCTAAAGAATTAAAATGGGCCGGTTATGATGCTTTAATTTTCTCAGGCCGTTCAGCCAAGCCTGTCTATCTATGGATAGAAGGTAGAAAAGCAGAGCTTAGGTCAGCAGAACATTTCTGGGGCAAATGGGTGCCTGAAACAACCCCAAGGACCAACTCGGGGAAAGGTGGTGCATTTAGATGAAATGCTTGCCGAATATTACCAAGAAAGAGGTTGGAATGAAGAAGGGATACCTACCAAAGCTAAATTAAAAGAATTGTCTTTGGATTAAGAAAAGAAAGGAGGAAGAGACATGAATTATGCTATTGAACACCTGGCCATCAGATGCCGCGATATCGATGCTTCCGTTGATTATTTCCAACGTTTATTCGGAGCCCAGGTAATTTTACAGAGGTACCTCACGAATGATAGGCGCATAGTTTTTTTGCGCTTGGGAGATACTATACTGGAGTTGATGTCCATGGGTAAAGCTGCTGAGCCAGTCGATCCTCGCGAGCACTATGGAGTGCATCACATAGGTATTAAGACCAATAATTTTGAAGCCTCTGTGCAGGAGCTTAAAGCCAAAGGAGCTGATTTCTTGGGTGAACCATTTGAACCGACTCCCGGAATAAAATTGGTTTTCATAAGAGAGCCTAATGGAGCAGTTATTGAATTAGCTCAAAGAGATCCCCAAGTTTTCCAAGAAGCCTTGGCCAAAGGAAAAGTTAATTGGTAAGAAAAAATAAAGGAGTGAGAACATGACCGGTAAAGAAATAGTGCAGATGGCTTTTGAGTTACGAAAAACGCCGCGCCTGCCGGTTACGTTGATCGGCGGCGGGGCATGGGCCGTAAATAAAGCTGGAAAAACTTTTGCGGCTATTAAAGAAGATCCAGCCCAAATTGCGGAGGTCTTTATTCAGTATTATCGTCTGTTTGAACATGATCTTATCTGGACTGGTTCCAATTTTCTTAATTACCCGATCAGTTTTTTGGGCTGTCCGATAAAGGATGACTCGGCGAGTTATCCGGCGTTGGAAGGGTCAGTAATAAGAACTTTAGATGAATTGGATAAACTGCAGATGGAAAAAGTAAAACAAAATCCGATTATGCAAGCGATCATCCGCTCCCATCATTTAGTAGCAGACGCCATCGGAAAAGAAACGATGATCATTCCGACCCAATGGGCTCCTTTTACTTTTGCTTCCCGTATCTTAGGGGTGGAGGCGACGATGATGGCTACGATCAATGATCCAGATCGGTTAAAGAAACTTATTAGCTTTGCTACCGAATTAATTTGGGCTTTGCTGGAACCTGTACTGGAACATCCGGACATTGGCGGAGCAAATTTTTCTGATCCCGCTGCTTCGGGAGATTTAATTTCCCCGGCCACCTTTCGCAATTTTTCCGCTCCGGCGCTGGCGGAACTTACCCGGCGGCTAAAGGGAAAAGGAAAATACGCTATGATTCATATTTGCGGGGATACGACTAAAATTTTGGAGGATATATTAAATATCAAACCTCACTGCTTTAGCTTAGAGAGTAAAGTTGATTTGGGCGTAGCCAAAGAAATATTGGGAGGCAAGATCTGTGTAGCGGGCAATGTTTCCCCCACCGGGGCCTTCCTTTCGGGCACGCCCAACGAGGTCATCGAAGAAGCCCGAGCCTGTTTGCAGGCCTGGGGAAATTCACCGGGATACATTCTGACCGTGGGGTGTGATTTCGCTAAAGAGGTTCCTTTGCCGAATATGCAGGCCCTCATGTCTTTCAAAAATAATCCAGGGAATTAAAGTTATGGATATCACTGCTCCGCGCGCACCTATTCCCGGGATCCTCTTTTTCTTCGTGTTAGCCCATTTTAGCCATCACCTGTTGACTTCTTTACCTATTCCTCTTTCGCCCATGATCCGCAGTGATTTTGCCTTAGACTATACCCAAGCCGGTTTAGTTATCTCTGCTTTCAATCTTTCCTACGGTCTGGGCCAACTTCCTGCGGGATGGTTAGCAGATCGTCTGGGTCCACGGTTGATGATGGCTATCGGTATATGTGGCGTAGCCCTGGCCGGATTTTTAGTGGGGCTTTCGCAGAGTTTTTCCATGCTTATATTATTCCTGGCTCTTATGGGCATAATGGGCGGAGGCTATCATCCAGCGGCTCCGCCCATGATTTCGGCAGCGGTAGAGAAAGTTTATCAAGGGCGCGCTTTGGGATTACACATGATCGGCGGTGGGGCAAGTTTCTTCCTGGCTCCTTTAATCGCTGCGGCCATTGCTGCTTATTTTGGCTGGCGCGGATCATTCCTTGGTCTGGCTCTGCCTACTTTGGCGTATGGGGCATTTTTTTATACAATTTTGAAGAAAAGAAGATTGGGGGAAGCAGTTAAAAAAGAGAGCGCGAAAAAAACCATCGCGGCAAAAATGCCCGCCGGGCAAATACGGACTTTGGGTTTGGTTATTTTCTTAAGCACCTTTACCGCCGCCGTGCTATTTGCAGCTATGTCGTTTATTCCTCTTTTTTTAGTAGATCAAGTGGGTTTCAGTAAGGCAAAGGCCGGTGCTTTTTTTGCATTTATCTACTCTGCCGGTCTCTGGGTGAGCCCCATCGGCGGATATTTATCCGACCGTTTTGGGGCAATTCCTGTTCTGCTCATAGTCTTGTTTTTAACTGGGCCGGTGATATACCTCCTCAATTTTGTTTCCTCTTGGTTAGGAGTAGGTGTTTTACTTCTGCTGATAGGCATTATTATCTATGTGCGGATGCCTGTCTCCGAATCTTACATTATGGCTAAGACTCCTGAACACCGCCGCTCCGCTGTTCTGGGCATATATTTTTTTAGCAGCATGGAAGGGGGCGGAGTATTAACGCCCTTACTGGGGTATTTAATTGATAATCTTGGGTTTTATTATAGTTTTTCCATAGCGGCTCTGCTTTTATTGGCCACCACATTTATTTGCTCTATATTCCTATGGGGAGAGCGGCATGAGCGCGCTTAGCTTTTTTTAATTTGTTGTTCACCGCCAAGCACGCCAAGGACGCAGAAGAATTCGAAAATAAATTTTGCTTTAGGGGCTAAGAGCTGCCCGAAGAAATTAAGTTAATATTTCCTATCAGGAAATAGCGGTTGCGGGGGCAATTTTAGACTTGCTTTTACTCTAAGCTTATTTCATAATTTGCTCACTTGCAGGTAAAATTATTTGAGGTTTCTGAAAAACCGACTTTTTGGTCAATCCCGCGGCAGCGGAAGTCCAGAAATGCCTTAAAAAAACTGGATTCCTGCTTGCGCAGAAAGACAAAATAACATCCTGAAGGATTTTTTCAGAGATCGCTATTTTCTGGTCAAACAATTATGATCAATATTTATGGGCCGCAAGTACGTCTTTGCTGAAATTTTCTGAGAAAAATTTTTCAATTAAGGAGGAAGAAAAATTGGCTGCGGAGAAAAAAGCTTGGCGCAATGGAAAGTTAATTCCTTATGAAGAAGCCACTGTGCATTTAATGTCGCATAGCTTAACCAGAGGGTCAGCTATTTTTGAAGTATTAGGAGTTTATCTTACACCCGCCGGCCCCGCTGCTTTTCGTCTTGCCGATCATGCCGACCGTTTAATAAGATCGGCAGAACTTTTGGATATGCGACTTTGCCAAAGCAAGGAAGAAATAATGCAGGCCGTAGTGGACACGGTCAAGGCCAATAAAGTTACCCAGGGTTATGTAAAAATCGTGGGCTTTTTTGGTCAAGAAACCTTCACCGTAACTGTATCCGACCCCAGAATGGAGCTTTCTGTCTTTGCTTTTACCGAAGAAGAGTATAAACCTAAGGATAGTCCGAAAATGATCAGCGCGTGTCTCAGTAAATGGCGAAGGCTGCATCCAGAGACTGTGCCCATCGAGGCCAAAGTAGCGGCAAATTATTTAAATGGCATGCTGGCCCGCATGGATGCCCAGCGGCGGGGTTTTGACTTAGGCATAATGTTAGACACGCACGGTTTGGTGGCCGAAGGAAGCGTAGAGTCAGTATTTTTTATTAAGGAGGAGATCTTAATGACGCCTCCTTTAGGACGGATTCTCTCGAGTATTACCCGACGCTCAATTTTAGAAGCAGCGCCTCATGCTGGCATAAAAGTTAGCGAAAGACCAATCAGACCTGCCGAGCTTTTTGAGGCCGAAGAGATATTTATTTCGAGTACATCAAGGCGGGTAATGCCTATATATAAAATTGAGAATCGTCCTTTAGGTGAAGTTCCTGGTCCAATTACCAGTAAGATAGCTAATCTTATCTCCGCCATTTGTGCAGGCAAAGAAGAACGGTTTAAAGACTGGCTATACCCCATCCGCTAAGAGACTATGCCTTATTAATGGGAGCATAAAACAAACGACATCTTAAGGCGTGGTTCGGCAAGCCCCAAGGGCTGGCCCTACGAGGAATTAAAAAAATCTCAAACGTAGGGCAAGGGCTTGTCCCTTGCCGCATTTGGTTTTATTTCTTAGGTGGAATTACGACCCAATTTCATTGGGGAAATTCGATAAAGCCAGACCACGGAGTAAGATAAAAGTGATAACTGTA
>CAZAGD010000009.1:0-6120 GCA_964484485.1 uncultured Syntrophaceae bacterium
AAATAAATTAACGCAGATTATATATAGCTGAAAGTCTGAAATTCCTGATAAAGGGGGTGATGAAAAGAAAATTATTAAAATTAAGGCAAAATAAAAATTAATTTAAGAAAGGAGGGCTTATATGAAACGGTTTTCGATGGGGGGGTTGATTATTTGCTTTTTAGGATTGCTGCTTTTATTTTCTCCGGCAGGAGCGGCAGAAAAACCAATTTTGGTTGGTTTTCCAATGTTCTTGACCGGAGGAGGCGCTCTTTTTGGGCAACCTGCTAAGGTAGGAGCAGAGATGTATGTGGAAGAAGTTAACAAAAAAGGCGGGGTTTTGGGTAGGCCAATAAAACTCTTAGTCAGAGATTGTAAAGGAACCCCTGATGAAGCTACTCGAGTGGCTCGTGAACTTATTGCCAAAGAAAATGTACAATTTTTAGTGGGGGGATTAACGGCAGCCCAGGGTTTAGCCCTTTCCGAAGTCGCTAAGACTGAAAAAATTATTTATATTGCCCCAATTTCCAAAACCACAGCCATGACTGAGCCAGGTAAACTTCATCCTTATGTATTCCGGGCAGCGGCTAATACTAATACCGAGGGTCGAAGTGCCGCCGTGTTTATGGCCAAGCACCCTTGGAAAAAGATTTATACTATCGGTCCAGATTATGAATACGGGCAGATGGTGACTAAGGCTTTTGTGGAATGGATTAAAAAAATTAAGCCTGATGTAGAAATCGTTGGCCAAGCTTGGCCTAAATTGGGAGAAGCTGATTTTACACCTTTTATCACGGCAGCTCTTGCTAAAAAGCCCGATGCCGCTTTCTTCTCTCTATGGGGCGGTGACTTTGTAAACTTTTCTAAGCAGGCGAAACCTTACGGATTTTATGAAAAGGTAAAAGTTGTTTCTGCTGGGGAAGCAGGCTCTCCAGAGACAGCTATTGCTTTAAAAGATGATTTGCCTTTAGGAATAACCACCAATGCTTATCATTTATTCTACTATCCGGAAACTCCCGAAAATAAAGCTTATGTTGAAAGATTGAAGGCTTATACCAAACAGGAGTATCCACCGAGTTGGGCAATCACTGGCTACATTGCTATGCAATTCTTAGTGGAAGCGATTAAAAAAGCTAATTCTACCGATACAATGAAAGTGATCAAAGCCTTAGAAGGCCTAACCATTGACACTCCTATTGGTAAGCAGACGATGCGTGCTAAGGATCATCAGGCCAATAGAGGACAATTCTGGGGAACAACAGCTAAAGTCCCCGAATATCCATTCCCCATTCTCCGACCCGTGGAATACATACCGGCGGATAACCTGATGGACTAAAAGCTGCAAACAAGACAGGGCGTATAACTAAAAGTTTGTTTCCGCTTTTGAGTTATGCGCCCTGAATTTGTTTAATTGAGGTTAAATTGGAATGCCTGATCCTTCTTTCCTCTTAATTCAAAGTCTGAGTGGTTTAACTTATGCCATGTTTCTTTTTCTCATTGCCTCAGGCCTCTCCCTTATATTCGGCATCCTGCGTGTCCTGAACTTTGCCCACGGCTCCTTTTATATGTTAGGGGCCTATTTAACTTATCAATTTGTTTCTTACTTTATAAATAATCCAACAGGTTTTTGGATAGCCGTTCTATTTTCTTCTATAGCTATTGCGCTCTTGGGCGGCCTAATTGAAAGGCTATTTTTGAGCCGCTTGTATATTCGCGAAGAGCTAAACCAGCTTTTATTTACCTATGCCTTGGTTCTTATTCTCGGCGATTTAGCAAAAATTGTCTGGGGTACTGGCCAACTTTCTATTCCCCGGCCGGAGATCCTGAAGGGCGCCGTAAAAATAATGGATCAATATTTCCCGGAGTATAATATTTTTATTATTTGTTTGGGTTTTGGCATTGCTTTTTTCTTCTGGATAATTTTAAATCGCACGAGATGGGGAAGAATTATCAGGGCGGCGGCCCTTGATCGTGAAATGCTTAATGCTTTAGGAGTTAATGTCACCAAATTATTTACCGTAGTTTTTATAATTGGTTCATGGCTGGCTGGTTTGGGCGGTGCTTTGGTAGCGCCAATCGCGGCCATTGTCCCGGGAATGGATGTAGAGATTATTATAAATGTTTTTATTGTAGTGGTAATTGGTGGCTTGGGAAGCTTTTGGGGAACATTATTGGGGGCGCTTGTTTTAGGCCAAGTAATCTCCTTTGGTATTTTAATTCTTCCTCGGTTGGCCATAGTCTTTATTTATATCCTAATGACCATTGTATTGATTACCCGGCCCTGGGGCCTTTTAGGAAAGCCCCTTACCCGCTAACTATGCTTAAAAGAGAAAAATTCATAATTATTTTGACAGCTCTATTAGCTTTGCTTCCGCTTTCGCAATCACGTTTTTATATATTTTTGGGGACAGATATATTGATCATGGGGCTTTTTGCCATGAGCCTAAATTTGCTATTGGGATACACTGGCTTAGTTTCTTTCGGGCATGCAGCTTATTTTGGGATTGGGGCTTATACTTGCGCCTTGCTCATGAAAAAAGCAGGAATTATTTTCCCCTTAGCCTTTGTTGGCGCTATGGTGGCCGGAGTATTGGGAGCGTTAATCATCGGCTTCTTCTGTGTTCGCTTAACTAAAATCTATTTCGCCATGCTCACCTTGGCTTTTTCGCAGATTGTCTGGGCCATTGTCTTTAAATGGAACTCTTTAACCGGAGGTGATACAGGCCTTATTGGCATTGATTTTCCTGCTTACTTGGATTCCTCAGTTCGATTCTATTATTTCACTTTGGTGGTAGTGGCTGTCTCACTATGCCTATTGCAGCGGATAGTCAATTCTCCTTTCGGGAGAATCCTAACTACCATAAGGGAAAATCCAGAACGTACAGAATTTATCGGGGTCAATGTAAAACTTTATCAGCTCATTGCTTTTATGATCTCGGGCTTATTTGCGGCTATCTCTGGGGCTCTTTTTGGTATTTTTAATCACAGCCTTTTCCCCGACTTACTTTACTGGCCGCAATCTGCCGAAGTACTCATTATGTCTCTCTTAGGCGGGATTTATAGCTTCTTTGGCCCTTTAGTGGGGGCAGCCATCATTCTGTATATGCGTATGTTAGTTACTTCTTATACGCAATATTGGCCCTTTATTATGGGAACAATTTTGGCTTTCCTTTTGTTTTTCTTCCCCGGAGGTATAGTTGGCTTCTTAAGAGAAAAAAAGGTATTTAGATGGCCGAAATGATTCTAACAGTAGAAAACATCAAGAAATCTTTTGATGGATTCGTGGCCGTAAACGAAGTGAGTCTTTCTGTTAAAAAAGGAGAAATTTGCTCGATCATCGGTCCCAATGGGGCTGGAAAAACTACTCTTTTTAATTTGATAACTGGGCATATACCAGCGGATAGTGGCCGAGTGACTTTCAAAGGAATAGATATTTCTAAGATGCCTCCCCATAAAATTTGCCGTTTAGGAATGGGACGATCATTTCAACGCACGAATATTTTCCCGCGTCTAACAGTCTTTCAAAATATTCAAGCGGCCCTCGTAGCTCACCGGGGTATGGGCTTGAATTTTTTTAAAATGGTTGACCCTCTTTTCCGCCAAGAGACCGCGGAAATTTTAGAACGGGTTGGGCTAAAAGAATTTAGCGAGACTATGAGTGGCTCACTATCCTACGGTTACCAGAAACAACTTGAATTGGGAATTGCCTTAGCCAGTAACCCGGAACTACTCCTCCTTGATGAGCCCACCGCGGGAATGTCTGCCCAAGAGACGCGGCAGACGATCGCTTTGATTGAAAAGATAAGTCGCGAAAAAGGATTAACTTTACTCTTTACCGAACATGATATGGAAGTTGTTTTTTCCATTGCGGAAAGAATCTTAGTCCTCCATCAAGGGAAACTCATTGCCGAAGGGACTCCGGAGGAGATTAAGCAAAATAAAGAAGTGCAAAAGGTTTACTTGGGAGAAGGAAGATGAGTTTGCAAGTGGAAAATATATACACATCTTATGGCCTAAGCCAAGTTTTGTTCGGAGTTTCTCTCCAAGTAAACGAAGGGGAAGTGGTTTCTCTTTTAGGCAGAAATGGAGTAGGGAAGACCACCACACTTCGTTCCATCATGGGCTTAACCCCTCCGCACTCCGGTTCCATTTTATGGAAGGGGGAAGTGTTGATTGGTAAACAGCCTTACCAAATTGCTAATTTAGGTATTGGCTTTGTTCCCGAAGACAGAAGAATTTTTTCTGATTTGACGGTTTGGGAAAACCTGGATGTAGCCGTAAAAGCTGCCCGTACAAAAGGGCCGCGTTGGACCATCGCTAGGGTATTTGAGCTGTTTCCCGCCTTAGAACCTATCAAAAATCGGCGGGGTGGATTTTTGAGTGGAGGAGAGCAGCAGATGCTGACTATTGCCCGCACCCTAATGGGCAACCCCGAGCTGCTTTTATTAGATGAGCCTTCCGAAGGCTTAGCCCCAATCGTCGTGCAACAACTTGGAGAACAGATAAAAAAATTGCGTGACGAAGGAATGACCATTCTCCTTTCTGAGCAAAATGCTAAATTTTCTTTGCAGCTTAGTAATCGCTTTTACATTCTGGAAAAGGGCGCCATTCGTTATCAAGGGACAAGTGCCGAATTCTGGAAGAACGAAGAAATCTTTAAATCTTATTTGGCTATTTAAAAAGGGAATTATCTTTAATCCCTAAAAAATTGTCGAGGAGGTGCCTTATGGTTAAGTTAGTCGCTATGTTTAATCTGCCCCCTGGAACAGACGAAGCAGAATTTGAAAAGTATTTTGTCAAAAAACATGCTCGGGAGGCCGCAAAAATTCCTGGCTTGCGCAGGTATTTAATTGGAAAAGTTGTCGGTTCGCCGGCTGGAACACCAGCTTGGTACCGTGTGAATGAACTTTGGTTTGATAGCGTTAAAGCAGCCCTCAAAGCCTTTAATTCTCCCGAAGCAGTGGCGGCCACCAATGATCTTATGCCGCGCGTCAAAGATTTTACTCCCGTGTTTGTTAAAGACGTAGAGATAAAAATTCCCGCACCTCCTAAAAAAGCCAAATCTTCTAAAAGCAAAGGAGGGAAGAGAAAATGACTAAGACACGCATAACTTGGCTAGGCCATGCTTCTATTAAAATAGAGACTAAGGGAAAGACTATTTTTCTCGACCCTTGGCTGGATGAGAATCCGGTCTGCTCTCTTAAAGTAAAACAGGTTAAGAAAGCTGATGCTGTCTGCGTTACCCATGGCCATATCGATCATATCGGGGATTCTTTGGCCATTGTAAAAGCAACGGGAGCACCTTTGATTTGTACTCCTGAAATAGGAATGTACGCCGAAAAATTTGGGGGAATTAAATATGATGAGGGCTCTATTCCTCTAAATATTGGGGGAAGCTGGGATACGGCTGACTTTACGATTACCATGGTTAATGCGGCCCATACTTCCGATATCATGGGCGAAGATTATAAAAAGGAAGGAATACTCACTCCCGGCTCAGGCTCGGTGGGGTATGTGATATCAATCCCTGAAGGTCCAGCGATATATTATGGAGGAGACACAGGGGTATTTGCGGATATGGCCATCATTCGAGATCTCTACAGCCCAAATATTGTTATTCTTCCCGTGGGTGGTAAATATAATATGGGCTATCGGGAAGCAGGGTACGCGGCCTCTTTACTTCACCCTGAGTATTTCTTACCCATTCACTTCGGCACTTTTCCGAATCAACAATTACAAATAGAAAAGCTAATTGAAGAGGTAAAATTTCGGGCTCCCCGAGTAAAAGTATTTTCTTGGAAACCTGGGGATTTTTTTGATTATAAATAAAAAGAGCAGGGGAGGGAAAGAAAGTCAATTTGCCTCTTTCCCCCTCCCCCTGCGAGACTGTGTCGCCTTGGCGAGAAAGGGCCGGAAGCAGGCCAGAGGCAGGCATTCATTCAGAATCATGAGGCAGTGGCTCTTCCATAGGTGCGGACGGATTTAAATGCTTCTTCATTCATGCCTGCCTCTGGCCTGCCTCTGGCCTGCTTCCGGTCCCTCACCAAAAGTTAGCTAATTATTAATTACGACATAGTCTCGATAGAGAGAGAAAGAATTATTTTAGCAGCTACAGGACCCACACCCTTGGCCTAAATTAGC
>CAZAGD010000010.1:0-18146 GCA_964484485.1 uncultured Syntrophaceae bacterium
GCTGAATCGCCCTGTTAGACAATAATTGTAAAATGCTTGAAGGCTCGAAAACTCCCTTAGTTCTTTTTCTTGCAAAAACTTTTCAGGAGGAATATGTTTCAACTCTTTTTGCCAGGCTTTATCCAAGTCTTCCATAAAAATAATCGCCTCAACTTTCTTCTTGTCCAGCTCTTTTAAATCAAGCTCTGTCCGCCCACTTTTATTAAGCGTTGCCACGACTATTTCAAATTTATCTACTTTAATTCCAAAGGAAATCGGAAATGGCGGCTTTTTAAGTTCTTTAGATGGAATTATGAATTTTCCATCCTTTCCCGTTCTCGTATGCGGTTTTTCTACTGAAACAACTTTACCAACATCTCCAGAAACTGTTTTCGTTGTTATCCACATTGAAGCTTGCACCCATCCATCTTCCACTGGCTGTTTAGTTTCTGCATCCAAGACTATGCCGTGAATCTCCGGCGTTTTAATTTCACAGGCCGAAAGGCCCATCAAAAAAATAAATCCAAATATTAAAAATATGTTTTTGGTCATGATTTTGCTCCCTATAAAAAGCTTTATTGTAATTTCCCCCGCCCCTCTTTAGAAAAGAGGGGAGAGCGGAATAAATCACTATGGGCGGAAGATTTGGAAAATAAAAAAGCCCTGTTTATCTAATTTAATAAACAGGGCTCTGATCTACATTTTAACTTCTCCGTCAGGTTAAAATGACTGAAGCTATAAAGAACTAACCATCCCCCAACTACAAATAAAAGCAAATTAGCATCAAATTTAATTTAAAAGCAATAAGAATTTTTTATAATTTTTTATAATTTGTTGGAAATTTATGTTAGAAATTGGAGAACAAGAGCAGTGGTTAAAAGAGTGCTGCAGTTATGCAGTGCTGCAGTGCTGCAGTAAAAGAAGAGACGCAAAGAGCAAAGCATAAGAAGTTTTGCAGTTAGTTAGTGCTGCAGTGCTGCAGAAAAAGCATATCGGATAGCGCAGAGCCAAAAGTGCTGCAGCAAAAAAACGCAAAGCGCAGAGCGCATAGCGCATAGCGAAAAGTGTTGCAGTAAAAGAAGAGACGCAAAGCGCATAGCGCATAGCGCAAGAAGTGCTGCAGTTTGGTAGGGTGGCAGTAAAGACACGGATTTTTAATATCCTTGTCTGGCAAAACGCGATGATTGCTTCGTTATTTACTTTTAAATTTCGAGATAATATAGTTAATTTTAAAAAAGGGTAAAATGACAGAAATGGGGCAGAAAACAGAAAAGAAAATTTTTTATGGATGGTATATAGTCCTATTCGGGTCATTTATTATCGCTGTAGGTTCGGGGATTCTCTATCATGGTTTTACAGTTTTTTTCTTGCCTTTAAAAAGAGACTTAGCGGTAAGTAGTGCAGCTATTTCTCTCGTTTATGGAGCAGCGCGGCTGGAAGGAGGCGTAGAAGGTCCTTTAGTTGGTTATTTAATTGACCGATTTGGTCCCCGGATTTTAATTCTTATAGGAGCAACTCTTTCAGGCTTAGGTTTGATTCTTCTTTCCACAGTGCAAAGCTTCTGGAGTTTTTTCTTCATTTATATTTTTATTGTATCTCTCGGCTTTAATGCGGGCTTTTTTCACCCCATTTATGCCGCCATAAATAATTGGTTTATTCGCCGGCGAGGTATGGGGTTTGCTATTATTGGATGCGCCTCGAGTATCGGGGGCATGGTCATGGCTCCTTTTCTTTCTTATTTGATTTTGAATTTTGGCTGGCGAACAGGCGCTCTCTTGGCCGGGATTATTATTTTGTTGGTGGCCTGGCCATCTGGTCTACGTATCCACCGAAATCCCGAGGCCTTTGGTCTTCTTCCCGATGGAAAGAAGATCGCCAAAGAAGCAGAGCCCACATCGCCAAAATCTCCCCAAATAAACATTAAAGATTTTTCGGTGGGCGAAGCATTGCGTACCCTCACTTTCTGGCTGCTTTTTTTAGCGATCACGCTCCGTATTTTTGTAACCGTTGCTTTGACTATTCATTTTGTTCCTCTGTACGTTTGGAAAGGCTTGAGTGAGGTGGCCAGCGCTTATATGGTCAGTCTTTTTGCTTCCAGTACTATTGTAGCGACTCTTCTCTGGGGCTGGTTAGGAGATCGCTATGGCAAAGCACTTTTATGTAGTCTAGGCATCATTCCCACCGTGGCCGGGATGGTTTGCCTAATTTTCTTTTCTGCTTATCTCTATATCCTGCCAGTAGGTTTAGCCATAACTATGGGAACTGTTCCGCTGAATTGGGCGCTTATCGGCGACTTCTTTGGCCGAAAAAGCTTTGGCACTTTGCGCGGCATAATGGGCATTGGTAATGGCTTAGGTACATTCTTATCGCCCATATATGCTGGCTGGGTTTTTGACTCCACCGGCAGCTATTCTCCGGTTTTAACGAATTTTATTATTATTCATTTATTATCGGCCATCCTCTTTGGGATGCTGCACTTTCGTTTTTCAAAAAAAAGTGCCTAAAAAATAAAGATGAAAATTTAGCTGGAAATCTTTTGAAGATGCCGCAAGCCTTGTAGGGCATTTAAAAGCAGGGCCAAGACCACGATTATTCCGCCGATTAAGGCCATGTCCGTAGGCCTTTCGCCAATACCAAGCCATACCCAAATTGGTCCTAAAGTGGTTTCTAACAAGGCAAAAAGGGCAATCTCTGCAGCCGACAGGTAGCGAGCAGCTATCGTCATTAACACTGACCCTAATCCCAGTTGTACCCATCCCATAATCAATAAAAAAGTAAGGTCATGGAAATTAGGAGTGAGCGGCTTAGCTAAAGGAAAGGAGATTATGATGGAAAATATGCCGGCAAAAAGAACCATAGGCACCATGTTTAAGCCCGCCCGGGCGCGACGCAGAACCATGAGGTTGAAAGAGAAAGCCAAAGGAACTCCCAAGGCCAAAAGGTTGCCTATATTATGCCCAGAGTCCAGACCATCATAAAACATGATCATGACGCCCAAAAAAGCCACGGAGATTAAGAGCCAAGTGCGGAGTGGCAATAGTTCCTTAAGAAATAATCTTCCCAAAAGGGCAGCGCAGAAAGGGCTTATACTCATCAAAACAAAAGTATTGGCCGCCGTGTTCCTGGTTATCGATAAGATAAAGAAGAAGAAGGTCAGGGAATAAAGGGCCCCGGCTAAAAAAACTTGGGTATTAGCTCCAATGGTTTGCCAAAAATTCTTTTGCCGCTGGGTTCCCAAAAGTATGGCCAGAAGAAATAGGACCATAAAGATAGAACGCCAGAAAATAATCTCCCATGGATCTAGGAGCTTAACCTGGCGGACTAAAATGCCGCTTGTGCTCCAGCATAGGCCTGCTCCCACCATCAGGAGCATACCTTTTTTGTGGTTACTCATTTTTTGAATTCTTCCCGGGGAGGGCTGAAGACATCAAGCACAATGGCCTCTTGCTCGTTAGTAGCGGCTAACCCATGCGGAGTATGGGGCGGGACCCAAAAGGCATCGCCTTTTTTTAATTTGCGTGTCTCCTGACCGATAGTCAAAGTTACTTCTCCTTCTAAGACCATGCCCATTTGTTCGTTTGGATGACTGTGCAGGGGAGGAATGGGGTTATGAGGTTGGATGGTTACATAGGATAACATAAGTTTATCCCCCCAAACCAAGCGGGTGTTTACTTTTGGCGATAATTCTCTTTCTTTAAAATCGTTAGGGAAAGTAAAGAACATGGCACCTCCTATTTTAACTTTAGAATTTGGCGAGCTTCTTGGGGAGTGGCTATATCTCGGTCTAAAAGGTTGGCTATCTCGATGACCTTTCTGACCATTTCCGCATTACTCTTAGCTAACACTCCCTTTTTTATGTAGAGGTTATCTTCAAAACCGACGCGCGTATGCCCGCCGCTCATAATCGAGGCCGCGGCCATAGAAAAGTGTTGCGCCCCAATGGCAAAAGCATACCAAAGGCATCCGGGAGGGAGATTATTGCGCATGTAGACCATATTTTCCAAGGTAGCTTCGATCCCCCAAGGAATTCCTAAACAGAGTTGAAAGAGGGGAGGATCAGCGACTAATCCTTGACTGATAAGGTGTTTGGCAATCCGAATATGCCCGATATCGAAGACTTCTAATTCCGGCTTTGTGCCGGCTTCTTTAATTAGTTTAGCCATCTTTTCTACGATAGAGATTATATTGACAAAGACCCGGGGGCCAAAGTTTAAAGAGCCCACATCCAAAGAACAGAGCTCGGGTTTTAGTTTCAAAATATGCTCCACTCTTTCTTCGGGGCTTTTTAATTCCGAAGTGTTCCAAGTATTAGTTCGGGGATCATAAATTAGTCTTCCTCCAGAGCCGGTGGAAAGATTAATGATCATGTCGCACTTATCCCTAATGCGCTCAAATACTTCTTTATAAAGCTCAAATTTCATGGAGGGTTGATGAGTAATCGGGTCGCGAACATGAATGTGACAAACTGCTGCTCCAGCATGGTAACTTTCTATCGCGCTTTCAGCAATTTCCTGCGGGGTCATCGGGGGATAGGGAGATTTTTCTCGGGTAGTAATCCCACCAATGATGGCCACAGTGATAATCAGCTTATCCATTTCAACTCCTCCCACCAAAAGTCGAAAAATTTTAATCTTGTATAAATTAAAAATTAATATTTGTCAAACGAAATTTGAAAAATTTCGGAAGGCCTCACCGAAGGGTGGAAATTTTAACTTTTTAGGCTGCAAATGCGGAAATAATAATTTCTGAGCTATTTAGCCATTTTATATAAGGCATTAGGCAACGGTGTATGGCGTAGGGCAAAGGTTCATCCCTTGCCGAAAAAAGGGAAGCCCTTGGGGCTTGCCTTTCGAAGGCTAATAAAAATTTAATACAAAGTCTCGTCGGGCAAGGGTTTGCCCCTGGCTGCTAAAGAATAAACGATTCTTGGTTAAGAAAATTAAGGAGGGGATAATATGCGCAAGGCCCGGGGTAGGACTTGAAAAGTTTCTGGGGTAGAGCCCATAATCTCGCCATCGCCATGGTACTTACATGGCGGCCAAGAGGCCACGGAGATTTTAGAAATCGCTAGATGTAGAGCTTGGGGAATACATTTTATTCCCTCAAAAGCAAGGGGAAAAGCCCTCGGCAGGATTTTATGTTTGGGTAGATTGGGAATTAAGGACATATGCATTAAGCCGTCGGCATATTGCACACGCGCCGGAATTTTAACACGCCAGGCATAATGATTCATCTTGGATAATACAATCTGCCAAGCCGGCCCTTGGTAATGCCAATTGTCCGCGGTTAGGTAAAAGATTGGTAAAGAGTAGTTAAAAAATTCTATAAAAATAGCTGGAAGAAACGGAAAAATTCCTCGCCAGTAACGTCTCCAAGAAAGAACTCTTTCGATGACGGCCACATCAAATCCTAAACCAGCCCCACCGGCAATATATCCCCCAGAGGCGGTAGCAATTATATCTACCAACTTTGGCTGACCGTGAACCAACAACTGTAAGGCCAGATTCACGTTTAAAGGAATGCACCAATGGCGGGCCAAATCATTCGCTGTGCCCATGGGTAAAACGGCTAAAATAGCTGGTTTATACACCAGCGCTGGCAGCAAGGAATGAATTGTTCCGTCTCCCCCACCAGCCAAAATAATTCTCTTTCCTTTTTCCAGAGCCTGCAGAGCTAATAGGCGAGCCTCTTGCGGATGATGAGAAATAGCAATTTCTACCGCCAGCCCAAGGTTTTTTAAATTCTTTTTAATCAGCGGAAATAGTTTTTCGCCTTCTCTTTTTCCGGCCTGGGGGTTGATGATAACTTGGATGGACAATTTTTTCTCGAGTGATCAGTTGGCCAAAGCAGAGCCTTTTTATTTCATCTGCTTTGTCCAGCAGAATATTTAAGAGCGCTTCTTGGGGCGGCCCTTGAGGTAATCTTTAGGGCGGAGAACAAGGTGATAAAAAAGGCTGCCGCTTATTGCCAAAAAAAATTCAATCACTCGTTCTTTAAAATTTGAACCTACAAACTCCACTTTCCTTTTTCCGTTTTAACCCTTTATTTTTTTAGAGCGTAAGTAACAAAACGCCCCTTTTTTTCTATAACCAATTTATCTTCGCGAGCCAACCAACCGATAGCCTGCAGAATTAAATTAGGATCAGCTTCCACTCCTTTTTTTATTTGGTTGAGATTAGCCTCTCCCGCTTCCTCCAAAAAATGCCATACTTTTCCGGCTGTCTCTCCGATAGCATTTATCATGGCTGACTCCTTTCTATATTATATTTATTTTCCCTAAAAATGGGAAAAATTTAAATAGCTGGCATCCTCTTATCTTACCCTCTTTGCCGTTTTTATTACAGCTCCCGAAGCATTACAATTAGCCATTAAAAATCTTGATTAGTGACGAACATGGAAGCGGTTGCTTCGGCCGCCAAAGTTCCGTCTGCCAGTTCAGCACGGGCATAGGTCTCGATTATTTTACGTGTTTTTTTCTTAATTTCTCCGGTTATATAAATTTTTTCCCCAGTATGAATTGTCCGCCTAATGCGCATTTCCATTTTAGCAGTCATTCCTTTAATGCCTTGGAAGTAAAGCACATAACCAAAAGCTTCATCCAAACAGAGGGCCAGCAATCCGCCATGAAAAACATTATTCCAGCTCTGGTGATAAGGTCCAGGTGTAAATTCAGCTTTAGCTTTCTCGTTCTCATAGATGAAGGCCAATTTTAAGCCAATAGGGTTGTCTTTTCCGCAAGCAAAGCACATATTATATTTATCTTTAGCAGCTATCTCCATTTCCGCTCCCTAAATTTTTCAGAATTTTCCCTCTCTTCGAAGTAGGGGACGCTTCCCCAAGTTTGTGTTTTTTACCTCCCCGTAGGTTTTTTGGGAATGCGCCCGGTGCGAATACATTCTGAACGTAGGCGTCTTCCTAATATACGTTCCATCATGAGACCAATCTCCAGCACGCGGTCTACATCCACTCCTGTATCTATACCCATTTCATCCATCATCACCACCATGTCTTCCGTAGAAACTAAGCCCACTATGTTGGGATCGGCATAGTAATATTTGCCTGTCCCCGGCACGGGGCAATCATCCACGAAATTAGCCGGCTGCCCGCCGATACCTCCCAAAGTAGATTCAAAATGGGTTATGCCCGCCTGCAATGCAGCCAAGACATTGGCCAATCCCCAGCCACGCGTTACATGGAAATGAGCTACATGCAGATCCGGGTTGGGAATTTCATCGAGGATCATAGAAAAATATTCATAAACTTTATGCGGCGGAGCAGAACCATCGTGATCGGCGTGTTCGATATCATCCGCCCCCAGATCAAGAAAACGTTTGGTAAATTCTACAGCCTTTTTTAAATCTGTGGGCCCTTCAATTGGGCAGCCCCAAATAGTGGAAACCGTACCGCAAACTTTGATTCCGTTTTCATGAGCTTTTTTGATATATTGAGCGCACATGCGCCAGTATTCCTCTAAAGAAGTTCCAGAATTGCGGCGGTGATGGGATTCACTGGTAGAAACCATAAATAATATTCTATCTGGCCCCCATCCTTTTTGCCGGGCTTCAAAAGCGCGCTCCGCCGCTCGTTCGCGGATGGTGACGGCGGTTAATTCCACATCTTTTAGCTTGTCTTTGATCAATTTGCTGTTATGGATAGCTTGCAAAAGCTGATCAGCATCGGCAAATTGGGGCATACCCACTGGGCTGCCCAGGTTGGTAACTTCTAAGCGTTTAAAGCCAGCTAAAATTAACTGTTCCACTACCCAAAGTTTAGCCCGGGTAGAGATGGTTTTTTCTTCATGTTGAAACCCGTCGCGCACCGTAATATCTCCCAAAACAACTTTTTTAGGATATTGCATTATAGCCATTTTATCTCTTCCTCCTAATTTTTGTATTTCTGGCCAGCATAATAAGCACGCTGCCTAAGTAGATTCAACGACCCTGCCATTGCGGAGGTCTTTTTTCATTGAAAGCCCTAATTCCTTCCTGTCTATCTTCAGTTACCAAATTGACATTGAAAGCCTCATTTTCTATTTCCATACCAGTGTGCAGATCAACACTCAGCCCCAATTCGATAGCTTTTTTCGCCTGGCGCACAGCAATCGGAGCATTAGCACAAATCTCCAAAGCTATTTTGCGGACTTCTTCTTCCACTTGTTCTACAGGGACAACTTTATTGACTATGCCTAAATATAAAGCTTCCTGAGCGCTTATTCTTTTGCCAGTAAAGATGATCTCTTTAGCCCGATTGGGACCGATTAGGCGGGGCAATAATTGCGTTCCACCATTCCCCGGGATTAAACCTACCCGCACTTCCGGAAGACCAAATTGGGCATTCTCGCCGGCAATAATAATATCCGCAGTCAGGGCTAACTCGAAACCACCCCCTAAGGCAAAACCTTTGACCCCGGCAATGAGTGGTTGGGGCAGAGCTTTGACCGCCGCGGAGGCGTGCCGGAAGAGGATCCTTTGTTGGGCAATTTGCTCAGCCGTCATGTTTTTCCTTTCTTTAAGATCAGCACCCACGCCGAAAGATTTTGGTGACGTAGAAGTTAGCCCTACAACCCAAATATCCTTTTCCTTAGCCACCTCTTGAAAAGTGGTTAAAATATCTTGGGCCATCTGGGTATTTAAAGCGTTCATGGCTTCTGAGCGATTTAGTTTTATCCATAAGAAGTGGTCTTGTTTTTCTAAGATAATCGTTTCCATAGTTCTTCTCCTTTCGGAAATTAAATCCGCTTAGCTGAGATCGCGAAAATCACTGGGAACTTTTAGTCGCGGTCGATTGGCCTTTTTAATTCCTAAGGCGTCATCCGCAATAAGCAGACGCATAATGTTAGCTGTGCCCTCACCGACTTGGTAAAGTTTAGAATCTCGGTAATATTTTTCTACTGGAAGTTCCAAGGAATAACCCATTCCGCCATGAATTTCCATGGCCCAGCCAGCAGCCCGCACAGCCGCCTCTCCCGCGAAATATTTAGCAATGGCAATTTCTCTGGTAAAAGGCCTTCCTTGATCATTTAACCAGGCTCCGCGGCGAACTAAGAAACGAGCTGCTTCCGTATAAGTAACCATATCAGCGATAATTTGTTTGACCATCTGATAATCACGGATGGGGCGGCCAAACTGTACCCGCTCATTGGCGTATTTAATCGAAGCATTGAGGCAAGCCTGGCAAATGCCCACAGCTCCGCTTCCGACACTGATGCGCCCCCTATCTAATGCTGTCATGGCCACCTTAAATCCTCCACCCCATTCCCCTAAAAGATTTTCTTTGGGGGCAACCACATCTTCTAAAAAAATCTCCGCAATGGGCGAAGCTTTATCTCCTAATTTGGGAATTTCCCGCGCTTGCCAACCGGGCTGATTTGTTTCTACGACAATAGCGCAAAGACCATTATGTTTCAAAGATTTATCAAAAGTGCCATAAACCACGGCGTAATCGGCCACTGTTCCATTAGAGATCCAAGTTTTAGTTCCATTAATTAAAAAATGATCTCCTTTGTCTATGACCTTGGTTTCTATCGCCGCAATATCTGAGCCCGCATTTGGTTCGGAAAAACACGTGCACCCCAATTTTTCAGCCAGGACTAATGATTTGACATATTTTTTACGCACAGAATCGCAACCCCATTCCATTATCGTATAAGGGACGGTCATAGCTTGCAGATTAAAAAGAGCGCGCAATCCAGAATCGTAAGTGGAAATTTGCTCACAAACCACAGCGTGGGCCAGAAATCCCGCATCTGATCCACCCATTCCTTGGGGAAAGGCACAGCCAAAGAGGCCGACTTCGCCCATCTTACGCACCAATTCCCGATTAAACTCTTCCTTTTTTAAATTAGGGACAATTTCTTTTTCCGCAAAATTTCGGGCAGCCTGTTCCATGGCCGCCTGTTCGGGGGTTAGATCAAAGTTCATGGGTGCTACTCCTTTGCTTTTTTTTACTCTCCTTCTCTTTCGGCCAATTTTTTTCTTTTAAGGTATAAAAGAAGTTGAAAGAAGAAAGAAATGCAATAAAAAGATAACAAAAATTTAAGAATTTTTAAAGAGAAGATTTAATTTATTTTTCAGATTTAGCAGAGGAAAGGGGAGGAGAATAAATAATAAGAAGCTTAAGAAAAGATTTTCCCAGCGGAGTTACTCGGTGAGTTGTGCCAGCGGGCAAATAAACGAAATCCTGCGGACCAACTACCCGGCACTCTCCGGCAATTTCTATCTCGGCTCGACCTTCGAGAATGAAAAAGGCTTGTTCCTGAATATCATGGGCATGCGGATCGGCCTGTCCTCCAGGTTCAATTTCTCCGTAGATTACTTCGAACCTTGATGATCCTTCTGCCCCTGGTCCAAGGAGACGACGGTTAGTAGTCCGCGAATGCCCGGTAGGAGAATAGGTGGGTAAATCAAAAAGATGAACAATGTAATTTTTCATTTTTATTTCCTCCTCCAGCTAAATAATTTTCCATAATTTTATGCTTTGGAGAAAAAAAATCAAATATTATAATCGAAGCAATTAAATATTTACAGCTATCACTCTTACCTTCCTTCATGGTCTGGTCTTATCGACTTTCCCCAAGGAGACTGGGTCGTAATTCAACATAAGAAATGAAAGCAAATGCAGCAAGGGCCAAGCCCTTGCCCTACGTTTGAGATATTTTTTATTTCTCGCGAGGCCCTTGGGGTTTGCCGCATCCGCTCCCCTCCCGCCGGTCTCCTGCTGACGAGAAATATTAAAAGCGATCGATGGTGAATTTAACGCTTATTGACTTCTGTCCCCTTCTAAATAATAATTTGGGCATCCAGGCGGAGGGAATTGAGCACCTTAACCAAGGAGGAGGTATGGATTTTAATTTAACCGATGAGCAGAAAGCCTTGCAAAAGATGTTACGTGATTTTGTCGCTCGGGAAGTCGTTCCTTATGTGGACAAATGGGAGGAAGAGGAGGTTTTTCCCCGGGAAGTCTTTAAAAAATTGGCCAGCTTAGGCTTAATGGGTATGACTGCTCCTGGGGAGTATGGGGGCATGGCTGTTGATGCTTTGACTTCGGCCATTATCTATGAAGAACTAATGAAGGGGTATCGGGGGTTGAGTTATCTTTCCGTTCATAATCTATGTCTGGCCATCATTGCCTCCTTCGGAAACGAGCTCCAGAAAAAAAGATGGGTTCCCCAACTTGCTCGCGGAGAACTATTGGGAGCTTTTGCCATAACTGAGCCTAATGCTGGGTCTGATGCGGCAGCCATCCGTACATTTGCCCAAAAATGGGGGGATAAATATGTGCTGCAGGGAACAAAGATATTTATTTCCTGTGGTGGGGAAGCTGATGTTTATATAGTTTCCACGAAGACGAGTAAAGATAAAGGGGCGCGGGGAATATCAGTTTTTGTGGTGGAAAAAGGGACGCCAGGCTTTTCCTTCGGCAAGATCGAGAAAAAAATAGCTATGCGGGCTTATCCTACCCGGGAGTTAATTTTTGCGGATTGTTTAGTGCCAGCAGAAAATCTAATCGGGCAAGAGGATGAGGGATTTAAGATTATAATGTCCGGCTTAGACGGAGGAAGAATAAATGTGGCTGCAGGCGCAGTTGGAAATGCCCAAGCAGCCTTCGAGATAGCTCTTAAATATGCGCAGGAAAGGGTGCAATTTGGGCAGCCCATAGCTAATTTCCAAGCTATCCAATTTATGCTGGCAGATATGGCTACGGAGATCCAGGCCGCCCGTCTCTTAGTTTATTATGCGGCATCTTTAAAAGATCGCGGCTTGCCTGTCACCCAAGCCGCGGCCATGGCCAAGCGCTACGCCACGGATATGGCCATGAAAGTGACCATAGATGCCGTACAGATTCTGGGTGGGTATGGAGTAATCCAAGATTATAAAGTGGAGCGGTTGATGCGCGAAGCTAAAATTGGCCAGATTGTGGAGGGGACAAATCAGATTCAAAGAATCATTATTGCTCGGGAACTTCTGAAGCAGACTTAACTCTTTTAAAATTATCTACTGAGTAAAAAGCGCCGCATTTCGATGTTAATTAATAAGCCAACTCCGACCATCGTCGTGATGGCCGATGTTCCCCCGTAGCTAAATAAAGGCAGGGGGATGCCGACGACGGGAACAATGCCCAAAACCATGCCGATATTGATGAAGACCTGCCAGAAAATCATGGCCGTGATGCCCACAGCCAAGAGAGTGCCCGCTCTATCTCTCGAAGCCAAGGCGATTTTTAGACCTTTAGAGATAAGCAAAAGCATTAAAAATAAGAGGAAGAGACAACCGACGAAACCCCATTCTTCAGCAAAAACTGAGAAAATAAAATCTGTATGCTGTTCGGGGATGAAATGTAGTTGACTTTGGGTTCCCTTTAGGAAACCTTTTCCCCAAAATGATCCGGAACCGACGGCGATCTTAGATTGGATAATATGATAACCCGTCTTTAAAGGATCGAGATCGGGATTGATAAAAGCCAACAGTCTCTTTTTTTGGTATTCTTTGAGGAATTGCCAGAGGAAAGGAGTTAAAACAACGGCTCCGCCCCCTAATAATACCCAGGCTTTTAAAGGAAATCCGATAAAAGCGAACAACGAGATAGAGATTATGACCATCAAGACGGCTGTCCCCAAATCGGGCTGTTTAAAGACCAGAAGGACGGGTAGGCCTAAAAATAGTAAAGCAATAAATAAATCTCGGAGCGTATACTCGGCTTCCTCTCCTTCGCGGGTGAAAAAGCGCGTTAACGCTAAGATGAGGGCGAGTTTGGTTAATTCGGAAGGCTGAAAAGAAAAGAAACCCAGATGCAGCCATCTTTGCGAACCTGAAGTGAGTTTTCCCCACAGGATAACCAGGAGGAGTAAAAGAAGACAAATGACAAAAAATGGGTAGGCCAGACGAATAAAGAGATGGTAATCAAAAGAAATGACCAAGAATAATAAGGCCAAACCCAGGATAACCCAATAAATCTGGCGCAGATAGAGATATTTGGTATTACCTTGATGGGGATAAGTAGCACTGTAAATACTCAGAATCCCTAAAATGCTAATAATGACCACGATAAAAATCATGGTCCAATCTATATGTAAGAACAGCCGGCGGTCAAACATGATCTATCTCTTTTCCGAAAATTCCTCTTCCGGCCTTTGGGCGATTCTGATTTGTTCCGGCACTTTCTTTTTTAGCCCCTGATAAGCTGCTAATACTTGCCGGGCGATAGGGGCAGCAGTAGCTCCGCCGTGTCCTCCGTGCTCAACTAACACGACTACGGTAATTTGAGGATTATGAAGAGGAGCAAAACAAGCAAACCAGGCGTGATCCCTATATTCAGCCTCCAGATATTCACTGCGGCCTTCTCTTCTTTGAATAACTTGCGCAGTTCCGGTCTTCCCCGCTACATCAAAACCTTCTACCCGCGCTCTACTACCCGTACCCCCGGGAGAGTTGACCACACCCCAGAGGGCTTCGTTTATTAGTCTGATGGTCTCTGGAGAAACACTCAGTATTTTCTCTTGGCGCGGATAAAATTCTTGGAGTATCTCTCCATGAGGGGCCTGCACAAATTTCAAGATCCGCGGGCGATAATATTTCCCTCCATTAGCAATTGCGGAAAGAGTGCAGGCTATCTGCAAGGGAGTTACTAAATTATATCCTTGGCCAATAGCTATAGACAAATTTTCGCCCGGCTGCCATGGGATTCCCCACCGCTTCATTTTCCAAGAAGAAGTGGGGATAAGACCTGGCTTTTCGTTCCCTAAAGGGAAGCCGGTGATTCTACCTAACCCCAAGCCTAACGCGTATTTGGCTAGGCGATCAACTCCCAATTTCAAACCTAAGTTATAAAAGTAAACATCGCAAGACTCCACTATAGCGCGGCGTAAATTTACTTGGCCATGACCTTCTTTCCGCCAACAAAGGTATTCCCGGTTACCGAAAGAAAAGCTTCCCGGGCAATAAAAGGAGGTCGCGGGGGTGATCAAACCTTCTTCTAAGGCAGCTATGGCCGTTATTATCTTATAAACTGAGCCTGGAGGGTATTGACCTTGAGTAGCCCGATTTTGTAAAGGTCGGGCAGGATTAGAAATAAGATATCGCCAGTATTCGGGCGAGACACCCCGGGCAAAATAATTAGGATTAAAATCAGGCTTGCTAACCATGGCCAAAATATCCCCATTTTGAGGATCCATAGCTACTAAGGCCCCTTTTTTGCCCGCCATGGCTTCTTCGGCCGCCTTTTGCAGTTCCAGATCCAAGGTTAAAAATAAATTATTCCCTGGATTTGGTTCCACATATCCCAAAACCCTTACTTTCCGGCCCAAGGCATTTACTTCTATTTGTCGGCCGCCCGGTTCTCCCATAAGTTCAAGCTCAAACTTCTGCTCAATCCCATACTTACCTACCATATAGCCAATTTTATGATTGCTGTACTCTTCTTTTTCCAATTCTTCTTGGCTTATCTCTCCTAAATAGCCAATGAGATGAGCAGCGAGGTTTTGATAAGGATAATTACGCCTAATGACCATATCGACCATAACTCCAGGTAGTTCCAAACGTCTGGTTTCTATAGCGGCTAACTCCTCGCGGGAGATATTAGTTTTTATTTTTATGGGATGAGCCGTGGGCAAATTTTTAGAGCCATCCAAGCGCGCCCAGAGCTTTTCTGGGCTCATAGAGAGTGCCTTACTCAAAAGGTAAATGGTGGGTCCCACATCGCGTACATCCTGGCGGAATAAAGAGACATCAAAAGAGGGAAAACTTTCCACCAAAGAGAAACCTTGGCGGTCGTATATTATACCTCGGGGAGCAGGAATTTCCTGTATCCGCAGGCGATTATTCTCGGCCAGATTTTTAAAATAGTCTCCTTGCCAAATTTGTAATTGGTAAAGGCGGAAGATAAGGAGGGCAAAAATGCCAATAATAATTACATTCGCCCAATAAAAACCTTTATTAATTTCTGTTGGCCCGTTTTTCTCAAAAAGCATATTTAATTTCAAATTCCAGCCGAAGGTTCTTTAGCCCGTTGAAAATTTATTTTTTTGAAAAAATCAAAAAGAGGCCAGGCACAAAGGCAGGTCATCGCCATTTGAGGCGCCCACCATTTTATCTCTGGTAAAGAATAATTTTTCCAAATTCCTACGCCAAATAAGAAAAAAGGTAAACTTAGATATTGAAAAATAAAGGCTGAGCCTAAAAGGCCCATTTGCATCGTTTTAGTTTCTCCTAAAATCAAGACCCTTTCTAAGAGCTTGATTAAGAAAAAAACGGCTAAATAAATTATGGAAAATAGCCCAAAGGGACTCCCTGATAAAGAATCATAAAAAAGTCCGCCCGCTAAAGTCTTGATCGCCCCTGGCCAAAGAGCGCTGTAAATCCCAAAATAAGTAATCAAGATAAGCATCAGATCAGGTTTTAAAAAATTTGGAAATATTTCACTCACTATTGCTGATTGGCAGATGGCTAAAAAGTAAATTACGATAAAAGGTAAAAAATTTTTTACCATAAATTTCTCGACCTTTAAGGTTCCCAGTTCACTTTCTATAAATCAATTCGGAATTTACGAATTCAGCCTTAACAACAATGATTATTCCACTCCCCATGATTAAGCCATTTTAGTCTTCGGCAATTAGGCCTTTCTCCTAATTCGAAGAAAAATAATGCTGAAGGCATAAGCCCAGATTGCGAATAATTGAACCTTTACTGCCGAAGATATAAATATGCGGAGGAAAAAAGAAGACCTCTTGCCCAATTTTCTGGCGCTGCCCCAAAAGTTCTTTTGACCCCGCCTCCTGGAGTCTTTGTTCAGCTTCAAAAATAGGGATTATTTTATCTATAAGGCGTAATTCAGTATCAACAAAAAAAAGGGCTAATTGTGGGCTTAAGTCTTTAACTCTACTTAGAAATTCATGAACCTCATCCCCCTCGATATTTTTGGGAGGAGAAGATTTAACTTCTAAGTATAATAATCTTCCTTCTAAAGAAGCGACCACATCGTAATCCCCTCCATGCCGACTTCCTTTGCAGCGTAAACCAAAAAGGGCCGGGCAATAAAATTCTCTTTTAAATACCTCCGCCATAAACCATTCCAGTGTGGGACCAAGGCTGGAGGGTTTGTTTAGGCATATGAAAAAATCATGCTGAGAATTTGGTTGGACTAAGCCCATTTGCCTAAGGTACCGAAGATATTTTTTCCCGGTCTCGGGCGTAGAAAAACGAATTACTTCTCCAATCCGAAAATGACCCGGACAGTTTATTATTTCCCGGAGGAAAAGGCGAAAGGAATATTTTTTAAAAAGTTCATAAAATAATTTTTTATCCTTTTCGGGAAAAGTTGGCGGGAAGAATAGATTATGAACTGGATTTTCTCGGAAGTGATGTAATCCTCGTCTTTTTAACATGCCGCGCAATTCTTGCAGATCAGCTAAATGGCTTTCTTTTAAAGATAAAACCTCCTGGCGAAGTTTCTCGACTTCCTGGCCCAATTCTTCTAAAGTGAATTTTGTCTTAGGGCTCATGCCCATAGTCGCTTTAAAATGACAAGTCCTTTAATTTATTATTAAATATATAATTAATTTGTGGAAAAAACAACGAAATTACTTTCGCCAAAATTCGGGAGCAAAGAGGACCAGGAGTGTGTAAATTTCCAGGCGACCTAGGAGCATACAAATAGAAAGGATCCATTTGGCAGCTGCCGGTAAATGAGCGTAATTATCAGTTGGGCCAACTGCTCCTAAGCCGGGGCCGACATTGCCCAAGTTTGCGGCTACTGCTGATATAGAAGTAAGAAAATCTACTCCTAAAAGAGCTAAAGAGAGTGAAGCGATCACAAAAATAATAAGATAAAGGAAGAACAAGGCCCATATGCCGCTCAGCGTATCGGGGGAAACTACTTTCCCGCCCAGCTTTACAGGAATGATGGCATGAGGGTGGATAATTTGGCGAAGTTCTTTGAACCCTTGTTTTAGGAGAATATATATGCGAATGCATTTGATAGCCCCGCCGGTGGAACCAGCACATCCGCCGATAAACATGAGAAATAAGAGGAGAAGCTGGGCAGAAATAGGCCATTTTTCAAAATCAGCCGTGCAAAATCCAGTTGTAGTTAATATGGAAACTACTTGAAAAATACTTAACCGGAAAGCTTTTTCAAAGCTTTCCGGGATATTTTCCCAAATAATAAAGGTAATAATGAGGGTGCTCACCAAAGTCAATGAGATGTAAAAACAAAACTCCTCATCTTGCCAAAGATATTTTAAATTTCCCTTGAGCGTGCGGTAATGTAAGGAAAAATTTACTCCGGCCATAAACATAAAAAAGGTAATAACATATTCTATAAAGGGGTTGCGATAGAATTCAATACTGGCGTTCTTAGGAGAGAATCCACCCGTAGCCATGGTAGAAAAAGTGTGACATAAGGCATCATAAAGATTCATGCCCCCCAAAAAGAGAAGCAAAAGTTCCACCCCCGAAAGCAAAACGTATACTTCCCAAAGAATTCTGGCTGTTTGGGAAAGGCGCGGACGCAATTTATCCGCCGTCGGTCCAGGGACTTCAGCTTTATAGAGCTGCATGCCGCCAATGCCTAAAAATGGTAAAACGGCCAAAGAGAGGACAATGATTCCCATTCCACCCATCCATTGGGTCAAGCTTCGCCAAAATAGAATGGCGTGAGAGTTCTTTTCAATATCTGTTAATATCGTCGAGCCAGTGGTAGTGAAACCAGAAGCTGTTTCAAACCAGGCATCGGTAAAGTTGTTCAGGCTACCTGTAAGCAGATAAGGAAGAGATCCGAAAAAAGTGGCACTGAGCCAGGCAAGAGCAACCATGGCAAATCCCTCTCGATGGCTCAGTTCTCTTTTATTGTTTCCGCGGCCTAATAAATTCATTAACAATCCACTCGCCGCGGTTATAGCGATAGAAATAAGTAGCCCAAGAGATTGATTCTCTTTATAGATCAAATCAACCAACAGAGGAAGGATCATGAAGCCGGCCAGGATGAGGTTTAAGAACCCCACCAAGTAAAAAAGAAGGGAAAAGGACACGATTACCAGTACTCCAGTTTCACGGTTAAGGCTTTCTCAACTTTGGGAAGGGCTGAGGTGAGCGTGAAACTAGTTACGCGATCACCAGGACGAATAACGGTTTTTACCCCGGGAATAATTACTTGCGAATCCCGGACCACGGCCC
>CAZAGD010000011.1:0-8547 GCA_964484485.1 uncultured Syntrophaceae bacterium
TTTGTAGCCACGGATAAAGGTTGGTATAAAGAAGAAAATTTAGAAGTAAATATTATTCCCGGAAAAGGATCTGCCGATGTAGCTAAAAAGATTGATGTAGGGTCAGCAGAATTTGGGATTGTAGATACCGGCGTGGGCATCGTCGCTCGAGCCCAAGGAGCTAAGATAAAGAACGTAGCCGTGCTCTTTGATAAAAGTCCTTATTGTATGTGGATGTGGAAAGACTCGGGAATCAATAGTCCCAAAGATTTAGTAGGGAAAAAAATTGGGGCCCCCCCAGGAGATGCCCAAAGAACTATCTTCCCTGCTCTGGCTATCGCGAATGGATTTGATCCAGCTAAAGTTACTTTTGTAAACATAGCTCCGGAAGCCAAGCAGAGTGCTTTGGCTGCTCGCCAGGTTGACGTAGTCTTCGATTTTTATTCCGGCGCCCCTTTTTACTATAAGGCCTTCGGCCAAGAAAAGATTAAATTTATGATGTTCGCTGATTGGGGAGTTGATGTTTATTCTAACGCCATTGTAACTACTGAAAAATATATAAAAGAAAATCCCGATATTATCAGGAGATTTGTAAAGGCCTCCTTGCGGGGATGGGAATTTACCTTGAAAAATCCAGAAGAAGCCATAAATATTATGGGCAAATACCGAACGGAAATTGATAAACCCTTAATGCTGGCCAATTTAAAGCTGATCATAGACCTCTTTCGCACTGAACGGTATGAAAAGAATGGCCTCGGTTGGGTAGATGATAAGAAAATGGCCGATTCCATAAAAATTATTTCTAAATATCGAGATTTAAAAGTGGATATGAAATCTACGGACATGTACACCAACGAATTTTTACCTAAAATTCCTTTGCCCATTGAGGCAAAATAATCTTTATTTATGCTAAGAAAAAAGAGATTTTAGCGGTCAATAAAAAATGAAGACCCCTACCCCCCTGATAAGAATTCAAAATCTAAAAAAGACCTACTTTACTAAGAGCGGAATGGTGCCTGCTCTTCAGGATGTTACTTTTGATGTCTTTCGGGGAGAATTCATTACCTTAGTAGGCCCTTCGGGATGCGGGAAAACCACTCTCTTAAAGATTATTTCTGGCCTTCTCGAAAAAACTGAGGGAGTTCTTAACTTCTCTATTGGTGAGGGCTTCGACCCACGGCGCGATGTAGGTATGGTCTTTCAAAAGCCAGTCCTTTTAAAATGGCGCTCCATTGTGGATAATGTGCTTTTACCCGTAGAAATTTTGAAATTGGACCGCCAGGCTTATTTACCTAAGGCTATGGCCTTGTTAAAGTTAGTCGGCCTGGAAGGATTTGAAAAAAGCTATCCCCATGAGCTATCTGGAGGAATGCAACAAAGAGCTTCGATCAGCCGCGCTTTGATTCATGATCCGCAACTCCTTTTAATGGATGAGCCCTTTGGGGCATTGGATGCCTTAACCCGAGAAAAAATGAATTTAGAAATTTTGCGCATCTGGCAGGAAACAGGGAAAACCATTCTCTTCGTAACTCATGGAATTCAGGAAGCAGTCTTTTTGGCTGATCGAGTCATCGTTCTTAGTGCCCGACCGGCCCGCATGGTAGCGGCAATAGAAGTCAATCTTCCGCGACCACGGACTATGGAAATGAAGGCTGAAAAAGAATTTGGCCGGCTCTGCTTAGAGATTTACAAGCTTTTAGAATAATAAAAATAAAAAGAGAGGTAAAAAATGGCCGTAAATTTTTTAGGCAAACGCTCTATAGAAATGAAAATTTTGGCTAACCGCGAGGAGATGGGCAAAATAGCGGCCCAAGAAGTAGCGGCCGCCATAAATCGTTTTTTAAAACAAAAGGGAGAGGTTAATATTGTTTTTGCGGCTGCTCCTTCCCAAAATGAATTCTTAGCTCATCTAAGAAACAGAAAAATTGACTGGACCAAGGTAAATTGTTTTCACCTCGATGAATATGTAGACCTGCCCCGCCACCATCCCAATACTTTCGAAGTATATCTAAAGGAACATATCTTTAATTACGTGCGACCGCGGCGGATTTATTTTTTTAAAGCTTTAAAAGGAGAACCTGAAAAAATAGCCCAAGAATATGGCAGGTATTTGACTAAGCATGGAATTGATATGGCCTGCTTAGGTATTGGAGAAAATGGCCATATCGCTTTCTGTGAACCGGGATCAGATTTTCACGATCCTCAATTAATCAGGATCATCACTTTGGATGATCGCTCAATACTCCAGCAGTTTAAAGATTACAAAAACCACCCCAATCCGCAAGCGCGCTATCCATCTCTGGAAGCGGTCCCCCGCCGGGCCTTTACCATGACTATCCCGGCTATTCTGCAGGCCAAAGAAATATACACCATAGTGCCTGGTCCACAAAAGGCTCAAGCGATTAAGAAAATGTGGGAAGGACCTATTTCCTCTGCTTGCCCGGCCTCGGCCTTGCGCTTGCATCCCCTGGTAAAAATTTATTTGGACAAAGATTCAGCCAGCGCGCTTAAGAGATAATCTGCTCCTTGTTTAAATTTTACATACCCCATTATCCAGGACTAATTTCCCGTCAAAATAGACGCGGGCATCTTTGAAGATGGCGTCATGATGATTGGGGGCCATTATCTTTCCGCCGATAGCAAAGTTGCTACCTATACCACAATGGCAATTACCTAAACGCCCCAGGTCTTCTAAATTGGTAGCGGCCAGACGGGCGCATGGGTTAAGGCCAATGCCAAATTCGGCAAAGTTAAAAGCTCTATCATCTTCCAACGCATAAAGAGTATCCCGAAACTTTTTCGCAGCCATTCCTCCTTGAAAATCTATCACTTTTCCTTCTTTAATGATCAAGGTTACTGGATCGTAGAGAGTCACCCCTACGCTCATAATGGAAACGTCTATAACGGCTATTCCTTCTGTTGTGCCTTCTACCGGAGAAATATTAATTTCGCTATCCGGGAACGCCGCAAATTGACCTGGTTTTTTAAAAAGGCCAGTTTCGTATTGGACTGGCCTTCCCTTGACTTCTCCTCTAATGTCTGTTCCCGCCGGAGAGGTAATCCTTACTTCTTTGCTTTCCGCTAGAATGGCGCCTAACTTTCTCCCTAATTTATCGCATTCTTCAAAATTTGCTTCAATAGCCCCTACGCATAGGGCATCTTCAGTAATTTCACACATGGTCGAGCCACGCTTGCCAGCTTTTATGGCTTCTACGCGAGCCTTTGTATGCGTCTGCGACCAAGTTGAAGGCTGGAGAAAAACATCTGCTTCGCGAAAGGCAGCAACCACTGGTTCTGGAAGCTGCGCCCCGTGAGTTTTCACAGGTGGAATCATTATAATGATGGGTGTGGCGCCTACAGCGTAAGCCGCTCCGGCCAAAGCCTCGGCGATGCGCAATTTATTAGTATCCGTAGAGATTAACACGGTCTCTCCATCCTTAACGCCTCCGCATTCCATACATTTCATCGCTCCACGCATCATCTGAATTGGACTGGAAGGAGCAGGCGTATAATGCCAATAAGCAATATTCCATTCTCCCCTACTAGTCATAAATAAAACCTCCTTTTTCCCAAAAGTTTGCTTTTTGTTTACTTATTAATAGGAGCGATTAAATATTTTCATTTATCATCCTTACCTTCCTCCATGGTTCGGTTTTATCGACTCTCTCCAATGAGACTGTGTCTTAATTTGACATAAGAAATGAGACCAAATGCGGCAAGGGTCAAGCCCTTGCCCTACGTTTGAGATTCTTTAATTTCTCGTAGGGCATGCTCTGGTGCCTGGCCGAACTCGTATTTAGATGGCATTTGTTTTATGCTCTCATTAAATAGAAAATTTTTAAGTGGCCTTTTCTTAACACAATTTATAAGGAAAAAGATCAGCAAATTATTATCGAATAATAACCTTGATCGCCTCTGGGCTATTGGCTATCTCAAAGGCTTTAGAGATATCCGGCAAAGAAAATGGTCCACTTAGAAGTGGTTTGACTTGGATAATTCCTTTCCAGTAAGTTGCCAAGAGGCGATCAAACCAGGCCATCCTTTCATAAGGAGTATTTACATGCATGACGCAAGTGGTGCGAATAGTTAAGGCATCATCGTGCCAGCGGCTAATATGCAGGCGCACGGGCTCCATAACCCAGCTATAAAGCACCAGGGTTCCCTTCTTTCTTAATTTGCGCGTTGCCATATTCATGGAATCTTCTGTTTCGGCCGCTTCAAAAACTACATCCACTCCTTGTCCTTTAGTCATATCCATGATGGCTTTTTCAGTCTCCGGGTTTCCCGGGTCAAAAATATAGTCCGCTCCCAGCTTGAGGGCTAAATCCCTTTTCCCTGCTAATGGTTCAATACCAATTACCTTCGCCGCTCCCTTTTTCTTAGCCCCCTGGGCCATTAACTGCCTAGCAAAACCTAATCCCATTATCGCCACAGTATCTCCAAGCTGCACGCCAGAGTTAAAGATCGAATACATTACACAAGCCAAAGGTTCTCCTAAAGATCCTAATTCCCAATCCATTTCCTAACTCCTTTACCCACTTCCACGACTGTGCCGCTCCCTTCATGCCCTAATTGGGTGATGGGAAATTTTAGACCTGGGGGAAGAATGCCGTTATAAATATTCCTGTCAGTTCCACAAATAGAGGATTGATAGGTTTTGACTAACACCTGCCCTTCGCCAGGCGTGGGCAAGTCGGTGGTAATCAATTCTATTTTCTTTGGTTCGGGTAAGCGGATGGTCTTAATCTTCATTAACAAGCACCTCTTTAATTGTTATTACCTACAACGAAATTTGGTCCATACCTTAATAATAAGAATCATTCATTCTCTTGATTCTCCATATCTTGAGTTTCTTCCAGAGGTAAGTCTTTATAAATAGCTTCGATCTCTTCTCGAAAACTCTCGGGGGCAAGCACTATGCCCCATCCTTTTTGGAACTGGAAGATTCCGTTGTAGGCTGAATCGTAGTAGCTGCGAATTCGATGAGGGATATTGCGCTCGTTTAGAACCAAATCGAGTAAGCGAGCTTCAATTTCGTTTTCCAAAACTAAAATTTTTTTAAATTCTTCCATACCTCACCTTCTTTTGCTGGCGCAGCCAAATAACCTTTCAAGATTTATTAAAGAGATCTATGGAAAATTCTCTCGGGAGGCAATTACATCATATTGCTGCGCAAGCCGGAACCCAGTATTTTCAAGACATTTCTGGACCCCCGCTTTCGGGAAAGTGACTAAAAAGTCGTTTTTTCAGAGATCTCTTAAATTCCGTTTTTTAAGATCATCTTAATGAAATCAACATAGGTAAGCAACTGAAAAATAGAATGGGAATAATGGAATGTTGGAATAATCGGGAAATGGCGAGGCGGGGGAGATAATAGGACGCAGATGAACGCAGATTTTCAGGATTAAAAATAATTATTTAATATCCCCTTTTTCTCTGTGTGCTCCGTGCTCTCTGTAGCTAATATTAAGATAAAAATGACTTTCCCAGAGCTCGCCGAGCACCCAGAGAAAGAAACAAATAAAAATTTTTAAAGAAAAAATATGGAATATTGGAATGATGGAATAGTGGGCTAATATTCTCAATGGTTTTATTCCCTTTAGAAAATAATTAATCTCTGTGGGCGCTGTGTCCTCGGTGGCTAATATTAAGAAAAAAATTCTCTGCGCTCTTGGCGCTCTCGGCGGTGATTTATAATCCCTCCTTACCTCCCTTTAGAAAAGGGAGGAAGTGCACCCCTCTTTTTTAAAGAGGGGGTGGGGGAGATTATAAGACGCAGATGAAAGCTGATTTTCAGGATAAAAAAAATTATTTAATATTCTCTTTTTCTTTTTCAGAAGTCTTCTTGACTATTAGTACTGCTGATTTCAAATTGCTCCAAATGAAAGTCATTCTTAGCACTGATTACAATGCGCTTTTGGTAACGTTTTTCCAATTTTTCTAATTCTAAGCGGGCTTCATCGTAAATAAAATTGGCCACATGGGGATGGACGTTAACCAGAATATTATTCCCGGGCAGATCCCGAATGTCGCGCTGTATTTCCCGGAGAATCTCTTGACAGATAGTGGCCCGGGACTTTAAATACCCGCGGCCATCGCAGTAAAAACATCTTTCGCTAAGGATTCTTCCCAAACTTTCCCGGGTGCGCTTGCGCGTCATTTCTACCAGACCAAGTTCCGAAATCTTTAAAATATTGGTTTTACTCTTATCTTTCTTTAATGCTTCGCGGAGGGCTTGGAATACTTTCTCCCGACTCGATTCCTTTTCCATATCGATAAAGTCAATGATGATTATTCCCCCAATATTGCGCAAGCGAAGTTGATAAGCAATTTCTTTAACTGCTTCCAGGTTAGTTCTTAAAATAGTGTCTTCCAGATTTCTTTTACCCACATATCGTCCCGTGTTCACATCTATAACCGTGAGGGCTTCTGTGGTATCAATAACAATATAGCCTCCAGATTTGAGCCAAACCTTCCTGCCCAAGGCCCTGCTGATTTCCATTTCAATCCCGAAATAATCAAAGAGGGGTTCCTCTTTATCATAAAGCTCTATGGCCGATTTTAATTGGGGCATGAAGGTATCGCAAAATTCCATGATTTTCCGGTATTGTTCTTCTGAATCAATGATGGCCCTTTCTACATCTTGGGTGAAAAGGTCGCGGACAGCCCTTAAAGTAATATCTAAATCTTTATGAATCAGACTAGGCACAGGGCTGGTAGCTTTACGCTTCTGAATGCTGTTCCACATCTTTAATAGAAAATCCAAGTCTTGGCGAAATTCAGCCTCGCCCTTTCCTTCGGAAGCTGTGCGGACAATTAAACCAAATCCCGGCGGCTTAATATTTTGCACAATATCCCGTAAGCGCCGGCGTTCAGCTTCACTCTCAATCCGCCGCGAAACTCCAATTTGCTCCACCATGGGCATAAGTACTAAGTGGCGACCAGGTAAGGAAATATGAGATGTTATCCGGGCTCCCTTTGATCCTAAGGGTTCTTTTGAGACTTGGACTAAGATCTCTTGTCCTTCATGAAGGAGGTCCTCTATTTGGAAAGGAGTATTCAAATTTAAGATCTCTTCTTCTTCCACAAGATAGCCATCACCATCTTCTTCCCGGGCCCGCATTAAAAGTTCTAAATCTTCAAAGTCTTGGTGAACATCGGCTACATAAAGAAAGGCTGCTTTTTCTAAGCCAATATCTACAAAAGCAGCTTGCATGCCCGGCAGAACCCGGACAACCCGCCCCTTATAAATATTTCCGGTTATTCCTTGTTCCGAACTCCTCTCTATATAAAGCTCTGCTAAGACTCCGTTTTCTAAAAGCGCTACCCTGGTTTCACCGGAATTGACATTAATCAAAATTTCGTTGCCCATTACTATTCCTTAAATTGCACCTGGGTTTTCTTAATTTTTAATACTGGCCGTTTGCTTTCCTCTGCATTAAATATAAAATCCAAAATTTCTTCTGGGCGAATAAATTTGCCTTCCTCTCCTTGGACAACCAAAGATAAAGTATGATCATCAATCAATTCGACAGCTTTAAGCAAATTCCTTAAAGGAAAAGATTTATTCTTGCGCGGCCAATAAAAACTTTTTTCTTCGCTAAGCAAATTGGCGATTTTTTCTTTAGGCCATTCCTGTCCTGGAGCTAATATGATTTCGTAAGTAACATAAAGTATATTATCAAAAATTGATGGTGATTTCAAGGAAATTTCATATATTTTTAATATTTGAATCTCGGTAGGCAGGGTCTGATTTAAGCGAGTTAAAATTTCTGGGATAAATATTTTTTCGTAAGTAAAGAAATCAAGAAACTCCGCCATACTTTCATAGCCTAATGGCAAAGGTGGACCAAAAGAGATCTTAGGGGCGGGATGGAATCCCTGGGAAAAAAGCAGAGGAATATCTGCTCTCCGGAAAGCCCTAATCATCAATCGCGATAATTCTAAATGACTAAATAATTTAGCTAAGCCTAATTTTGTGAACTGAGCGCGGAAGCGATAAATAGGGGAGGGCGCCTTTTTTTCTTGGGGAGAGAAATGATTATGGTTTGTAGAAATGGGCATTTCTGGAGCTAAGCGGTTGCTTAATTGATCCACCCCAAAGCATACCCCGCAACCTTGGCAAGAATTATTTCGGCAATCGGGAGTAGGTATTAAATGCCAAGCTCTATCTCTTTCGGCAATAAGAAAATTCTTACTTATGCCCATATGCAAATGATCCCAAGGCATTAACTCCTGCAAATCTCGCGCGCGATAAGCATAAAAGGCAGGATCCAAGCCAACTTGGGCAAAAGCTTTTACCCAGAGGTCATAACGAAAATGGTCTCCCCATCCATCAAGGCGACAGCCCAATTCGTAGGCAGTTTCCAAAACCTTACTCAACCGCCGGTCTCCACGGGCAAATACGCCCTCTAATAGACTTAGGCGCGGATCCGTCCATTTCAAATTTATTCCTCTATTAGCAAGCCTTTGTTTTAAAAATTTTTGTTTTTCATAAATTTCCGCAAGGGATGATTGTGACTCCCACTGAAAAGGAGTATGAGGTTTGGGGATAAAAGTAGAGATACT
>CAZAGD010000012.1:0-4223 GCA_964484485.1 uncultured Syntrophaceae bacterium
ACGTTGATTTGGGCCGAGCTTTTTGCTTGGCGAGCTTCCTTTAGGGCGCGCTGACAAAGAGATACAATACCCGCCAGATCTTCTTCTGTTTCGGTAGGTAAGCCAATCATGAAATAAAGCTTTATGAGACGCCAATTGGCCGCAAATACTGTTCTTATGGTCGAAAGCAGATCTTCTTCCGTGTTATTTTTATTTATAAAGCGCCGCAAACGATCTGTGCCAGCTTCGGGAGCCAGAGTGAAACCGGTTTTCCTAATTTGGCGAATCTTTTCAATAAGGAGAGGGGATAAGGTTTCTACGCGCAGGGAAGGCAAAGATACAGCAATTTTTTTATCTTGATACAAATTGATTATTTTGGGCAAGACTTTATCAATTTGCGAGTAATCTCCAGTACTCAAGGAAAGAAGAGATACTTCATCGTGGCCGGTGCTTTTTAGCCCTGCTTCTATTAATTGCAGAATATTTTGGGGCGATCTTTCTCGCCAGGGGCGATAAATCATCCCGGCCTGGCAAAAACGGCACCCTCTCGTGCATCCCCGGGCAATCTCGATATTTAGCCGATCATGGATTATTTCCGTATAGGGGAGGAGCGGCTGCTGGGGAAATTCACCTTGATCCAAATCAGCGAGGACGCGCCTTTTGGCTTGCTGATAGCCCTCGCGCAAGGGAATTATCTGCTCCAGCCGACCATCAGGATGATAAGTAACTTTAAAAAAAGAAGGAATATAAATCCCTTCCATCTGAGAAAGGCGTTGGAAAAGCTGGAATTTGGTCTCCTGCTTATCTTTATAAGCGATAATTTCCCGGCATATCTCTAAAATTACCTCTTCGCCATCTCCCAAAACAAAGAAGTCAAAAAAGTCCGCCAATGGTTCAGGGTTGGCTGTTAATGGTCCGCCGCCGATGATGAGCGGATATTCTTCCCCTCGTTCTGACGCATAAAAAGGAATGCCCGCAAGATCAAGAATATTCAGGACGCCCGTATAATTGAGTTCATATTGGAGAGAAAAACCGATAACGTCAAATTCCCGCAGTGGGCGAGAAGATTCCAGAGTAGTCAAAGGAATTTGTCGAGTGCGTAAGAAATTTTCCATATCAGGCCAGGGAGCGAAGACGCGCTCACAAGCAATATCTGGTTGTTTATTGAGGATGTAGTAAAGGATTTGCAATCCGAGGTGGGACATGCCCACTTCATACACATCAGGGAACGCCAGACAAAATTTTAAGCGTACTTGGTTTAAGTCTTTTTTTATAGAATTAATTTCGCCGCCCAAGTAGCGGGAAGGTTTGGAGATAGTTAATAAATCATCTTTGTTGATCATAATAAAAATATTAACATTGGCCTGGCAGGCAAGCAAATAATTTATAGGATTTTATTCACCGCCGAGCACGCTGAGAGCCCAGAGAGTTATTTTATTATTAGCCACAGAGGACACAGCGCCCACAGAGATAATACGAAAATATTTTATTTGAAGCTCAATGCTTAACACTAAACACTTAACACTACTTTTGCTACATAGAGCACGGAGCACACAGAGAAAAAGGGAATATAAATAATTATTTTTAATCCTGAAAATCTGCGATAATCTGCGTCCTATAATCTCCCCCGCCCCCTCTTTAGGAAAGAGGGAGTTTATCTCTGAAGGGGAGCATTGCAACACTCTTATTCGCCCTGCTCCCTGCTCCTTGCTCCCCGCTTAGCCATTTTCCCCTTATTCCATTATTCCATTATTCCAAATATTCCATTTTTTCAATTTTCCATTGTTCCATCACCTCCACAACTTCCTCTTAACTTAACGGCCCCCAACCCCATCTTAATTTGACACCCCCTTTTTCCCCCTCTTAAGTTAAGAAGGGGTGGGGGAGTTATGAAATTTCGAGATAGACAATAGATCAGATTCGTAGAGCAAGGGTTTATCCCTTGCCGTATTTGGCTTCATCCCCTGCGTTCAATTATGACAAAGCCTCATTGACGAGAGGCGAGTAAGACCCAACTTAGGGGCATAATGGAAAAGATTTTGTTGCTTTATTAATAATCACCTGCAGATGGTGATCAAGCTGCGCATCCGGTTGATGGCGGCGGCGACTTCGTAAATTCTGGGCAGAGCATAGTCTCCTCTGCGGAAGGGAGCGATGATGTCTAACCCTTTTTCTTCAACTTCTTTTAATGCTTGCCGTAGACCATGGGCCAAGGCAACTTGGCCGTTAAAATACCGCGCGGCAGCGAAATGAATTAAATCGCCTATAGCGTTAGTTTGACTTTCATCTACCACTTGCGAAACTTGCGTAAGATCGATGAGTGTCCGACCATAAATAATGGTCTTTAAACCTTTGGCATCAATCTTCACTTCTCTTTTCCCCCGCTGCGGATCAAAACTTTCTGGTAGAGGTATACGTTCTCTTATTTGGCCAAAATAATTTCCTCCTTCTGCTCGGCGCCAAGTAGGAAATTGTTGACTAATTTCTTTTGCTCTTTTGGTCGCATCCTGGGGGAGATATTTTTCCATCACGATAACGCGGTCGGCTACTTCAAAATAATCGCCTGACCCACCCATAACTAAAATAGAGGAAACCCCCAGTTCTTCGTAAAGCTGGCGAACTTTGTCAATAAAAGGAGTAATGGGCTCTTTTTCTTTAGCTACTAAGGCCTGCATGCGCTGGTCCCGGATCATAAAATTTGTTGCCGACGTATCTTCATCAATTAAGAGAACTTTGGCTCCCAATTCTAAAGCTTCTATTATATTGGCAGCTTGGGAAGTGCTGCCCGAGGCATTTTCTGTGGAGAAAGGAGAGGTGCTCTTGCCAAAAGGTAAGTTATTAATGAAGGGGCTGATGTCCACTTTTTCCACAAACCTTCCATCCTCGGCCCTTATCTTTACGGCTCCTGGATGAGTTACTACCAACTCTCGGCCATCTCCGGGAATATGCGGGTAAACTCCTTTTTCAATAGCGTTGAGTAGTGTTGACTTCCCGTGAAAACCGCCACCCACGATAAGAATTACTCCTTCCGGAATAGCCATTCCCTTAATCGTTCCCTGATTTTTAGTTTCTACTTGGGCGGAGAGCTCGGGTGGAGTTTGCCAGACAACTACTTTATGTTCATTTTCGTTTTCAATCACTAATGGGCGGTCATCGACGCCGCTTTTCCGGGGGAGAATAGATCCATCAGCCAAAAAACAGATCCATTTCTTCTCCTCAAGTTGAGCCCGAATATATTCTTGATCTTCGACAACTTCCACATGATGTTTAATTTCCTTGGGAGAATGATGGTCGTAATATAAAGCTTTTTCTACTAAACGGGGCAGTTCCCCGAAAAACATTTCTTCAGCCTGCCGTCCTAAAATTGTCCGTCCGGCAGCAGGCAGCCCCAAGGTGAAGCGTACTTCTACCCAATCTTTATCCACAAAACAAGAAGTTCTCTCTAAGACTTCTTGGCCTGGTGAGTCAATGGAGATTCGGCCACTATGTCCGATCCCCCGGGTTCCTTTGACTACATTTTTGATGGCTCCATGAAATTTGCGGGTTAGATAGTCTCTTAAAGCCAGAGCGCGGACTTTGTTCATAAATAGCTCGGGCGGAAATTTGGCAATTTTTTGAGGGACTTTGAGGCGCAGGCGACTGGGGCTGGCAAATGGGTCGCCTTGCACATGATCGATAAATAGTTGGAAATTGCCGAAGTCGTAAGTTCTTTCAATTTCTTTATACGCCTTGTAGCCCCGACCATCGAGGCGCGTCAAGATTTTTTTTAATTCTTCTTTAGTGAGCATTTTTGCCTCTCTTTATTTGCCAAATAGGTTGAAAGAATTAAAGAGAATGTTAACCCAATTTTCCATTATTCCATCATTCCATTATTCCATATTTTTTTTAAGGTTTTTTAATAATTTTATTTATTTCTTTCTCTGTGTGCTCTGTGAGCTCTGGGAGAGTCCTCCTTTTTCTTAATAATTTTTGTTAATCCTGAAAATCTGCGCTTATCTTCTTCCTAATAATCTCCCCCCACCCCTCTTTAGAAAAGAGGGGTGCGCTTCCTCCCTTTTCTAAAGGGAAGTTGGGAGGGATTATGGATCACTTCAGGGAGCGCCGAGGGTACAGAGATGATTATTTGCTAAAACTCAAACGTAGAGTAAGGGCTTGTCCCTTACTCTACGTTTGAGTTTTAGCAAATAATCATCTCTGTACCCTCGGCGCTCCCTGAAGTGATCCATAATCCCTCCCAACTTCCC
>CAZAGD010000013.1:0-23617 GCA_964484485.1 uncultured Syntrophaceae bacterium
CTCTTAATCTCCCATTAAGATAAGGGAAGGATTGGTGGGGTTAAGAGAGAGATGGCCATAAGGGTGAAAAGCTGCCCTTGTCTATATAATCTCCCCTATCCCCTCTTTAGAAAAGAGGGGAAAACTTTTTTTAAAGGGAGGTAGGAAGGAATAGGAGGAGACGTCATGTCATTATGCGGGGGTATAAAATTTTTATTTTTCCGCGACTATAGCAATCTTTTCTACCTTTTCTAAATCTTTGCGATAATATCTGGATCCGAGGTAAAAAATAAAAGCAGAAAATAGGGGCATGATACAGGCTATTTGTAAAGCGGTGGCTATTCCATATTTATCTGAAAAAGCCCCGGTGACCACTGGGCCGAGAGAACTTCCTAACAAATTTTGGACAATCACGCAAAGGGCATAAGAAATAGCTCTTAAACCAGGATGAACTACATCCTGGGTAACGGCAATAGCCGAAGAAGCCCAACCAATAGAGGCAATTCCTCCCAAAAGAAAAATAATGTATTGCATTGCTCCGCCTGCGGAAATATTTATAGCCAAGAAAAAAAGGGCGGCGGCTAAAAAAGCCGAAATAGAAGCCAAGAGCAATCTGGCCTGAATTTTTTTCTTCATCCATAAGTCGGCCAACCAGCCTCCTAAGGGAGAGCCGATTATAGCCATCAGCATGATGCCACTCGTTAAAAGAGAAGCCTTTTGTAAAGGAACCCCTTGGACTCTTTGGAAGTAGGTGGGCAAAAAAGTAGAGACCGAAATGGTGATAAACATCATACCCACAAATCCCAGGTAAGTGCATAACAATGATGGTGTATGGGTGAATTCCCGCACAATTTCTATTTTGGTCATTCTTTTACGCAGTGGATTTAATCCCTCTTGCCGATTTACTGTTTTTTCCAATTCTACAGTCTTATAATCTTTGACAAAGAAGAAAAGGATAGCCACCACCAAGCCCGGCAAAGCCACCAGGCCAAAGGCATGGCGCCATCCCCAATGAGTAGCAATAAAACCACCAATTACTATGCCCGCGGCCATGCCCAAAGGAATTGAAGAATTCCAGATCCCCACCATCATAGAGCGTTTATTTTCCGGATACAAAGCGGAGATCATGGCTGTACCACCAGGAGCATAGCCTGCTTCCCCCAAACCAATAGCCGCGCGAGCTAAAAAAAGCTGGGTGAAATTTTTTGTAAAAGCACAGGCAGCAGTAGCTAAACTCCAAAAGGTGGCCATGAGACCGATGCTCTTTTTTCTACTCCAGCGATCAATAACGATGGAGGTGGGGAAAGAAAAGATGACGATGGCCCAATAAACAGCAGAAACTAATGCACCGCATTGCGTATCTGTTAATCCCCATTCTGCCTTTAAAAAGGGAAAAAGGGAGATAACTACCATTCTATCCACATAGTCAAAAAAGTAGAGGAGCCATAATAAGATAAAAATATAATGGGTATAACCTTTGGAAAAAAGATATCCTTCTGGCGGAGATTTTGTATTCATTAGCAGACCTCACTTAAAAAACTTGGATACATCGAGCCCGGCTACCATGGCTAAAGCGATACTGCCAGGACTAATAGGTTTGGGATCTGTAACAACATTTAAACAAGCAGGCTTCCCGGAGGCAAAGGCTTCGGCGAGAGCCGGCTGAATTTCATCCGGATTCTCGATTAATCTCCCCCACCCTCCTAAGGCTTCCACAGCTTTGTGGTAATTAATCATTCCTAATTCTGTCCCCTCTTTTATATATCGTCCCAGCTTAACTTCCTGAGAATGTCTGATCATTCCCCATTGTTGATCGTTAAAAATTACTACCACAACGGGCAATTTCTTTCTTATGGCTGTTTCAAATTCCATGAAATTAAAACCAATAGAGCCATCTCCGGTAACTAAACAAACTCTCTTTTCCGGATAAAGAAGTTTGGCGGCATTCGCATAGGGTAGCCCACATCCCAAACAACCAAATAATCCTGACTCCAGGTAATGGCCGGAGCGACGGACAGTGCGGGTCATAGCCATCCAGATTTGGGTATCTCCCCCATCGCTAACTACTATATCATCTTCCCTATCCATAAATTTATTAACCTCGGCACAGATGCGCATAGGGTGAGGAGGAATATTTTTGCTTTCCCAATTAAAAGCCCCCAATGCTTTTTTTTCTTTCTCTTTATCTTTCAGAAAGTCCACCCAACTTTTGAATTGCTCCCGCAGAAAAAAACCATTTTTCTTCTCATCTATGAGTCGGTTAATTTCTTTCAAGAAGGCCTTAATATCGCTAAATATGCCCAGATAAACAGAGCGGTTTCGGCCTATTTCTTCTTGTTTAATGTCTACTTGGACAATTTTGGCCTGGGGATTGATTAAGTCACCAAAAGCATAATAAAGGCTAAGGCGGTTTCCCAGCAACACAACCAGATCAGCTTCTCTCAAAGCATCCGTGGCTGCCCCAGGGCGAATAGCTGAAGAAGACTCAAAACATAACGGATGCGTATCAGAAATTAATCCCCGGCCCAAAGTAGCAGTAAATGCAGGCGCACCAGTTTTTTCTATGAATTCTGCAAATTCTTTTTCTGCTCCGGAATAATAAGCGCCACTCCCAGCAATGAACACAGGTTTTTTAGATTTTTCTAATATTTCTAAGAGGGCTAAAGCTTTCTCCACATCTACTGGCTTGGAATAAACAAAATTGATCACTTTCTTGACTTGTTTTTCTTCAACTTGCCCATTCCAAATATCAATAGGAATCTCCAAATAAACAGGCCCTGGGCACCCAGATATAGCAGTTCTCCAAGCTAAATCAATATATTCCGGTATGCGCTCCGTCCTGAAGCAGATCAGGGCTTTCTTAACTAAAGGCTGGATAACCGGAAGCTGAGGCATATCTTGGAGGTCTAATTTTTCCTTGGCTCCCAAGCCAACAGATCCAGCCATCAAAATTAAGGGAGAATTGGCCATGGCTGCGTTGGCTATGGCACTTAAAGAATTACTAAATCCCGGCCCGGCCGTCACCAGCGCCACCCCTGGCTGCCGGGTCAACCTCCCCCAAGCCTCAGCCATGAAAACTGCACCCTGCTCATGACGCGTATCAAAAATTTCTATCCCCGATCCCTCGATAAATTCATAAAGGGGGAAAATATGTCCTCCCGAAATGCTAAAAATTTTTTGGACATTTTTTTGCAATAAAGCGTCAACTGTTAATTTCCCCCCTGCGACCATGGTCATATTCATTCTCCTTTCGCTTTTTACTTACTCTTTTTTGCTAAAACATCATTCCAATCAAAATTCTTCGCCAATCTGTAACATAACTTTTATGGATTTCCCAGGATGAATTTTTTCTTTGTAAACCGCAGGCAAAAGTTCCAGCGGAATAAGATCTGTAATCATAGCTGTGGGTTTTATTTTGTCCTCGGCCATAAAATTTAAGCATTTTTTATTTTCTTCATGGGTATTAGAAAACGATCCCGTCAATCGAAATTCCTTTAAATTTAAGATTAACGGGTTTTTTATAATTAAATTTTTGAACAAAATACTGATAACACAAATTACCCCACCTTTAGCCACAAGTTCGACCGCCATAGAGACATTTTCCGCCAAACCAGAACACTCCATTACTGTTTCCAATCCCCAACCATGGGTAATTTCTTTGATCACCGCAGGCAGGTCTATGGTTAAGGGATCGAGGACATAATCAGCTCCCCAAATTTTGCCTAATTCTCGATTTTTCTCTTTGGGCTCAACCAAAATAAGCGGGCCGAAGCCGAGTAAATGAAGCAATTTAATAGCAGCCAAACCAATAGGGCCACCCCCTAAAACAATGGCCGAACCTCCTTTACTGCCGGTACAATTTATCCCATGTAACGCTGAAGCAAAAGTTTCGGCTAAAGCGGCACTTCGGGAATCTACTTTCTCGGGGATGAGGATAAGCATTTCCGGTAAGGCTTTTACATATTCGGCGAAGCCACCGGGCAAATCGCCTATACCGATGGTACGCCGATTATGACTACAAAGATGAGGTTTCCCTTTTGTACATTCCGGACATTGACCACAAAAAGTCGGCCTGATTATCACCTTCTCTCCCACTCTATAATTTTTCACCTCCGCTCCAATTTCCACTACTACCCCACTTGTTTCATGGCCGAGGATGTATCCATCGGCTAGCAGTCCACTTTCAATCAAGGAATGGTCGGATCCGCAAAAGCCCGTATTAGCCACTTTAATCAGCACCTCATGGGAGCTAATTTCCGGCTTAGGAACTTCCTCGTAAGTAAGTCCTTTTCCTTTACGAAAAACCACAGCTTTCATAATTTCAAGCCTGATATAATTTATTACTCGGAGCAATTAAATATTTACAGTTACCACCTTCACCTTCCTCCATGCTCTGGCTTTGTGGGCTTGCCCCAATGAAATTGTATCGTAATTGCCCGTAAGAAATGAAACCAAATGCGGCAAGGGACAAGCCCTTGCTCTAAATTTGAGGTTTTTTAAATTTCTCGTAGGGCAAGCCCTTGGGGCTTGCCGAACCACGCATTAAGATTTCATTTATTTAATGCTCCCATTAATAATTGCTAATCCCGCCTGCCTCTGGCTCGCCTCTGGCCTGCCTCCGGCCTGCCTATTGCCCTTCTCGCCATGGCGATACAGTCTCAATGGGGATAGACAAGGATGAGGGGAAAACAAAGCTCCTAACCAATAATTTTTCCGCCAATTAGTGACAGATTACTTTAATTGATAAAGGTTGTTAAGGTACTTTAAAGCAAAATCACGGGCCATCTTCCTATCGGGCATAGTACCCATCATACCGTAAATCGCAGCCATTCCCGAAGTATCTTCTTTTTCAATTTGCTTAACTTCCGCTATGGCTTCTTTTAAATCTTTTAAAAAATCTTCCACAATTTTCTCATGAAAGGGGGATACGGTCATGTGCAGACTGGGAGGGCGGTGCTGGGCATCTATATGCCATTTTTTTTCTTTTAACTTCTCAGCTAATTTATAAATATTTAATTTTTCTGATCCAAAGGCAAACACCGTGGCGGGTGGATTACCTAAAACATATAGTTCCGGAATTTGGTTTATGCCCTGGATAATTTTAATCGTGGCCTCCCGAGCTTGTTTAGCCAATTTTTTAAATCCCTCTTCGCCCAAATAATGCAAGATCGCCCAGGAAGCAGCAATTGCCCCTCCCGGTCGAGCACCAGAAAGACAGGGAGTGGCGTAAATCCCCCCTGGCCAGTCTGGGTAAACAAAAAATTGAAATTCTCGTAAATCTTTGGTGCGGTAAAGAATTGTGGAAGCACCCTTAGAGACATATCCATATTTATGGATATCAACGGAGATGGATTTTACTCCCGGCACGGAGAAATCATAAGCTGGAATTTCGGATCCACTTTTCTTTAAAAAAGGTAATATATAACCTCCCAAACAGGCATCAACATGGAACCAAAGATTTTTTTCCTCAGCGATTGATCCTATTTCGGAAATGGGATCAATCATCCCGTGAGGATAAGTTACCGCAGAAGCTCCCAGCATTATTGTATTTTCATTAATAGCCTTGGACATGGCTTGGACGTTGGCTCGCCAATCTTCATTTACTGGAGTTAAAATAATTTTTAGCCCTAAATAATCAGCGGCTTTATTCCATGCCGGATGAATGGTTACAGGAGCTACTATTTCTGGCTTTTTTATATGCGGATAAGTAACTTTAGCCCATTCGCGGGCAGCTTTTACGGCCATGAGAATACTTTCTGTTCCTCCAGAGGTCATGGACCCCACGGTATCCTCTCCCCCATTAAAAAGACTTCCGACCATTGAGATAAACTCTGTCTCCATTTTTAGGAGACTGGGGAAGGCAAAGGGACTCAAAGCATTCTCAAACATATAGGTAGTATAGGCCTCTTTGACTATTTCCTCTACCTCTTCTCCGGCATAGTAGATCAATCCAAACATTCTTCCTTCATGCCAATCAGCATCATCAGCCTTAAATGAACGAAGCTTGGCTAATAAGTCTTTTTTGTTTAATCCTTTTTCAGGTATTTTTAATCTCCCCATTTGTCACCTCGTTATCAAAGAGCCATAAGCAACCCACCATCAACATTGATGGCCTGCCCGGTAATGTAGGCTGATTCTTTAGATGCTAAATAAACTACCAGATCAGCAACATCGCGAGGAGAACCTATCCGACCTTGGGGAATCTGCTTGGCCCAATCTTTTTCCCGTTCTTCGATAGAAGTTTGCAAAAATTTAGCTTCCATTTGAAAACGAAAAACTTGCAGGTCAGTCATGATTATCCCTGGACACACGGCATTCACTCTAATCCCTTGATTAGCTAATTCTAAAGCCATGACTTTGGTTAACATGATTAAGCCGGCCTTGGCCACAGCGTAAGCACCGTTAGCCAGAGGCGGCGTTTTGCCGGCCTTGGAGGAAACATTTACAATGGCCCCTTCTTTTTGGGCCATCATCATGGGAATAACGGCCCGGGAAACACGAAAGGCTCCGTGCAGATTGACATCGATGGTTTTCAGCCAAGCTTCTTCATTATACAGGTGGGCAGGACTGGGGGCGCCAAAGGAAGCTCCAGCATTGTTAACGAGCACGTCTACGGTGGCAAATTCTTTTTTTATCTCCGCCATCATCTGGGCAATAGAATCATGGCTGGTGATATCTAAATCCACAGCTATTGCTTGCACTCCATATTTTTGATTAAGTTCCTTAGCAATACTCTCCATCTCTTCTCTTGCCCCCATTTTTATTGGCGTCGTTTTGTCTGCCCTTTTCCCCAAATCCGCGATGATCACATTGGCTTTACAAAAAGCCAACTTTTCCGCAATGGCGTAGCCAATCCCGGTCCTCTTCCCAGAACCGGTTATTAATGCTGTCTTTCCTTGCAAATCAGCATACATCTTTAAAATCTCCTTTTTAAATTTAATGATCTTCCAGGCCTTCTATGGCCCGTTCTGGGCATATATCGGCACAAGATCCGCAGTCTGTGCATAATTCGGGATTAATTTTTGGTTTAGTTTCTTCAGCTAAAATAGCCGCCACTGAGCATATTTCTAGGCACTTTCCGCAATTATCGCATCGTTCATTTATTTTATAGGCCATCTCCTCTTTAATCCTCGCGGCCAGCCTCTTTTTGATTACTCATGGTTTCTTGTCTCTCGTTTTTTCCCTCCGTTTTATGTTCTCTCCTTATGGGTTTTTTTTATCTTTTATGCAGTTACCATGCTTCCTCCAATATTTCGACTCCAAAACAGCAGCACAGACCTTCCGGCAATCCTTCCCAACTCCAGCACTTTTTAACGTTCTGTACTTTTTTATTTATATCCCTTCCACATATCCTCATCTGTAAAAATTTTTTCTTGCTGGGCGTCAATGCCCATGGCATCTAATTCCACATTGCGGCGGTCGCTCAGGTCGCCCAGGAATTCTGCATAGGCTTCGTGCTGAATTAAAGCATCCATGATCTGATTCGTTCCCGTCCATATTAGGCCCAAGCGGCAATCGCGCAAATAACGTTCCAAGGGATAAACATCAGTATAGCCTATTCCGCCTAACACCTGCATGGCAATATTGACAATCGACCAGGCTGCTTCCGTAGCAAACTTCTTGGCCTCACTAACTAAGCGGCGATGAGGCATACCTCGATCAACTGTTTTGGCTGCTCCATATACCAATCCCCGAGCGGCATCTAATCGAGTCATCGCCTCAGCAATCATGAAATTGACTGCCTGAAATTTTCTAATTTTCTGACCAAAAGCTACCCGCCGATCACTATAACGAATAGCAATTTCCAAAGCCGCCCGACCACCTCCGATGGAGGCAGCGGCTGAGGTAAGTCGCTCTGGAATCATCATGCGATCAAAAATTAAAGCCCCCATTCCCAACTGACCTATTAAGTTTTCTTTGGGGACGCGACAGTTCCGAAAAACCAACCTCCCCACTCCCGTGCCTCGGCACCCTAAGAGTCCATAAACATGTTCTACTTCCACCCCGGGTCCTTTTTCGACTATGAACATAGAAATACGTTCGTGAGGAGGTGCCTGCGGGTTAGTATTGCAATAGACAGCAAAAAAATCAGCCGCCTCTGCTCCTACGACAAAGCGCTTCTGACCATTTAAAATAAAACAATCGCCATCAGCCACTGCTCTGGTGGTAGCTCCAAAAAAGTCGGAACCTCCGCGAGGTTCAGTTAAAGCCTCCTCGGGAATTTTAGTATCCATGATTATGGGCCTTAGAAAACGTTCTTTTTGCTCTTCTGTGCCAAAAACGTGCAGGGCTTCGCCAACAATAGAAGTCATGACAAATGCGCAACCTAAAGCCATTCCCAAAACCCCCACTTCTTCCTCGGCGACCACCTCGGCAGTCCAAGGTAACTCCCTTCCTCCGTACTTCTTAGGGAACCTTAATCCGCGCAGGCCATGTTTAGCAAGTTTAGCAATAAATTCATAGGGGAATTTTATCTCATCCCGGTCCATAGCCCGCAGCAAGTCAGCAGGCACTTCATCCCGCACAAATCGACGCACTTCATCACGCAGTTTTCTTTCCTCTTCAGTCAATAAGGCATCATAAAGCATGATGTTCTCCTTTTTAAGCGGTTAATAATAAATTGTGAAGGTGGTAAGATAGTTTTTTATAATCTTTATCCTTTTTTGCGGGTTTATTTTTATATCTTCAAAATTTAGCCAGCTCCTTGGCTCTGGCTAAATCCTCAGGCGTATTCACATTAAAAAAGGATCTTAGTAACGGATCGAAAGTCCTCAATTCATCGGTAAAAACCTCCCTTGTTTTTACTAAATGGAAAAAGTCAATGATTTTCAGGTTCCCTTGGCGGAGTAAATTCTCCATATGGGGTAAACACTTTTGGGAATAGATGGCGTGTAAGGGTTGAAGACCATCCTCCGTCTTAGGAATCACTATGTCGTATTTACTGGCGAGGCTAATGAGGTAAGAAATCATTTCCTTGTTGAGGAAGGGCATATCGCAGGCTACCACGAAGGCATGAGAATAAGCAGAATAAAAAAGGCCTGTAAAAATACCCCCTAAAGCTCCCTTGCCTGGCAGGAGATCAGTCACCATCCGCAGCTTTAAATCGAGATACGCAAAAGGAGAATTAGTCACCAGAATTATTTCGGCGAAAAGTTCTTGGAAAAGATTTCGCGTCCGCTCAATGATGCGCTGGCCATTAATCTCTAAAAAAGCTTTATTTTCGCCCATGCGCAGGTTTCTCCCACCGGCCAGGATTATACCTGTCATTTTCATTTTTTCTCCAGCTTTTTTAAAATAGAATTTCCAGAGTCTCTTCTACCGAACTTACCCCGATTAGTTCCAAGCCAACGAACCCAGAGGCGATTCTTGATTGGTTACTGCGGGGTAAAAAACATTTTTTGAACCCCAATTTGGCAGCTTCTTTTAGGCGTATTTCGGCCTGATGAATGCCCCTTACTTCTCCAGCCAAACCAACTTCGCCTATGACCATGGCTTGGGATGAAATTGGTTTGTCCAAAAAAGAAGAAGCCACTGCTGATATAAGGCCTAAATCCACTGCTGGCTCTTCTACATGAACGCCCCCCGCTACATTCACAAAAATATCCTGTTGGGCCAAGTTCAGGCCCACTTTTTTCTCCAGCACAGCAACTAAAAGGGAAAGGCGATTGGGATCAACCCCAATAGCCGTGCGGCGCGGCATACCATAAGAGGTAGGACTTACCAATGCTTGCAATTCTACCAATATTGGCCGCGATCCTTCTAAACTTGAAATAACCACTGAACCAGGTACATCAATAGGACGTTCAGCTAAGAATAATTCCGAAGGATTGGCTACTTCTTCCAGCCCTCCTTCTTTCATTTCAAAAACCCCAATTTCATTAGTCGAACCGAAACGGTTCTTGACGGCACGCAAAATCCGATAAGGATGGCCCCGATCTCCTTCAAAATATAAAACTGTATCCACCATATGCTCCAAGACTCGCGGTCCAGCTATAGCGCCTTCTTTGGTCACATGCCCTATAATAAAAGTGGCCAAACCAGTAGATTTAGAATGCATCATCAATTTGCCAGCCGCTTCTCTAACTTGGCTGATGGATCCGGGAGCAGATTGGAGCTGGGAAGAAAAAATCGTTTGAATCGAGTCAATAACGGCAACTTTTGGTTTTAATTTTTTAATTTCTGCCAGAATTTTTTCGAGAGAATTTTCTGCCAAAACGAAAAGGGTTGGAGAATTAACGCCGATGCGCTCCGCCCGCATCTTAGTCTGTCGTATTGATTCTTCTCCGGATACATAAAGAACAGGAAATTTCTGCTGGGCTAACTTATTCAGCGCTTGCAAAAGAAGGGTGGATTTGCCGATCCCCGGGTCGCCGCCTATTAAAACTACTGATCCAATTACCAACCCTCCTCCTAATACCCGATCAAATTCTTTTAATTCGGTCTTTAAGCGCCCTTCTTCTTTAGTAATAATAGCCGCAATAGACTGCGGAGGTATGTCTTCCCCACCAATACTGGTCATTTCCGATGTCGGCAGAGTTGCCGCATATTGTTCCTCTACAAAAGAATTCCAGGATCCACAATCTGGGCATCTGCCCAACCATTTAGGAGCCTGATAACCACAGTTTTGGCAAGAAAAAACGGTTTTATACTTAGCCATAATATTTATCTTTTTTCGCTATTATTAATCTTCCCGCGGCAATTCTAAATTGGTTAGTTTTTATCTTATTCTGATCGACTTATATTATTAGTTTGAATAAAAAATAAAGTCAACGACTTCCTTTACTGACCCTCGATCAGTTCTTAAATTCCAGCTTAATTCAGGCGGGCGGGAGAGAGGCTCATTAAAATGAGGCCCATATTCTTTCATAGGTGCGGGCGGGGAGATAGACATCTATTTTAAAAAAGGAAGCTATTATTTAAGTTTATCTGGTATAGGCAAATATGTCCCCGCCGTTCTTTATTTCGCCCTCCCCCTCCCCCCTTTTTCCTGCTGGCCAAAAATATTAAAACTGTTAGATGGTCAGCTTCCTTAAGCTTGCCCCCCTTCGCTTTGAAAAGTAAATTTTTGAATATTTGCTCAACAACTTTTGAATCCATACATGGTGCTACACATCTAAAAATTTGATTAATTAAAGAGGAAATAAAATGACCGAAAAAAGAGATAATCAAGAAGAAAATTTGGAAAAATGTCCAGCAGGCGATATTCTTTTTGACCCAGAAGAAGCACTCATCGAAACAGAAAATATGACGCCCCAGGAGAAGAAGGAATACTTAGAATTCCTCTGGCGGAGAAGATATTTTAGTTGTTGAGGATAAGATATAAGCGGCAGTTAGCCGCAATGCATCATTGGATGGTGGGTGCCATAGTAAGAAAAATTATTTCCTCTTATTCCGTGGGGGAAGACTTTATAGCTGGCCAAATTAGGCAAAGGGCAAGCCTTTGCCCTGCAAATTTGATCTATTGTCCATTTCGGAGTTTTGTAACTCCCCCTTTCTCCTATTAATTCAAGCGGGGGTTGGGGAGTTAAATCCTTATGCTACGAATTATATTTAGCCAACCGCAAGCTTTTTCTTCTCGCCAGCAAAGAAAGGCCTCTTATTTCCCTCGTCAAATTTTTCTATTTCTGTTATATTTTGATAAGCTAATTAGCCAGGTTATTCAAAATTCTTTCCCAAAACTTTCTTGAGCCAAGGAGAAATAAATGAAAATATTAGCCCTCCAAGGAAGTCCTCGGACAAATGGGTACACCCAAATGGTGCTATCAAAATTTCTCGAAGGAGCTGCTGCTAAAGGAGCAGAATCGGAAATTGTTTGGCTGGCCCAGAAGAAAATCAACGCTTGCACGGGTTGTTATAGCTGCTGGTTTAAGCATCCAGGCAAGTGCATCTACCAGGATGACATGCCCCAAATCTTAGAAAAGCTCCGTTTAGCTGACGTATGGGTGTGGGCCACTCCCCTTTACCATTTTAGCATGACCTCCTACGCCAAGCGTTGTTTAGAAAGAACTATTCCTTTGGTAGAACCTTTCCTTATAGAATCGGCAGGGCTAACGACTCACCCCTATCGTTACCCAGAATTGGCCAGCAAAAAAATTGTCCTAATTTCTGTATGCGGTTTTCCAGAAAAAGATCATTTCTCAGCCTTGGTGGAAAATTTCCGCCTCCTGGCCCAAGCTGGCCGATGGGCCTTGGCCGGAGTGCTGCTCCGCCCAGGGGCGGAAACCCTTATTTTTTTAGAAAAATTGGGCAAAAGAGGAGAAGCAGTAATGTCTGGCTTTTTGCAGGCAGGTCAAGAAATCGTAGAAAAAGGGGAAATTTCTAAAGAAGTGGAAAATATAGTGAGCCAAGAATGGACCCATAACCGACCCTTTTTCCGGGAGCAAGCTAACGTATTTATGCAAAAACGTATAGAATATGAAGAACGTCTGAGAAAAGGGGAAGAAAAAAGATCTTTCGCGGAATATATTGCGGGCGCATAATTTAAAGAGCTTTGACTCAAATCTACTTTTTAACTCTAATGAATAATCCGCCCGAATTGTATATAATGATAATGCTGGCTGAGGTGGCTATGCCGATACCCAAAATGAGTAAAGCTGTAATAAGCCATTGGTTTTCTTCTTTTTGCCACCAAGAAACTTTTTCGGCCGGGCTATTTTGGCTCGCTTGATGATGAACCAACTTTCCGGCAGATTGATGGGCGCAGGAAAAAGAAAAAATTAAATAAAACGATAAAATTATTATGACTATATCTTTATTACGCATGAGGCTTAAATTCCCTTGGCTCAAAAAATATTTTTAATAGAATAGCATAGTAATTAATTTTTATCCCAAGAGAAAAAAATGTTTGGAAACTTTTGGCGTAAAACTTCATCTAAAAAAACGAAAGGCAAAAATATCTGCTTTGCTAAAATCTCCTCTGCGGAGATAAAGTAAAAAAATTTAGGAGGAAAAAATGGCTACGGGAGATAATTTACATATCGTTACTGACGAAACTTTTCAGCAGGAAGTTTTGCAAGCCGATCTGCCCACTATGGTAGATTTTTGGGCGAGCTGGTGCGGCCCTTGCAGAATGGTTAGTCCCATCTTTGAAGAGCTTGCTAAAGAATACTCGGGGAAAGTTAAATTTGCCAAAGTAAATGTAGATGAAAATCCCAGAACGCCCGCGGCTTACGGGGTTAGAGGTATACCCACCATCATGATGTTTCGGGGCGGAAAAGTAGTAGATCAAATAGTCGGCGCTGTACCTAAGAGTCAGTTAGAAAATATGGTTAAAAAAGTGCTTTCCTAAAAAGGGTTTTCTATGATTTTAAAAATTATTTTGGGATTAGTCATTGGCGGCGCTATTGGTTTTGGTCTAAATCAGCTGTCAACTCACTTCGGGAGTACCTGAGGTCTGACTTGCAACCCCTACTTGAGCACGGGAATAGGTGCTCTAATCGGGTTGATGATAGCCTTAGGATAAGGCTAAAAAATTTCTAAGCTATATGTTCTATGTTCGAAGTTCTAAGTCCATTTTTTTAGAAAAAGATTAAGGGGAAAATATACACAAAATGCTAAAAGGAGGTATGGAAATTGCCCATATATGAGTATAAATGCTCAAAATGTGGCCATAAATTCGAATTAATTCGTCCTTTTAAAGCGGAAGAAGAAAAGATCCCCTGCCCGCGCTGCGGAGATGCTTACCCGGAAAAACTTATCTCGGTCTTCTCTTGTGCGGCCAATAAAGAATCTTCCCTAAATACTGCTTCTGGCTGTTCTTCCCCTTCAAGTCGATTTACATGACGCTAATCTGGCCACCAGGCGGTGGCTCAAAATGGTAAGGCGAGATTACTTCTGGCCTTACCATTTATTAAAATTCTCTATTTCTTCAACTTCTCTAACTTTTCCTGCAGGCGGGTTTCATCTTTGAGCAATTTATCCAGGGCATCTTTTAATACTTCGTTAATTTTCGCCTCGGCATGCCTGGGTTGGAAAAGGGGCCGATCAGTCTCCAAAGCGCTCCCCTCAATATTTTTCGAGAGCCAAGTTCGATCAAATACAATTCCCCAATTTGCATGCAATCGAATCTTTACTTCGGTATTCGTGGTCGCAATACCGGTTTTAGCTTCGATCCATAGATTTTCAATCTTCCCTCCTAACGCCACATCTCCAGGAATATGTTGAAAATCCTCTTTTTCTGGATTAAGATAACGATTTACTAAAGTAACTTGAAAGCCGGCTTTGGTCATCATATTAGCCACCAATTTGGTAACAACTTGTTCCACGGTCCCTTCATCAGGCTTAAAAAAATCTACCAGGCCATCTCGGTATACCCTTCTGCCTAAGTAGAGTCGATCTGGACGGACATCTTGGAAATTATAAAGAGCTAATTTTATCGGCGGGGATGTCTCTTTCACCAAGCGCGGCGTTTGGGCAGAATCATACCGCAGATTCAATAGATATGTCCTACTACTAGCGCATGCCCCCAAAACTACAACTCCTGCTAAGATTATAAAAATGAAATATAATTTTTTTACCATATTTCTACTCCTTCACTGTTTTAAGTAATGGAAACTCTGGACAACCCCCTCTTTAAGGATTACTTCAAAAATTTCCTCCCGATCTTTCTCAAAAAAGCCGTACAGCACAACTCCTCCCCAAAGCGTCGGGCTCTCAATCTGGGTATAAATATAATGCAGGACTTCCGATCCGTCAGGCTTTTTCTCTTTCCGTGAAGGAGGACCAAGAAGGCGAATAAGCTCTGCTTCGGTAGTCTTACCCAGTTTAATATCTTGAATCTGGGCTGAGTTTAATTTAGTTCCCTCAGTGTGCCGCACAGTATAGGTGCAACCTCCCAAAGCTAAGGCTAAACAATAAATAAGAATAATTAGGTTCTTCATGGCTCCTCAAAGTTTTTCTGCTTATTATAACTATTTTATTATCAAATTAGCAAAACAAAAATTGCCCATTAGGTAATCCCTCATCCTGCTCTCTTCCCAGCGAGACGGTGTCACAGCTTACTTTGGCAAAAAGAATAGAGGCAGGCCAGAGGCAGGCATTCATTCAGAATCATGAGGCAGTGGTTCTTCCATAGGCGCGAGCGGATTTAGAAGCTTAATCATCTTGCTCAGCTTAATGATCCGCCTGCCCTTTGCGGAAAATCGTTGGTCGATTTTGAACATATTCTTCTCCCGCCGATGCTTCTTCATTCATGCCTGCCTCTGGCCTGCCTCTGGCCTGCCCCTGGCCCGCCTCTGCCTATCTCTCGCCTTTTTTTCTCATGGCGACATACTCTCAACGGGGAGATGGCCAGGGATCAGTAAACTAACTTTTATTTTTTATATTTGAAAAGGGCAGCCACGCCACCAGCTTTTAAAAGCGGGGCGAACTTTTCCGTAAATAAAATTTCTATACCCTGGGATTGGGCTTTAAGCACAATCTCTTCTCGCAAATTAGTTGCGCAAATGCTTCCTGCGCAATAAGGACATGCTTTCGGCAACCCACCAAACCCTACGGAAAAACAAACTGCACATCTCCACCCTTGAGCGGCAAATTCTTTATCCAAAACCATGCGCTCAATTTGGTGGTCCGGCAAAGCACTTAAAATTCGCTCGGGGCCAGAAGCTGCTCTGCCCATCGGCTCTGCTTCGGCGAGGATATAATTAGCCAGATTTTCTGCCTCGTTTCTATATAGACTCAGCAAGGTTTCTGTAGCTGACGTCAAAATTTTTGGTAAGGGATCATGGATATCAGAATCAGGTAAAGAAATCCACTTCTTTTTTAGATCCGCGGGCATTTGTTTCTTGAGTTCTCCTTCTATGCCTTCTTCAGCAACTACGAAAAGGTATTCAAATTTTTCTGGAATGATTAATTTCTCCAAATTTTCCACTATTTCTTTACTTCTCTGCTTTAAGTGTTCTTGGAGGTGCCTTTGAAATTTGGGTAGTGACCAACCCATGCGGCCAAAACGGGTAGTATGTTTATCTTCCCAAGAAAAATTTAGTTGTTTGGCCAAATATCCCGAGCGTACTAAGTTTAAACTGGCCTGGCGAGAAGTGGCTACGATTACGGCATGGGGCTGGTAAAGAGGAGTTTGTAATAAAAGAAGAAAAAGATGCGGAAATGGCGCATAGCTTATATAGTTTGGCGGGGGCTGAAGCATGGGAAGGGGAACAAATAGGTTAACTGCGGAACAAGCATAAATAGCTAAGCCTTTCCAGGCTAGGTTCAATTCTTCATCCAAAAATTTATAGATCAATTTAATATCATTGCCTAAATCTACCTGCTCCTTGGCCCGAGGAGGAAAATTCTTCTTTATCTCGCTAAGTTGATTTTTCAAGTAAACAGGGTAAAGCTTTTTCCCGCGGCGATCAGGTCTTAAATCTAAATATATGGAAAGAACATTTTTCTGGCCAACAGGAAACTTGCTTAAATCTACCAGAATTTCATTGAGTCCCATAACCCCTCCCTCCTCCAATGAGTTAAATTAATCAAGGCCTTAACAAAAATTTTCCTTATGAGTCTCTCTTAAAAAGCGTCTCACCCCCTTTCCCTACATAAAGCAATAAATCTAAAAGTCGATCCAATAAAACCGTAGGTTGAGCTTTTTCCAAATCCTCTTTAGAGGTATTTCCCGAAGGAATAGCCATTATCTTTATTCCGGCATTTTTAGCAGTTTGAATATCAATAACTGAATCACCTACAAAAATGACTTCTTCTTTTTTGAGGCCCATTTTGTCCAAAGCGAAATAAATCATCTCTGGATCAGGCTTATTTTGGGCTACATCCCCATCCCCAACTATGACGGCAAAATATTTTTGCAATTGAAAATGTTCAAAAATGGCTCGCGAAAATTTGCCTAACTTGTTCGAAGCCACAGCCATGCTTATTTTTCTTCGATGCAGCTCGGCTAACACTTCAGGAACATCAGGCAAAAGCTTGGTATGCTCCCGAAAAACTTCTTCATATTTTTGTCGGAAAAGAAGCAGCGCCCGCGATACTAATTCTTCACCCAATAAATCGCGGAAGGTATGGCTCAAACCGCGACCAACTACTTTTTTTACTTCCGCAAATGGTAAAGGTGTTAAATTTAATTGCGTGTAGACATGATGGAAACCCAAATAAATGGCTTGATAAGAATCGACTAATGTACCATCAAGGTCAAATATAACCCCCTTAATATCTTCCTCTTTCATTTCTGAGAAACTCCTTTAGTCGGCTAACTAGGTCATAATTATTCCCAGCAATGCCACCTAAATCTACATCAGGTTTAACCTGCTTACCGTGAAAATCTGATCCAGCGGTGATTAATAGTCCATGCCTTTCCGCTAAGGCTTGGAAAGCCTCTTGCTCTTGTTTATTATGATAGGGAGAATAAACTTCCAGGCCGGCCAACCCGTAGGATATTAAATTAATAATTTTATCTTCCCCAGTATCCGAGGGGTGGGCTAATATAGGAATGCTACCCAGGCTTTTTAGGCGTTGGATAGCTTCGGGAGTAGAAATGTCTTCCATAGGCACAAAAGCCGGTTTGCCCCCCCGCAGATAGTCGCGATAAAAATTGACATAGGGCGAATTTGACCGATCCCCTTTTATATAAGGATGAAGACGCGGATCATTAGCGTTTTCTGGTCGGCTGAGGATGGCCTGCAAAAAAGACATGCCCGTGGGAATCTGATTTCCGGAAAACTTGCGCAAATCATCCCAACTGAATACAAAGCCTAACTCATTTAGCTTCAGCACTCTTTTTTCAGCTTGTTCCCATTTTTTTAAATGAATCTCTTTTAGCCATTCTTTTAAAAGGAGATCACTCGGGTCAATAAAATAACCCAAGATGTGGAGGTCAAGGCCTTCATAAAATGTATTGAGTTCCAAGCTGGGAATGAATTCGATCCCAAATTCTAAGGAAAGTTTTAATCCTTCTTCCACATTATCTATTGAATTATGGTCAGCAAAAGCAATGGCCCTTAGTCTTTCTTCCCGGGCCATCTCAAAAATCTCGCGTGGTTTATGTTGACCATCGGAAGATGCGTTGGTATGGATATGCAGGTCAATCACATATTTATCATAATCGGAGAGAAATTAAAAATCCAGATATTTTTGCAAAAATTCCGGCAGTCTTTTCCGAATTTGATCCCGCACTTGCCGAAAAGCATTTCGTCTTTCTTCCTGGCTCCCTTCTACTGCTGCCGGGTCTGGAAATCCCAGGTGCACCCTCTGCTTTCCCCCAAAGAAAACGGGGCAGGCCTCCGCTGCCTGATCGCAGAGGGTAACCACCAAGTCAAAAGTTTGATCTTGAAATTCAGCGAGGGACTTGGATCTTTGCTGAGAAATGTCTAAGCCAATCTCTTTCATCGCTTCGATAGCTAAAGGATGGACTATGGCAGGCTCAGTGCCGGCGGAGAAGGCTTGAATTCTCCCGGCAAAGTCATGATTAATCAGCCCCTCCGCCATTTGGCTGCGTGCGCTATTCTTGGTGCAAATAAAAAGAACCTTCTTCATCTTTAAATTTAGGTTAGGGCAAAAGCGGAATGGCCCAGCCGATGTTCAATTCTGTCAATTTGTATTTAGTAGGCACGCCACTCTGCGGATCCCAACCCATCATGCCATAATACATCTCCAAAGCCTGGGCAAATTGTTCCCGGTCAATTTTCTCTCCTTTAAGCACGCCACCCTCCAGTCCTTCATGTAAACGATCGGGTAAACGATCTTCCTTAGCCCCAATACCTTCGCGTAAATTGAAGATCTTGGCTAAACAGGAGAACCTTTCTCCTACTTTGAGCATTTCCCAAAGGCTTGTATCCCACCCTGTGACGGCCCGCGCATACTCAACGAGTTGGGTAATAGTAAAAGGCCCAAATGGTTTGGCCGCGAATATGCACATGCCGATGGAATTTAACCAATTGTAATACTGCTGGAGATAAACAAACATCCTCACTTTTTGAGCACCCAAGTCTAATGAAGATAATGGCTCTAAAATGCCCAAAGGATGGATATCCTTCAGGCCGCCCTCTTTTTCAAAGAAAGGATCATGGGGATTTTCTAAATGATCAGCGCCAGTCGGGGAAACCGCATAAGCCAAAGCTAAACTTTTCTTTCCCCGAGGTTCATGCATGGGTAGGGGTTGTCCTTTTATGTGTAAAGCAAATTTTTCCGCCCCCCGGCCAATCTTCTTCGCCGCTTCGGCGGCCCCTTCAGCGAGCAAATTGCCCAAACCTTTTCTCTGGCCCACCAGCTCGATTAGCTTTAGCATAGACTCATGATTACCAAAATGTAGATCTAACCCATCGGTATCTTTTAGGCTTAATATCTCCTTTTCGAAACATTCCATAGCAAAGGCCAAGGTGGTACCAAAGGAGATAGTATCTATACCGTATTGAGCACAGAGCTCATTCCCCTTGCAAATAGCCGCTAAATCGCCGATTTCTAATAAAGAGCCGAGGGAGGCAATTGTTTCATATTCTGGACCCCCATATTCAGGGTTGATTTCATAAGGCGTGTGCGCTTCTACTTCCCGTTTACACCTGATATAGCACCCATGACAAGTTCCCCGGCCTTTGAGAATCGTTTCCGCTAATCTCTTGCCGCCAATATCTGGCGCTTTTTCAAAATAACCAGTGCTAAAATTTTTAGTGGGCAAAATTCCACCTGCACTCAGAATAGGAGCAACGCGCGCTGTTCCCAAAGCCCCTAACCCAGCTGGATCCTCCACATAACTTTCGCGGACGCTCTTGAGCAAGGCTTGGGCTTTTTCCCGGTCGGCTGCCTCCGGAGCTTTTGTTCCCCGTGCGGCTATAGCCCGCAAATTTTTAGAACCCATTACGGCGCCTAATCCAGCTCGGCCATTAAAGTGCTTTAATTCATTCATAATGCAAGCATATTTGACCAATTTCTCTCCCGCCGGCCCAATCTGCAATACCCGAATCCTCTCGTCTCCCAGTTCCTTTTTAATCGTCTTTTGGACTTCACCCGTCATTTTCCCCCAAAGATGATCGGCATTGCGGATTTCAGCTTGCCCATCATGAATCCACAGATACACTGGGCTCGAGGCCTTGCCCGTAATTATAATGGCGTCAAACCCGGCGGCCTTTAATTCCGGTGCCCACCAACCACCTGCCTCACTTTCCCCAAATCCTCCGGAGAGAGGAGACTTGGCCGCCACAGTATACTTATTCATTCCTGGCGCAGGAAGAGCTCCAGTTAAAACTGAAGCGGCGAAAATGAGCATATTATCAGGTCCTAAAGGATCAATGCCGGGTTTAAGCTCTTGCAAAAGATAATAAAGTGCTAAACTCCCCCCGCCCAGGTATTGGCGATAAATTTTTTCCCCTGGTTCTTCTACCGCAATTTTGCGCTTCTCTAAGTCAACTCGCAAAATTTTCCCGTTAAATCCAAATGCCATATTTCAACCTCCTTTTCCTCAATAAATTTACCCGCCGCCCACAATGGGCAAAAAAATAACCTCATCACCATTATCTAATAAATCATCTTCCTTAGCTTTTATACCATTTTTAATAATCAACATGACTTGGTGGGCAGGAATTTTCAAACGGTCCAGCAGCTCCTTTATTAGCGTCCCCGGGGGCAACTGAACTGAAAACTTTTCCTGGTGGTTTGGGCTAAATTTTTCTAATTCCCCATAGAGTTTAACTTTAACTTCCAGCATATTTTTAATTTAATAGATTACTCATGTAAAGTCCAGTGTTTTTGGACCATTAGCCAAGGAGAAAGTTAAAGTTAAGCCAAATTATTAATGTCGGGGAAGAATTTTAATTAATTATTTAGATATTTTACCATCGGGATTGGCTGGGCATGATAAATAGCAAACCCCCTCTGGTGTTTCTACAGCGTAAGGGAAATACTTTCTTCTAAAGGCCAAAGCAACATTAACCAGACTGATGAGTATTGGCACTTCCAAGAGCGGGCCGATTACTGTGGCAAAGGCTTGATTAGAGGCTATGCCGAATATAGCTACAGCCACAGCTATGGCCAATTCAAAATCATTACTGGCGGCGGTGAAGGAAATCGAAGTGGTTTGGGCATAATTAGCCCCGATTTTCTTTCCTATGTAGAAAGTTACAAACCACATAAAAAAGAAATAGATGCACAAAGGAATGGCCACCCTTACTACATCAAGAGGTAATTCAATAATGACTTCTCCTTTAAGGGAAAACATGACCACGATGGTAAAAAGAAGCGCAATAAGGGTCAGCGGACTTATCTTGGGCACGAAAACACTTTCAAACCATTTTTTGCCCCGTGATTTAATGAGGCTGAAGCGAGTTATGAGGCCGCCCAGAAAGGGAATTCCCAGATAGATAAAAACGGTGATGGCCGCATCTACAATGGAAATCCTTACGTCCAGTCCTTTGACCAGCCCTAGCCAATTTAAAAAGAGAGTTATAAAAATGTAGATATAAACAGCATAGAACAAAACTTGGAAAACAGCGTTAAAAGCGACTAAGCCAACTGCTAATTCCCGATCGCCTTCCGCAAGTTCATTCCAGACGATGACCATGGCAATGCACCGCGCTAACCCCACTAAAATTACCCCGATCATGTATTCTGGATAATTGCTCAAGAAAATGATAGCCAAGATAAACATGACCAGAGGTCCTATGATCCAGTTCTGGATCAAAGAAATTGCTAATAGCTTCTTTTGGCGAAAAACTTTGTCCATCTCCTCATATTTCACCTTTGCTAACGGTGGATACATCATTAAAATGAGGCCTACGGCTATGGGAATCGAAGTGGTTCCTATTTGCATACTCGCAATAAATTTAGTAACTGTTGGGGCTAAGTATCCGATCCCAATTCCAGCAAACATAGCCATGAATATCCACAGAGTTAGAAATTTATCCAATACGGAAAGTTTCTTTTCTTGAGCGCTAGACATATTCCTCCTCCTATACAATATTTAACTTACCAACCAGATAAGATAAAACCCAATAAGAATAATAAGCACGCCACTACCTTTGCGCAGGTAAGCCAGGCCAGTGTTTAGGCCTCTGGATTCAATGATTCTTTTCGCCAAGCCCATAGATGTTCCGGCAATTAAGATTAAGACACAGTGGCCCAAAGCATACATAAAAAGAAGAGAACCCCCGTATATCAAATTTCCTTGGGAAGCGATGTAAGCGAGCAGCACAGCCAGAATTGGGGTGGCGCAGGGAGTAGAGACAACGCCAAAAAGAAGACCAAGAAGAAAAGCTCCCCAAGGACCGCCTTGTTTAGGCTTCCAGCCTTGAGGCAGGGGAAGATCAAAATTCCAAACTCCTAATAAGTGCAGCCCCATGATTAGACAAACTAAAGCCACCACATAGGGCCAGAATCTACCAACATCCCCTATTAACCGACCCATCAAGGCTGCTATCATCCCCAATAAAGTAAAAGTTATCGTGAGACCAATCACGAAAAGGAAAGAAAAGGTGAAAGCCTTGCGGGTATTGCTCGTTTCTTGATAGGCACCCACGAAGGCCATCATCAAAGGGATCATGGCCAAAACGCAAGGGTTGGAAGCCGTCAGGACTCCCCCTAAAAAAACTGCTAAAGGAGCTAACCAAGGATTGTTCTGGATTATTAAAGTAATGTCTCCTAAAATAGTCTCCATTAATAAATATTCCTTTTCTTAGTCCTTTATAAGTGTTAGCTATTTTGGCGGAAGATTTTATAAATCAAGCAGCCACCCTGGCTGCTAATAATTTCATTATCATCACCCAGGGGATGAAATCAATTCTATCAGATCATTTTCTTTGAGGGTCATGTTTGACCGGTTAGATCCCGAGATCCAAAAACCGTTTACTACAATGGCCAAATCTGAGGATATAACTCCATCTTCATTAAGAAAGAGCTCGCGCAATTCTGGAGCAATATCTTTGATTATATGTTGAATAAGATCGTTAATAGTCTTTCCATAAAAATTTATTTGAGTTTCTTTGTTTTTTTCAAAAGTTCGAAGGATATCAGCCAGTCCTACCAATTTTACCCGTACTGGCATTAGCTGCTTCCTTCTTTCTCCGAATTTCTAAACTTAATTTCCTTTTCTAAATTAGGGGCAGCGAATAATCCCTTGGGCCCATAAGCATCCGCCACAAGTAGGAAATGTGTTTCCGAAACAGTCTTCTTCATTTTTTTCAAAAAGTTCACATCCGCCGCAGATGGTACAAGGAGAAAAATCGAACCGCTTTACGCGCTCCCTTAAAGCCACATACTCGGCATCGTTCCATAAAGTCCAAAGATCATTCTGGAGTAAATTTCCCACCACATATTTGCGCGAATAGCGTTCTCGATCGTCAACGAAATGTTTATGACTATGCAATAGAGCCAAGCAAGGGCTGACATCGCCCTGCCAACTTATAGAAGTCGACCCACTCTCAATAAAAGGACAATAATCGTTAGTTTCTCCTAATTGGTCTCCTGGAAAAGATACATTCTTCCCGCTGCGCATGGTCCAGTAAAAAGGATCGCGAGTTTCTTCGTTTAAATCCATTTTGGGTAGCTTCAAAGCCCCTCCCCAAGCAAAATCACCTAAGGCCCGCGTATAAAGAACTTCTTCCCGCAATTCTGGCGTATAAGCTAAGACGTTGGTGACTAAAAATTCATTTGCTCCCAATTTAGTCCCTAAATTTAAAACTTCAGGGAGGTCGGCTATATTTCGTTT
>CAZAGD010000014.1:0-3676 GCA_964484485.1 uncultured Syntrophaceae bacterium
AAGATAGAATTGACACAGGTTTTTTCTTAGTCTATTATGGAAAAAATTGAATGGCTTTCATGATTGATACTCGTACATAATTATCTTTTGCTAATTTGGCAAATATTAGAAAAATCGAAAGGGAGCCGAGAATATGCGGCTGATTGAAAGAATTAGCTCATGGATTAGAGAACAAGTGGAAAGTGCCGGAGCAGCAGGAGTAGTGGTCGGCCTGAGTGGCGGAATTGATTCAGCAGTGGTTGCAGTTTTAGCCAAGAAAGCTCTGAGGGATAATGTTTTAGCCCTCATCATGCCTTGCCATAGCCGACCTGAAGATGAGACAGATGCTGCCTTAGTAGCGGACACTTTCCATATTCGGCGCGAAAAAGTCGACCTATCTCCAGTTTACGATGTTCTTTTAAAACAACTTCCCGAAGCTGGAGAACTCTGTAAGGCTAACCTCAAACCGCGCTTGAGAATGACCACTTTATATTATTTCGCTAACAAAATGAATTATTTAGTTGCCGGTACGGGAAACAAATCGGAAATTTTAGTGGGTTATTTTACTAAATATGGAGATGGGGGAGTGGATATATTGCCCATCGGTGACCTAACCAAGACCCAAGTGCGTAAATTAGCGGAACAATTAAAAATACCAAAAAGAATAATTGATCGACCGCCAAGTGCTGGTCTGTGGAGTGGGCAAACTGATGAGGAAGAGATGAATATAACATATAAAGATTTAGACAGTATTATTACCGCTTTGGAAAAAAGGAAAGAACCTAAGGTAGCCAAGTCCCGGCTAAGTTATGTCAAAGGAATGATCGCCAGGTCAAGGCATAAGAGATGTCCACCACCCATTTTTCATTTAAAATCTGTTTAATCTCTATAGTTTATTAGTTGCTCTGCTTTAGCGAGAAAGGGAGGGCAAAATTCATGAGGAACGTTTTTACTTTTCGAGCTGCGCCAGAAATAACTTTTGGACTTGGATCTGTCCAACAGCTTGGTCAGAAATTGAAGAATTATGGAGTACAGAAAATCCTCTTAGTGGTTGATCAAGGTTTTGCCCAAAAAGGTCCTTTAGCCAAAGTTACGGAGTCGCTGGAAAAAGAAGGAATAAAATTTGCTGTCTTCGATCGAGTGGAACCCGAACCACGGGTAGAGACTGCCGACGAATGCGGATCTTTGGCGAAAAAAGAAAAATTTGACTTCATTATTGGAGTAGGCGGCGGAAGTGCCATGGATACCGCTAAAGCAGCGGCTATCTTGGCCACCAATGAAGGACTTGCTAAAGATTATCAAGGGTTAAACAAAGTTCCTCGCCCGGGACTTCCCAAAGGAATGGTACCTACCACAGCAGGCACGGGTAGTGAAGTTACTTTTACGGCGGTTTTTATTAACGAAGCAGAAAAGAAAAAAGCAGGTATAAATAGCCCGTATCTTTTTCCAGAGATAGCTATTCTTGATCCAGAATTGACTCTTTCTCTGCCGCCGGCTGTAACTGCCTATACAGGAATGGATGCGCTGGCTCATGCTATTGAGTCTTTCACTTCTTTGCAGGCGAATTTTTTATCAGAGATGTTCAGTTTGGAGGCGGTACGTAAGATAATGAAGAATCTGCGTTTGGCCGTAGAAAATGGGCAAGATCTAAATGCTCGATCAGAAATGCTGATGGGGAGTTTATTGGCGGGGATTGGGTTGGCTAATGCCGGGGTTACGGCCGTCCATTCCCTTTCTTACCCTTTGGGAGGGAGCTTTCGAGTTCCCCATGGGGTAGGTAATGGGTTACTCTTGCCGGCAGTCATGGAATATAACGCCTCTTCCTGCCCAGAGCGTTTCGCCCGTTTGGCCGAAGCTATGCATATAGAGATAAAAAGTTTATCCGTGGCCGAGGCTGCTTTGAGGTCAGTGGAAGCTGTAAAAAAATTAGCGCAGGATATTGAAGTTCCCCTAAGGCTTAGTGACTTAGGCGTACCCAAATCAGCCTTACCCTGGATGGCCGAGGAAGCCTTGAAAGTGGTCAGGCCGTTAGAGAATAACCCAAGACCTATTTCTAAAGAAGATGCTTTGCGTATTTATGAATCTGTATTTTAATTTTTTATTTTAAATTTATTTTAGACAGGAGGTTCAAGATGGGCGGTGCCGAGTTGATTGGTAAAGAAGAAAAGGAAGCTGTAGCTGAAGTTATTGAGCGAGGAGTTCTTTTTCGCTATGGTTTTAATGAAAAAAGGAAGAATATATTTCGGGTCCTGGAATTCGAAAAAGAGTTCGGTCAATACATGGGATGCCAGTATGCTTTGGGAGTTTCTTCAGGGTCGGCTGCGTTAAGAGTTGCGCTGGCAGCCTTGGGCCTAAAAAGGGGTGATGAAGTTATTACGCAGTCTTTTACTTTTGTAGCCACTATCGAGGCTATCTTAGAATCTGGAGGAATTCCGATTCTCACAGAAATCGATAAATCTTTGAACATGGACCCCGCCGATTTAGCGGCCAAAATTACGGAAAAGACGAGAGTAATTATTCCCGTGCATATGTTAGGCGTTCCAGCGCGCATGGATGAGATCATGGCCATTGCCCGCCAAAAGAATATTCCCGTCTTGGAAGATTCTTGCCAAGCCTGCGGTTCAAGTTATAAAGGTCGAAAGACAGGAACTATCGGGGCTATGGGGGCCTTTAGTTTTGATTACGTAAAGACGCTCACTACGGGCGAAGGGGGCATGGTAGTTACCAATGATAAGAAGCTTTATGACTTAGCCTGCTATTACCATGACCATGGTCATGAGCATAATCCCGAGGTACCCCGGGGAGAAGATTCGCATAGCATTACCGGCTTCAATTACCGGATGAATGAAATTCAAGGAGCGATTGGCCGAGTGCAGCTTAGCCGGCTGGATTTTGTGCTGGCTGAACAAAGGAAAAATAAAGCCCGCATTAAAAAAGCCATTGCTGATATCCCCGGCCTGGAATTCCGTGATCTTCCGGACGCCGAAGGAGATGGCGCCGATACGCTGGCATTCTTCCTCCCCAATGAGAAAATGGCCACCCAATTTAATAAAGTCTTAGCTGCTGAAAAAATTGATACGAAAATTCTACCTTCAGCCATGAATTGGCATTTTGTGGGCAATTGGAACCATATTATTCAATATTGCCCTCCTTATCGCTTAGATGCTTGGCCTAAATCGGCAGCTTTATTGAAAAGAGCGATGGCTTTGCCTATCTCCGTGAAAATGACCGATGCCCAGATCGAGAGGATTATTGCTGGAGTGAGAAAGGCTGCTCAGGAAGTATTATAATTCTAATTTTTAACCCAGGTTGAAAGTAAATTCAGGAAAGGAAATTGATCTGAGATAAACGTATGGCAGTATATGGTCTAATTCCAGCGCGTTATGGATCAACTCGTTTACCAGGCAAGATTTTAGTGGATATTGCTGGTAAACCGATGATTCAATGGGTTTATGAGCGGGCTAAGGCATCCACTTTCTTGGATCGCTTGATCGTGGCTACCGACCATGAAGACATCTTAAGCCGAGTACAATCTTTTGGGGGGGAAGTAGTTTTAACTTCTCCTGCTCATCCATCGGGGACGGATCGCATCTGTGAAGCGGCGCAAAAATTAGGAGTCCGGGATGAAGATATTGTGGTAAATATTCAGGGCGACCAACCCCTTTTCGAGCCGGGGATGATTGCAGAAGTGGTCAAT
>CAZAGD010000015.1:0-3561 GCA_964484485.1 uncultured Syntrophaceae bacterium
TGCTCTGCCAGATCTGGCCGCCTGGATGAATGGAGCTAAAGTAGAAAATGGCCTCATTAAATTGAGCATAACTGTGCTTAATCGTGGAAAATCCCCTTCTCTACCCACAATTTTAAAGTTATACGATGGCCAGGTGGAGGAAGGAAGACTCTTAGCTACCTTCGAAGTCAGAAGTCTATCTCCTAAGGAATCGCTGACATTTAACTATCAAATGCCCATCTCTGACCGAGTAGGAGCAAATGAATTCATTGCCTTAGTTGGCCAAGAAACCCATCTGATTGATTTTAATAAAAACAATAATGAATCAAGAATATCGTTACAAGTAAAAGCAGACGAGACGGAAAAAGGTTTTATTCTATCAGCTGAACAGATATCAAAAGATGTAGAATTAGGCGAAGAGTTGGAATTTAACCTTACTTTAACCCCCTTAAACGGATTCACGGGTGATGTCCATCTAACCATTAAAGACTGTCCTCCGGGATTCTCCGCTTCCTTTACTCCCAACCCTGTATCCTTGGCAGGAGGACCTGCTTTATCTTCTCTGAAATTATTGCCTACAGGACAGGTAACCAGCGGCATCTACAATATCACAGCTGTAGCTTCTACTTCCGCACAAACTCAAGAACTTGCTTTGGAACTGAAAATTATGGATTTTGAAATAAGGATTACGCCCCAAATCCAAACCATAAAACAACTTGCCGAAGCTTTTTACTCTATTAATCTTTCCCCGCTCAATGGCTTTGATAACTCTGTCTCTTTAGAGTTAATTGGCCTGCCCAAGGGAATAAGAGCAAACCTTAGCCCTAACGAAATCACCTCCTCCTCTGGGGCAAGTTTAACTATGGCCACCTCCAAATGGTTAAAACCAGGTATTTATAATTTCTCGATTGTGGCCAAAGGGAAAAAATTAATTAGAGAAGGCCAAGCCACTCTAATGATCGAAGCCCATCCCCTCCTCCAACCCGGAATCATTACTGCTCCGGTAAGAGAGAAAAACTCCTTTATCAAAACTTTCTCTTCTGAGGGCACGATGATTAGCCAGTTTAAACTCTTCTCCGAAAAAGTGGCAATCTCTCTGGCTGCTGGGGATGTGGATGGTGATGGAATAGATGAAATCATTGTGGGAGCAGATAAAAAAGGAAAAGGACCTTATCCTTTAGTAAAAGCCCTTAAAAGAGATGGCACCGTCATAGCTACCCTGGAGTCTCCAGGCTGGTATAAATTAGGAGCTCCCGTAGCTGCTGGAGATATAGATGGCGACTGGATAGAAGAGATAGCTGTAGGCTATTACCTGATGCCTCCCAAGGAAATGGAAATCTACGATGATTTAGATATAGACGAAATATACTCGTTCTGCCATGGTAAGAAAAAAGGAAGAGGGTTAATAAAAGTTTATAAGCTAATAGATAAGGAGTTCGTAGATACTGGGATAACTTTAGCGCCTTACTTGGAAGAAGATTTCTGGGGCGCTCCTCGAGTAGCTTTGGCAGACATAGATGGCGATGGACGATTGGAATTGATCACTGCTCCTGGCCCTGATCCTAAAGCTCCAGCCAGAATCAAAGTATTTAAGATAGATACCAGCCAAGGAATAGGCAAATGGCAGGTGGGAGAAAAGATTTTAGATTTAACTGTTTCTTTTGCAGAAGAAAAGGGGAAGAAAAAGATAAGAATAGAGGATGGTTATGGAGCCAATATAGCTGCTGGGGATATTGATGGGGATGGGAAAGCCGAGATTATCGTAGGAGCTGGCCCTGATCCTAAAAAGGATGGGCAAATAATAATCATTTATCCTACCGAAAACAAGATAGCATCTTTCCAGGCATATCCCGAGAATCGCTTTGGAGCAAATGTGGCCAGTGGTGATCTCGATGGGGACGGCCAAGCAGAAATAATCACCGGCACAGGACTAAATCCTCAACGCAAAGGGACAGTAAAGATATTCAAGGGAGATGGCTCTCTGATAAAAGAATTCCAGCCATACCCAGGAGACGCTAAATTCGGGATCAGTGTAGCTACTGGGCAAGTAGGAAAATAAAATTTCTCCCAGGTTTTTTCGCTTTACGCTTTGCGCTATGCGCCTTGCGCCTTGCGTCTTTTACTTCCGCACTGCAGCACTGCAGCACTAACTAACTGCAACACTTTTCGCTATGCGCTTTGCGCCTTGCGTTTTTAGCCCTCACGCTCTCACGCCTTCCGCCTTACGCCTCACGATTTTTCTTACTGCAGCACCGCAGCACTAACTAACTGCAACACTTTTTTCTTCGCTATGCGCTCTGCGCCATGCGCTATGCGTCCTTTCTTTTACTGCAGCACTCTTTTCCTTCGCTTTACGCTCTGCGAATTTTATTTAAAAGATATATTTAACTAAGGGCCACATCTAAAAACATCATTACGGCAAATCCAATCAGGGTCCCGGCAGTAGCAATATGGGTATTCTTTTCCAATTGGGATTCTGGAATAAGTTCTTCTACTACTACATAAATCATGGCTCCGGCAGCAAAGGCCAGGGCATATGGTAGAATAATCTTAGCATGGACCACTGCCCATGCTCCTATCAGTGCAGACAGGGGCTCCACCATACCCGATAATTGTCCATACCAAAAGCTTTTTAAGCGCGATAGGCCATCGCGGCGCAAAGGCGCTGATACGGCCAGACCCTCTGGAAAGTTTTGCAGGCCAATGCCCAGGGCTAAAGCAACGGCTCCAGCTAAGGAAGCAGAGGGCAGATTAGCCGCCACCGCTCCAAAAGCAACCCCTACTGCTAACCCTTCTGGGATATTATGCAGAGTAATCGCCAGAACCAATAAAATACTCCGCTGCCAGTTGGTCTTAATCCCTTCGGCCTCGGCCATAGGAAAACCTATATGCAGATGAGGTAATATTTGGTCGCATAGCCAAAGGAATAACGCGCCCAATAAGAAACCAGAAACAGCAGGAAGCCAAGGGGGCAAATTGGTATCGCGGGCCATCTCAATAGCTGGCGCTAAAAGGGACCAGAAACTTGCGGCAATCATTACCCCCGCAGCAAAACCCATCAACCCATCAAATAGCCGCTGATTAATATCTTTAAAGATAAAGATTGTGGCCGCGCCCAGAGCTGTAACCGACCAGGTAAAGCAAGTAGCTAAAAAGGCTTGACTAATCGGGTTTAAGTCTTTGAACCAGATAAGTAAAGACTCCATAATTAGCCCAATTTTCTTTTTTTATCTATGTTACTCTTTATTTTCTTTTTTTATCTATGTTAATCTTTAAATATTCTCAATCTACTAACTTTTCTTGGCCCACGACCACATTCCAAGGGCGAATTTCCCAACTCTTTACCAGGCCGTTGATTACGTAAGGATCTCGTTTGATAAAGTCTTCTATTACTGATTTATCTGTCACTCGGAACACTAATAAAGCCCGATCCGGAGGATCATCTAAGGCTCCCCCTAAAAGAAGCTCTCCGCGCCGATGGGACTCGGTCGATAATTTAAGATGCTCTTCTCGATAAGCAGCTCGCCGGGCAATGTAATCTTCTACCACATAATAAAAGAGCACAAAAAATTTCATCTTCTC
>CAZAGD010000016.1:0-2724 GCA_964484485.1 uncultured Syntrophaceae bacterium
CTGGCAGAAGCAAGCGGGGCGAAATTAAAATCGGCTGGGAATTAACGTCTATATACTTATCCACCTTCTTTCCGCAAAGAATGGCGGGGACAAGCCTGCCTCAGCTAAACAAGCCTAAAAATAGCTCTATACCTCTGCGCAGAAGGGCTTAATTTTCCCCGCCTGTACCCAAGAGTTAACCAGCGCCTCATTTTAATAAGCCCCGTTTGCTTCTGCCTAAGCCAGGCAAGAATTTATCAATCCCCATTCAGGTTAAAATTTAAAAGTGATCAACGGTCAGCATTTTTAGGGCTTGACAAAATTTTCTAAATAAATTATTAAATACTAAAAATTGGCGGTTCAGGTGTAAATTATTATAATCTGAAAATAGCCACTTTAAAAATATTTAAGGAGGGAGAAAAATGAAAAAAAGATTATTTATGTTTATTATCCTAGGTCTTGTTTTTGTGTTTGCTTTATCCGCACCGGCAGATGCCCAGAAGAAGCGTTTCTTCGGCATTGCCACCGGCGGTGTGGGCGGAGTCTACTATCCTCTGGGAGGAGCCTTGGCCCAATGCTTGACCAATAAGATCGAAGATATGGTGGTTACTGCCCAGACAGGTAACGCTTCGGTGGCTAATGTAAATTTAATTGCTCGGGGCGAAGTTGAATCAGGACTTTCGCAGAATAACGTGGCTTTGGCGGCTTATATAGGAGACAAAGAATCTTGGAAGACTCCGCCAGTAAAAAATTTAAGAGCTATCGCGGGTCTTTATCCAGAAACCACTCATCTCGTGGCTTTAAAAAAGTCGGGGATAAAAACCATTTACGATTTCAAAGGAAAACGCATTATCGTTGGTGACAAAGGGAGCGGAACGGAATTTGATTCGCGCCGGATGTTGGCGGAGGTTGGTTTTGCCGACCAAAGTGGATACAAAAATATTGAGCCCGTTTATGTTTACTATGCTGTCGCAGTTCAGCGGATGAAAGACGAACAGGCAGATGCCTTAATCTGGACTTCCGGAGTTCCCAATGCCAATATAATGGAAATTGCCACCACCAAAGATGTTGTGTTTATCCCCTTCCCTGATGACGTAATCAAAAGTTTAAATACGAAATATCCTTATTATGCCCCAGTAACTCTTCCCGTAGTTTACCCCAAGCAGACGGCCCCGGTAAAAACCGTCGCCATTATTGCTCTGTGGGTGACGCGTGCTGAGGTACCCGAAAAAGATATTTACGATATAACCTACCACCTTTGGGAAAAGACCCCTCTTTTGCATAGCGCTACTAAAGAAAGCGTGAGTGGGGCAGAAGTAGTGGCCAAAGTACACGAACAAGGGAAAAATGTGAAATTAGAAAATGCCCTTTTAGGAGTAACTATTCCTTTACATAAGGGAGCTTATAAATATTATAAAGAAAAAGGCATCGCTATTCCCCCCACCCTTGTTCCTCCTGAGGCAAAATAACCAGGCGGCTTAGCAAATTCGCTAACTGCTGCGGAGCTCCATCATTAAGCTCTTCGGGTCCGGGTGGAGCTCCTAAACGCCCACATGAAAAAAACTCCCATTATTTTCTTAGCCGGCGGGATGGTTTTTTTTCTATTGTATTTTGTTTCCCTACCGGTTTTAGTCTTAGAAAAGAAAGGAGAAACAATTTTTCTGCGCCATATTAAGCCAGGAGATACCTTCTTCCTGGGATATAAACATTCCGTCGCCAAGAGCGACGTCTGGGAAGAGTTTTTAATTAATGAAAATTATCAGATTACTTTAATCCAAACTATGTTTCAAGGGCAAGGAGCAGGATTACCTTATACGGTAACGGAAAATGAAAAATTGACCCGCGCCGGCGACTGGTTTAAAATTACGGGAATGAAGAGAGATGTCCCCATAATCAATTGGCGAGTTGATGCCCAATGGCAGAGTCGTTTCCGTTTTGATCAAGAAAAAATAATCCCTGTAGCATCTCTGATCGGAGATGGTCTTGTCCAAATAAAAATTTCCCAAAAAAAATTAATAGAATGGCTAGGCCATTTCTGCAAGAATTTTTTAGAGAGGAAATTTAAAAAAAATGAAAGATTTTTCTCCTAAAGAAAACCCCCCAAAAACTATAGAATACCGTGTTGATGAAGAAAAAGTTAAAGAATTAGTAGAAACTTTTGACCCGGAACTGCGCTTTCGCAAACTCAAAGGAATAGCAGATAAAGTTGTTCTGATTATGTGTATTATTCTATCCATATTTCATATCCATACAGCCGGGTTCGGGGTGCTCCAAGAATGGAAACACCGTTGTTTTCATTTTTCTTTTGTTCTTTCTCTTATTTTTTTAGTTTATCCCACGCGCAAGATAAAAGTAAAAAACCTCACCCTCACCTGGGTTTACGAGATTATATATTCGGTAATCTGCGGGCTAATACTGTCTTTAGGAATGCAAAGTGTGCTTAAGCTATCTCAAACTACATCGGCCTTTATTTTTGGTCTGGGCTTCTTTTTGGCATTTGCCCTCAAAACTAGAGATTTGTTTCGTCCCTCAATTACTAACTCTCTTGATCTGATAACTTCTTTAATTGGTTTAGGAATAATAACCTTGGCCATTTCCATAATAATAAAATACTGGCCATCATATGTAGGCGAGTCGGGAATTGGTTTTATTATCTGGACCGTGCTTGTCTTCTTTGGATTGACGGTGCCTTTACTCTTTATGCTTTGGCAAGCCATCCAAATTTTGAGCGGTCGAAAAGAATTC
>CAZAGD010000017.1:0-4555 GCA_964484485.1 uncultured Syntrophaceae bacterium
TTTTAATATAATGTTGGGTCTCTGTGTAGGCCATGATTCTCTTTTTATGAAGTATGCCCGGGCGTTTTGTACCGTGCTCGTAGCTAAAGACCGGGTATTAGCCCATAATCCCTGTGCCGCCCTCTATACAGCGAGCACATATTATACCCGTCTTTTGAGGAAAGGATTTTGAGAGGAAAAGTTATTGCCGTCTGCCGGGGGAAGAAAAAAAGGAAACCTAAAGAAGATGTGGGCTCAGGTTTTTTTGAAGAGAATTTCGGCCTGGTTGGCGATGCTCATGCCGGCACCGCTAAACAAGTTAGTATTTTAGTAAAAGAAAAAGTTGAAGAGCTTGCTCGGAAAACTGGTCTTTCTTTTCCCCCGGGAGCCTTTGCCGAGAACCTTTTAATTTCGGGAATGAGTTTGGAAACTTTAGTTCCTGGCAAAGTTCTCCGCATCGGAGGGGCTCTCTTAAAGATAGAGAAAATTGGCAAGGATCCGCAACTTGGCCATAGCTACAATTACCAAGGTTATTCCCTCCTTCCCCGCTATGGTATTTTTGCTCGGGTCATCCAGAGCGGCATAATTAAAAATGGCGATGAGGTTGAGGTCTTAAATTCTGTTTTCTAATCATATTGCCCTAAGGAGCCAATTAATTTCTCTAATAAAGCAAATCCCAAACCTGGTTCACTACTCTTCTCTCTATTGAGACTGGCTCGTAACGAGCAAATTAGCTATTTTATCTCTTTATGACCTAGCCTCAACTTTCTGACCATCGGTCACTTTTGAAATTCTTACCTAATTCAGCTCTATTTTTTGTTGACAGGTCTTTTTCGTTTATTATATAAAATGAATCAGAATTGCCATTAGAAAGGAGGAAAAAATGAAGAGAGGGTTTATCTTAGCAACAATGTTATTTTTATTTTGCGGGATTTTCGTGATAGGCTGGCATTTTCCCGCAGCCAATGCAGCCGGTCCGGCCACTTACCGAATGGATCTTCAAGCCTGGCCGCCTGGAGGTCCCTATTTAGAACAAATAAAAATGTTTGCTCACCGAGTAGAAACTTATTCGGGGGGTAGAATCAAAGTGAATGTATTGGCGGGCGGCACGGTTGCTCCAAGCACTAAAGAGTTTGATGCGTTAGAGACCGGGGCCCTAAAATGGGCAGCTACTTGTTTTAACTTTAACTTAGGACGTTTGGGAAAAGTCGGCGGGATTTTCGGGGCGAACCCGGCAGGCCCAACTGCTGTAGAACTTTTTGCCTGGTATCGCTATGGAGGAGCGCATAAATACATTGCCGAGATGTTGAAAAGAGCAAAATCAAATGTGCTGGTTATCGGCGGTCCTCTCCATCTTACTGGTGCTGAGTCTTTTGGGTGGTTTAAAAAGCCTATTACTAAATTAAGCGACTTTAAAGGAATGAAGTATCGCTGCATGGGACTATATGGAGAGATAGCTAAAAAGTTAGGAGCGGCGGTAGTGAATCTACCAGGAGGAGAAATTTATCAGGCCTATGAGAGAGGAGTAATCGATGGCTTTGAGTACTGCACTCCGGCTATGGATTATGCGGCAGGTTTCCATAATTTAAAGGCCGTGATGATGGAGCCGGGCTTCCAATCTACTACCGCCATGGCCAGCCTTATGGTCCGCAAGGATACGTGGGAACAGCTTCCTGATGAGTTCAAAAAAATAATTGAAGCAGCTTCTTGGGGAAGCATGGAAGATTATGCTTGGATGATGATCGAAGATGCTAAAGCAATGATCAAATTTAAAGAAGCTGGGGTGAAAGTTTATACTCTTCCTAAAGATGTGCAGATGGAAATCGTTAAAGCTGCTGATGAGCTTTATGCGCAATTGGCTAAAGAAGATCCACTCTTCAAAGCCGTTTACGAAGAACAGTCCAGTTTCTTAGAAAAGTGGCGAAGTGTTGATTACGTTTGCCAGCCTCGATATGAATATAAATATCCCTTCAGCCGCCAATAAAGTTTTTATTGAGATGCGCTCTCTCAAACTTTCCTGAACCTATTAACCCCTTGCCTCCTTCTTATAAAGGGTGGCAAGGGGGCAAGAGGATGATCAAATTGGAAAAATTTGTCCAGAAAATCGAAAGAATTAGTGAATTAGTGGGCAAAGGAGAAAGCTGGGCAGTCATAGCCTTGATTGTCTCCATTTGTTACGAAGTTATCATGCGTTATGCTTTTAGGGCCCCCACTCTTTGGTCCTTCGATATAAGCTATATGTTAGGGGGTTCCATGTATGTTTTAGGATTAGCCTGGGTTCTCCGAGATGATGGCAATGTGCGTGTAGATATCATTTCCAGTCGCTTCTCTCCTCGTCGCCAACTTTATATTCAGATGATTTTCACAGCTATTCTTTTTTTCCCCATTAGTATTCTGCTCTTTAAAATTTCGCTTCAACAGGCCATCCGTTCTTGGAGCGTCCTCGAAAAAGCTTCTTACACAGTCTGGTATCCACCCATTTATCCATTAAGAACAATTGTTTGCCTAGCCATCTTCCTTTGGCTTCTCCAAGGAATTGCCAAATTCTATCGCTATTGGCAACAGCTCAAAGGGGTTAAATAATGATTGATTTAAGCCCAGAATACATCGTCCTCTTAATGTTTATTCCTCTTTTAGTAGTAATTCTTTTAGGCTATCCCTTAGCGATTGCTTTAGGCGGGATAGGACTCATGGTCAGTCTGGTTTTTTTTGGCCCGGAACAGACCTATGGAGTCTTTTATAATCGCATCTGGGGAGTGATGATCGATTATACTTTTTTGGCTGTGCCCCTCTTTGTCTTTATGGGTCTGCTAATGGAACGTTCTGGAGTTTCCGAGCGCCTTTTTGGGGCATTATATTTATGGATGGGACCAGTTCCGGGAGGATTAGCCATTGGTACAGTAATTTTGGGCACGATTCTGGCTGCGGCAGTAGGGATTATTGGAGCTTCTGTAGTCATGCTGGGACTAATTGCTTTACCGGCGATGCATGCCCGAAATTATAAAAGAGAGTTAGCTTGTGGCGCAATTTGCGCTGGAGGTACTTTGGGGATACTAATTCCCCCGAGTGTCATGTTAGTGGTTTATGGGCCAGTGGCCGATATCGGAGTTGGTCTCCTTTTTATGGCAGCATTTATCCCAGGCTTTATGCTTTCTGGTTTATATTGCCTTTATATTTTGATCACTTGCCTTATTCATCCTGAATGGGGTCCTCCTGCTTCTTATGAGGAACGGCAGGTGCCTTTTTCTAAAAAAGTGACCATGCTTTTTACGAGTTTATTGCCTACGCTCTCGATCATTTTTGCCGTCTTGGGTACGATCTTCCTTGGTTTGGCTGCTCCTACTGAAGCTGCCTCAGTTGGTTGTGCCGCTTCTGCTTTTTTAGCTTTGGCTTACCGCCGTCTTAATCTCCAAGTTTTGCGGGAGACATTATACCAAACTGCCAAAGTCACGAGCATGGTTATGATTATTGCGATGTGCGCCGGTATGTTCACCGCCACATTTTTGGGATTAGGATGTGGTAAAGTAGTCGAAGAAGCTGTCTTAAACCTTCCTTTTGGCAAATGGGGCTCTTTCGCTCTTATTCACTTAATTATCTTTATTCTCGGCATGTTTATTGACTGGATCGGCATTATCTTCATCATGATACCTATCGTAACCCCGATCGGCGAAGCCTTAGGGTTTAATAAACTTTGGTTTGCCATGATGATCATCGTCAACCTGCAAATGTCTTTTATGACGCCGCCTTTCGCGTATGCCATATTTTATTTAAGAGGTATCGTCAAACCTGAGTGGGGAATTGAAACTAACCATATTGTGCGGGGAGTAATTCCCTTTGTTTGTTTAGTTTTGGCGGGACTTATCCTCTGCATTATTTTCCCCAATATTATTCTTGGCTTACCCAAGTGGCTGGCCATGAAATGAGAAATAAGAAAAATTCATTCCTTAAGCCGAATTCTCTTATGGGCCAGATCAAGCAGTAATGGATGTAATGCGGAGTTGGCCTGTTCTCGACGATACCAGGGCCAGAGAAGAATGGGGCTGGCACCCCAAATATAACTTAGAAGAGTCGGTAAAAGAATTTATCGCGGAGGTGCGTGCTCATCCGGAAATTTATCATTAGCAATTTCCTTCACTCATGGCCTAAAGAAAATAAATTTAGGGGATTTCTTTTTAATTTTCATAAATGAAATCATTGCATACTTTAATTTCATTTCTGTAATATTTAGCCTCCGCTCCAGGGAGAGAATAAAAAATAACTTTAAATAACTTGGGAATATATAAGGTTTTTTTATTTTAAATATAGCCTCTCGGCTGGCATCCTTTTTGCCTTTCTTAAGAGGTAAATGTTTTTATAAATGGCCAAATAGCAGGGTAATTTTTTTAATTAAAATTGGGAAAGATGTAAAATGGTAGCCCCCTGGCCTAGTAATGGAAATCAGAGTTATATTTTTGGGCCAGTTCCTTCGCGACGTTTAGGTAGATCTTTGGGAATTGATTTAGTTCCTTTTAAGACCTGCACTTACAACTGCATTTATTGCCAATTGGGCAGGACTACTGAGCAGACTTTAGAACGT
>CAZAGD010000018.1:0-4010 GCA_964484485.1 uncultured Syntrophaceae bacterium
GGAACTCTTTGCTCCATAAGGAAGCCCCCATTCGAGGAAAGCTTCCGGAAGAATGCCTACATGATAAGGACCAGAACTGCAGATCATTTCAATGGCCCCTCTTCTTAAAGCATCCGGAGATTCCAAAACCTTAAAAAGTGAATCAGGGGGGAAAACTTTGATATCCAACCCGCCATTTGTCCTCTCTTTGACTCGCCTACTAATTTCAGCTACTTGGCCGTAACCTCCCCAATAGCCCAGTAATTTTTCCGGGGGCGGCCAGGATGATTGGATTTTCCAATTAAAAATTTTTGCTGGTTTTTGTTGAGCTGCTCCTGGTGAAATAAAGGCACTTAGAAATAAAAATAAAAAAAATAAGACAAAAATTCTTCTCCCCGGCCATCTTATATTTTTCATTTTCCCCTCCTCCTTATTTGATAATTGGGAGAGACTAAGCTCTCCCTTTTCTTGCTGGTTGCTTTTTTTAACTTTCCGATTATTTGAGAGCAAACTCCCTGGCTATTTTGACGAGCTGCGCACATAATTCGCTCTTCTTTCCCCACTCCTCCCACAGAGGGACTACCGCTTCTCGGAATTTAGCAAACTCGGCTTCAGATAGCCAAACTCCTTCTGCTCCAAACTGCTTTTTCCCTTCTTCTTGGGCAATTTTTTCTAAGGCCGGTCCGGAGACGTCATAAGTGTACTTCACCATTTTATTTACTTCCTCTTGCAAGATTTCTTGATAATCTTTGGGCAGTTTATTCCAGGCATTTAAATTTACTAAAAGATTGGCCCCGATTAATGGATAGATAGGCGGCCAGGAGTGATATTTAGCCACTTCGAATAATTTGTAGGAAATCCCGGCATAAGCTGGGAAAATCGTCCCATCTACTGTCCCTCTTTGCAAAGCCATGTATTGCTCGGCAGGAGCGAGATTGACCGGAGAAGCACCATGGGCTAAGGCAATTTTGCCAAAAGCTCCGGAAGAACGAATTTTTTTCCCTTTCAGGTCTTCCATCTTATTGATGGGAAAACGGGTAAGATAATTGTAAGCACTGGTACTAGTCAGCCCAAGCAATATGACCTGATGTTTTTCTAAATAAGCTTGGCGCAGAATTTTAAAATAAGCACTTTGCCAGAGGAGCTTAGCCGCTTCCTGGGAATTTTTAGCCCCATAAGGAAGGCCATATTCTAACATCGCCTCAGGAAGAATACCTACATGGTAAGCACCATTGCTTAAGATCATTTCCACCGCTCCTCTTTTTATGGCATCAGGAGCTTCGAGAGCTTTAAAGAGGGCATTGGGAGGATAAATTTTTATATCCAGGCCTCCTTTAGTTCTCTCTTTCACTTTCCGCGCAATCTCCGCGGCCTGGCCATAAGCTCCCCAGTGGCCCATAATTTTCTCCGGTGGGGGATAGGCTGCTTGTAATTTCCAAGAGAATGTTTTTTCGGGCGCCCCTTGCGCCCAAGCGAAGTCTCCCCTGCTCAAACTGCTTAATAAAATTCCCGCTAAGGCAATAAATACCATAATTGAATACTTTTTAGCCACCATCATTTTCCTCCTCCTTTTTTAAAAATTTAAAGACCCATTTGTTTGGCAATTATTAGTCTCTGAATTTCTGATGTTCCTTCTCCCACCACATAAACCAAGGCATCCCGGTGAAATCGTCCCACGGGAAATTCCCTCATCTGTCCATACCCTCCATGAATCTGCATGGCCTCCCGCGAAACTCGCACGGCTACTTCAGAGGCAAAAAGTTTGGCCATGGAGGCTTCGCGGATAGGGTTTAAGCCAGCATCCATCATCCAGGCAGCATGCCAAACCAGCAATCTGGCCGCTTCTATCTCCATAGCCATGTCCGCTAATTTAAAAGCAATGGCCTGAAATTGGGCGAGAGGACGTCCAAACTGCACGCGCTCCTTGGCATATTTCAGCGCTGCTTCATAAGCTCCGCGGGCCATTCCTACACAATTTCCCGCCACCCCAATTCGCCCTTCATTTAAAGTTTCCATAACTTTATAAAAACTTCCTTCTGCGCCAATCCGGTTTTCCACTGGAATCCGACAGTCTTCAAAAAGTAGTTCCGCTGTCTCTGAAGAGCGGACGCCTTCTTTCTTTAACTTGCGGGTGACTACGAACCCCGGAGTTCCTTTTTCGATGATAAAAAGGCTTATACCCCGGTAGCCTTGAGTTTTATCAGTGTAAGCAACTAAAGTTAGAAAATCGCAAATGTTCCCGTTGGTGATGAAGATTTTTCGGCCATTAATGATATAAAAATCTCCTGCTCTCCTGGCCGTAGTCTCAATCGCTTTCACATCACTGCCAGCGTTAGGTTCAGTGAGACCAAAAGCAAAGATTTTTTCACCTTTAATAGCCGGCACAAGATACTTCTGCTTTTGGTCTTCATTCCCCCAATGATAGATGGGAAAAGTGCCTAAGTGGGAATGAGCTGACCAGCTGGAAGCAATCCCTTGGGAAATGCGGGAAAGTTCTTCCCGCATAAGCACTTCCGTAACTTTATCAATCCCTGCTCCTCCATAACTTTCATCATAGCGCGGACAGAGGTAGCCCAATGTCCCCATCTTAGGAAATAGTTCTAAAGGAAAAGTCTCTGTTTCTTCAGCCTCTGGTACTAAAGGAGCAATTTCTTTCTCGGCAAATTTGCGAAAAGTTTCTTGAAAAACGCGCTGATCTTCGCTCAAGAAAAAATTCATCTAATTTTCCCCTGGCCAAATTTAAAGTCTGAAAAAAATTCTCAGCTAAAAACTTAAAGATTAACTGGCTCCTGATATTCGCCAAAAACTTTTTTAAGGGCCGCGGTAATTTCTCCCACCGTGGCGTAAGTCTTAACTGCTTCTATAAAGTAAGGCAGCAAATTAACTTTTTTTTCGGCGGCGCGGCAAAGTTCATCCAAGGCCTGCTGCACTGCTCCGGCAGCGCGCCTTTTTTTCACTTCCCGCGTCCTTTCTATCTGGCGCATGGCGGCCTGTTCATCTGCCTGATGAATGACTAATGTTCGTTCTTCTTTTTCTTCTGCTTGGAATTTATTTACTCCCACTACAATTCTCTGGCCAGATTCTTCTTCTTTAGCTATTCGATAGGCTTCCTCGGCGATCACTTTTTGTGGATAACCCATCTCAATGGCCCGAACCGCTCCCCCCAAAGAGGCAATTTTTTCCATTTCCTCTACAATCTGTTTTTCTAAGTTATTAGTCAGCGCCTCGACAAAATAGGAACCTCCTAAGGGGTCGGCCACTTTGGTGATCCCGGTTTCGTAGGCTAAAATTTGTTGGGTGCGCAAAGCTAATCGAGCCGTATACTCAGTGGGAATGGCAAAAGCTTCATCCAGGGCTGGCTGGAGCATTCCCTGGGCCCCACCCAAGATATTTGCTAAGAGACCGTAAGCGCCACGTACTAAATTATTTTCCGGCTCCTTAGCGCGATAAGTACTTCCCCCCACAGTGCCTGTAAAACGCAAAAGCAGGGATTGCGGATTTTTCGCTCCAAAACGTTCTTTCATCATTTTCGCCCAGAGGCGCCGAAGGGCTCGGTAACGAGCGGCTTCCTCAAAAATCTGCAAACCCGTGGCAAAAAAGAAGGACATACGGTGCGCGAAATCATCAATGTTTAAACCTCTTTTTAGAGCCTCCTCAATATAGGCTATGGCATTAGCCAAAGCATAAGCACCCTCTTGGACCATGCTTGCTCCGGCTTCCCTAATGATAATTCCCCGAATGTTGTAAGGATAAAAACGGGGCAAATGACGAGTACAAAACTCCACAATATCTGTACTCATCTTTAAAGCCGGCCCAGGAGGAAAAACCCAAGTGCCGCGGGAAATGTATTCACACAGCATATCATTGGAAAGGGTGCCGCTTAATTTAGCCAAAGGGACACCCTGTTTTTCAGCTAAGGCCAGATACATGGCTAAGATGGTGGCGGCGGGCGTATTTATATTAAAAGATGAGGTGATCTGATCCAAAGGGAGTCCCTCATAAAGAATTTCCATGTCCTTTAAAGTATCTAT
>CAZAGD010000019.1:0-3382 GCA_964484485.1 uncultured Syntrophaceae bacterium
TCTTGAAATTTTGAAAATAAATCAGAGAGCTGACCAGGAGATAACTGCTTTTCTAACCAGGGAAACAAGACATCATCTTCCTTTTTAATATGTTGACTCAGCAATTGTTGATAAGCTTGGAGATTTGTGGAGAGCCCATGCTCATCATCTTGATCTAAACTGACTAAAATGGCTTGCCTGAGTTTCCGCGCGGTGGTGTGATCTTCTTTCATGACTTTTAAAACTTCCCAATCTGGAGAGAAGTATTTAAAAAGTATCTCCTCCTCTTTAGCGTGATGAAATTTATCGGCATAATTGCGGATAAAATCTACCCCGGCCAGAATTAGGTCTCTTTTTTCCTGGGGATTTAAAGTAATATAAGTAATTACCTCAGGAATGAAAGCTAACCACTTTTTTATCCAACTATGCTCCGCCACCAATATCGTCATAGCTGGGGAACAAACGTTTGGGCGAGGGAGAAATAAAATTTCTTTTTTTTCTTCTAAATCATCCTCTGGACCTTTGGTTATAACTTTGCAAATCCTTTCCATAAGGATTTTACTCTCCGCCGGTGGCAATTTATGGATTTCCAAAATATCTTTAAGGAGGCATAAGCCCATGGTACAGGTTCCGCAAGCAATCTCATATTCGTTTAAAATTTTTTCGATCTGGGGAAATTTCTGGATAACTTCTTTGATACTTAAATTCAGGTACATTTCCATTTTGCACCTTTTTTTAGGTTTATGCTTCGGCCTCTTTTGGGGGAGGAAGCATTATTTATAGAAATTGTTCTTTATTAGCCAAATTAAACCAAAGCTGAAAAAGTATCTTTGACTTAAGTCAATTAGATAAATTTAAAGGGATCTTTTTATCGCTTCCAAAGATTTCGCTAAAAAGATTTAGCTACAGCGGGAGAAGGCGCAAGACCGGCAGATTAGACATCCACTTTCCGGCTCCAGCTCGCCCCCGCATTCCGGGCAAATTTTTAAATAGCCCTCACTGGAGGAGTGCTTAGCTCTTGCACCTGGGCGACCATCTTGGAAATATTTTTGCAAGGCCCGGGAAATCGCATCCGAGCAAGAGAGGATTAGCGTGCCTCTATCCCAGATTGGAGTTGGACAACGAATACCCTGCAACTGCCGGATAATCGACTCGACCCCAACTCCCGAGCGCAGAGCCAGGGAAATGAGTCTGCCCGTAGTCTCATTCTGTGAGGCAGCGCAGCCTCCTGATTTGCCCATGAGCGCAAAAACTTCAAAAATGCCTTGTTGGTCTTCATTAATAGTGATGTATAAAGGGCCACATCCAGTGACCACTTTGCGAGTTTGGCCATAGGTTACTTCGGGGCGCGGCCTCGGTTTTATCGAGCTTAAAGAAAGAATATTTGGGGGGGGCGGCGGGTTAAGTATTTTTTCTCTTCCTTGGGCAGAGGGTGAAACTTGTAATACTTGCTCCTGGCGGCTTCCCTGTACATAAACTGTTACCCCTTTGCAACCAAGTTTGTAAGCCAATTGAAAAACTCGGGCCACTTCTTCCGGGGAGCTAGGCGCGGGAAAATTGACCGTTTTCGAGACAGCATTGTCTGTATATTTTTGAAAAGCGGCCTGGAGGCGAATGTGCCATTCCGGCGCAATATCCTGGGCTGTAGCAAAAACCCGGCGCCATTTTTCGGGAACTTCTCCTGCGGGGAGCTGCCGCAGACTACCTTGCGCAGAGATTTTTTCTAAGAGTTGTTCACTAAAAAAGCCTTCCCTTTGGCTAATAACCTTAAAATAAGGATTGACCACCCGCAATTTTTCTTTTTCCAGGACTGTCCGCTCATAAACCAGGGCATAAAGAGGCTCGATACCATTGGAACAATCCGCAATTATTGAGATGGTGCCGGTGGGCGCAATAGTGGTCACCGTGGCATTACGCCGTGGTGGTTCTCCTCTTATTGCGAGAAGGGAATTAAGGAAATTAGGGAAGGGACCGCGCTCTTGGGCCAAATTTTGGGAAGCTTTTCTCGCCTCCGCTTGCATAAAAGCCATGACCTTTTCCGCTATATTAATCGCTTCTTCTGAGTCATATGGGATTTCCATTTGCAAAAGCAGATCCGCAAACCCCATAACCCCCAAGCCAATTTTGCGATTTCCTTTGGTCATCTTTTCAATCTGAGAAAGGGGATATCGATTTACATCAATCACGTTATCCAAAAAATGGACAGCTAAGTGGATTACGTCTTTTAAGCGGGGAAAATCAATCTTTTTATTAGCCACGAAGCGGGCCAAATTTATTGAGCCCAAGTTACAAGATTCATAAGGCAATAAAGGTTGCTCACCACAAGGATTGGTACTTTCTATTTGGCCCAATTGCGGGGTGGGATTATCCCGATTTAAGCGGTCCAAAAAAATAACTCCGGGTTCCCCATTTTTCCAAGAGGCTTGGACGATTAAATCAAAGACCTTACGGGCGCTTAAACGCTCCACAGCTTTTCCGGTGCGGGGATTGATTAAATCATAATTGGCGTCGTCAACCACGGCTTGCATAAAACTATCCGTAATGCCCACTGATAAATTAAAATTGGTTAGGCGTTTTGGGTTATCTTTGGCGGTGATGAATTCCAATATGTCTGGATGGTCAACCCTTAAAATGCCCATATTGGCCCCGCGGCGCGTGCCACCTTGTTTGATAGTTTCGGTGGCTACATCAAAAATATTCATGAAGGAAACTGGACCACTGGCTACTCCTTTGGTGGAAAGAACCATATCGTTCTTAGGGCGGAGACGGGAAAAAGAAAAGCCTGTTCCGCCACCACTTTTATGAATAAGGGCAGCATTTTTCAAAGTTTCAAAAATGGATTCCATGGAATCTTCCACAGGTAAAACAAAACACGCCGAAAGCTGTTGTAGATCAGTTCCAGCGTTCATTAACGTGGGAGAATTAGGAAGAAAAAGGAGGTTGGACATTAAATCATAAAAAGCTTTGGCCAGTTGCTCTAAGTCTTGGTGCTTATCATAAATTAAATCGGCCTGGGTTACATTGCGGGCCACCCGCCAAAACATTTCTTGCGGAGTTTCCTGTAATTTGCCAGATTCATCTTTTTTTAAATAGCGGCGCTCTAATATTTTTAAGGCATTTTCTGAAAAAATTGGCTCTTCGCTCATTCATATTCCTCCTTATGCGCTTTTTGCTTTCGGGAAAACCTATCTTAATAAGTTAAGAAAATGGCGAGCCTTGACTTAAGTCAAATAAATGGTGAAGAAAGTAAATCCTTAGGAGGAAGGCAAAATTTTCAAGATGCCTTTTTTGACCTTTCCCTGCTTGACCTGAAAGAGGTTTATAGCGGGCTTTGAATAAGCTATTAGAGAAATAATCACCATTAAAGCCTCTGGATAGAAGGCCAGATCGATATCTTTCGCAG
>CAZAGD010000020.1:0-9104 GCA_964484485.1 uncultured Syntrophaceae bacterium
ACTGAAGAACACGATTTGCAATTCAAACTACGCCATGCAAAACGTTTCCTAAGTGAAGGAAATAAAGTTAAAGTTTCCATGCTTTTTAGGGGGAGAGAAATTGCCCATCCAGAGATGGGAAGAGAGCTGTTAGATCGGATAATTGCCGAATTGAAAGATTTAATGGTCATTGAACAAGCTCCCCGCCTGGAAGGGCGCAGCATGGTAATGCTCCTCGCCCCAAAAACCTGATTATTATCATAAGTTGATTTTTTTTGAACTAATCCCAAGAGATCGGGAAGAAGAGAGAATTTTGTTTTCTCCCTTGACTGCAATTTGAGGGGCTGGAAGAGCAAATTCGTTATCGGGTTCATAAGCGCGATGTTTATTTTTCTCAATAACTTATTATGGGCAATAACATAACGAAGGAGAGCTACGGAAAATGAAAATAAAAATAAAAACAAATCGAGGAGCGCGTAAAAGGTTCAAAGTTACTGGTACTGGGAAAATTATGCATTACAAGGCTTATCGAAGCCATCTTTTAACAAGCAAGTCAGCTAAACGTAAGCGCAGTTTACGCCGTCCTACATTGGTAGAAAAAAGAGATTTGAAAAATGTGCGAAGGCTACTGCCCTATTTGGCTTAAAAGTTTTCCTCAATTTCATTTGCTGCTTTTAAGCAAAGAATAGGTTTTAAACCCATTTTTTGAGAAAAGAATTCACCAGGTAGATGGATAAAGGAAGGAGTAAAGCTAAATGCCGAGAGTAAAAAAGAGTGTCAAAAGCCGTAAAAGAAGAAAGAAAATTTTAGCGGAAGCTAAAGGTTATCGTGGAGCAAGAGGGCGTCTCTATCGGTTAGCTAAAGAGACGGTTGATCGGGCCAGGAAATTCGCTTACCGAGATAGGAAAGCTAAGAAACGGACATTTCGGGCGCTATGGATAACTCGTTTAAACGCTGCCGCTCGGGCTCATAACCTTACTTATAGTCAACTAATCTCTGGTCTGAAAAAAGCCAAAGTGGAAATCGACCGCAAGGCCTTAGCGGAAATGGCCTATGCCGATCCCGCAGGATTTTCTAAACTAATTGAATTAGCCAAAGGGCCGATGGTTTAAGTAGGGATGATTATGGAAGAACGTTTGCGGAAGATGGAAGAAGAAGCTTTCCAGGAACTAAAAAATTCTTCTGGGGAAGCTCAAATCCAAATGCTGCGGACGAAATATTTAGGGCGCAAGGGTCTCTTGACTCAATTTTTAAGAGATATGGGCAAGATACCTGCAACCGAAAGGCCGCTGGTAGGACGTTTAGCTAATGAATTAAAACTTAAATTAGAAGAGGCCATCGAAAAAGCCCTGGAAGATGACCGTCAGCGGCAAAAGATGGAAAAATTACTCAAAGAAGAGCTAGATATAAGTTTGCCTGGGAGAAGGCCAACCTTAGGAAGTATGCATCTTTTGACCCAAGTCACTTACGAGATTGTTTCTATCTTCGAGCGCTTAGGCTTCGAGGTTTCGGAAGGGCCAGAAGTAGAACTCGATTACTATAATTTTGAAGCTCTTAATTTCCCTAAAGACCACCCGGCGCGAGATATGCAGGATACTTTTTATTTTTCTTCCAATGTAGTACTGCGCACCCATACCTCACCAGTCCAAGTGCGTACTATGGAAAAAAGAACCCCGCCTTTGCGCATTATCGCTCCAGGGAAAGTGTACCGCCATGACTCTGACCCAACCCATAGCCCTATGTTCCATCAGGTAGAAGGCTTTGTGGTCGATCGCCATATATCTTTCGCTGATTTAAAAGGTACTTTGACATTTTTTGTGCAGCAATTTTATGGGCCTGAGGTAAAAATGCGCTTTCGCCCAAGTTTCTTTCCTTTTACTGAACCGAGCGCGGAAGTTGATATTCAATGTGTAATTTGTCAAGGAGAAGGGTGCTCAGTTTGTAAAAAGAGTGGCTGGCTGGAAATTTTGGGGTCAGGAATGATCGATCCGGAAGTATTCAGGTTTGTGGGCTATGACCCGGAGATATACACTGGCTTTGCTTTTGGATTGGGTGTAGAAAGAATCGCCATGCTGCAAGTGGGCTTGGGGGATATTCGGGTGTTTTTCGAAAACAATCTGCAGTTCTTAAAGCAGTTTTGATAAATGGGGTGAAAAATTTATAGGAAAAAGCTATGAAGGTAAGTTATCAATGGCTCAAAGAATTTGTCGACCTCTCTTTTTCTCCCAATGAATTAGCCGATCTTTTAACCAACGCCGGTTTAGAAGTAGAAAACATTGAGGAAAGCAGGCCAAACTTCCAAAAAGTAGTTGTGGGAGAAATAACGAATCTTCAGCCTCATCCGCGGAGTGAACGCCTTTTTTTATGCACCGTCAATGATGGACAGAAAATTTATAAAGTTATTTGTGGGGCTCCCAATACCCAGGCGGGTAAAAAAGTTGCCTTGGCTCCCCCCGGAGCAATTTTGCCCACCACGGGAACGATAAAACCGGTCGAGATTCAAGGTATTCTCTCCGAGGGTATGCTCTGTTCAGAGATGGAGTTAGGGTTAAGCGACGATGCGGCAGGAATAATGATTTTAGAGGACAGCCTTTCTTTAGGTCTGCCTTTGGAAAAAGCTTTAGATCTAAATGACTGGATTTTGGATATTAGCGTGACTCCCAATCGCGCTGACTGCCTTTGTATTTTGGGAATTGCCCGCGAGGTAGCCGCTTTGACTAAAAAGCCCTTGGTCTTTCCTCAAGAAGATAAAGCAGATGTCCAAGAATCTCTTGCGGCCCAAACTACGGTAACTATCGAAAGACCTGACCTTTGTCCTCGTTACGTAGCCAAACTTATCTTAAATGTGCAAATTGCTCCTTCTCCTTTTTGGATGCGCCGGAGGCTCACAGCCTTGGGAGTGCGGGCCATAAATAATATAGTGGATGTCACAAATTATGTGATGCTAGAACTTGGTCAGCCGCTGCATGCCTTTGATTTTGATTTATTAGAAGAAAAAAGAATTGTGGTGCGTACGGCCAATCCCGGTGAAACATTCACTACTCTCGACGGCGTGGAAAGAATAATGCCTCCAGAGGCGCTCATGATTTGTGATGGTCGCAAACCGGTGGCTTTGGCCGGAATTATGGGCGGATTAAATTCCGAAGTAAAGCCGGAGACACGGAATATTCTTTTGGAAAGTGCCTATTTTGATCCCATGGGCATTAGGCGCACAGCGAAAAAAATTGGTTTAAATACAGAGGCGTCGCTGCGTTTTGAAAGAGGAATCGATCCCAATGGCTCATTAAAAGCCGCCGAACGGGCCGCCTTCTTAATGGCCAAGTTAGCAGGGGGGGTGATTGTCAAGGAGGCTGTAGATAATTACCCGAAAAGGATTGAGCTGCGCAAAATATCCTTACGGGTCAATAGAGTAAACCAGATATTAGGTACTTCTTTGTCTGCGGCAGAAGTGCGCAATTATCTGGAAAATTTAACGCTCCAAGTAGAAGCAGAAGCGAGTGATAAATTAAAGATTACGGTGCCCACTTTTCGCGTAGACCTCGAAAGAGAGATTGATCTAATAGAAGAAGTGGCCCGGCTTTACGGTTACCACAAGATTCCGGTAACTTTGCCTTTGGGTAGAGTAGGTCCCGAAAGAAAAGGGAAGGCAGAAAAATTGGCCTACAAGGCGCGGGCAGTTTTGACGGCCTGCGGCTTTTTTGAAACGATAAATTACAGTTTTTTATCGCCCCAAGTTTTGCAAAAATTAAATTTAAAGGCCCCAGATCCGCGAGGCCAACTTTTGCTGATCAAAAATCCCTTAAGCGAAGACCAAGCGGCAATGCGTACCACTCTTATTCCGGGAATTTTGCAAACTGTTCGCCATAATTTTAATCGCCAGAATTTCAACGTCAAATTATTTGAATTAGGGCGGGTCTTCTGGCCGCGAAAAGGAGAAGAGCTACCTGAAGAAGTAGAAATGTTGGCTGGAATTATTTCTGGATTGCGCGAAGAAGAATCTTGGCATAAAGCAGGAGCTGAGTGTGATTTTTACGATCTCAAAGGAGCTGTGGAACTACTTATGGAAGGGCTAGCTGTTAAGGAATATAATTTTCGGCCAGGTGCTAAGGAGCCGTTTTTACACCCTACTAAATCTGCCCAAATTGTGGCGGAGGAAAAATTATTGGGCGTAATGGGCGAATTACACCCTGATGTTAAAGATGCCTTTGACCTTATTCAACCGGTATATATTTTCGAAATAAATTTTTCTCTTTTGCCAGAATTAATCGCCGAAAAAAGAGTATTCCAACCTTTGCCGCGATTCCCGGCTGTATTTAGAGATCTTTCTTTTATGGTGGAGGAAAAAATTTTGGCTGGAGATCTGGTGCAAACAATCTGGGAAGGTGGCCAAGGAATGGTGAAGGAAGTCAAGATTTTTGACCTGTATCGAGGAAAACCAGTTCCCCCAGGGAAAAAGAGCTTGGCTTTTCGCATCAAATATCAGCATGCCGAAAAAACTCTTACGGACGAAGAAGTAAATGAGCTGCACCAAAAAATTATTGCCTTGATGAAAGATAGGTTTGGAGGAGAACTGCGCTGAATTCATAAATTGGGTCGAAAAATTTGTAGCGTTAAATAAAATTAATTTTGATAAACAGGGAAAGGAGGGAAAATTTATGACTAAGGCAGACCTGGTCGAAACGATTTATGAAAAGATCGGTTTTTCGCGTAAGGAATCAGCCGAAATAGTGGACTTGGTCTTTGACTTGATGAAAGAAACCTTGGAAAATGGAGAAAAGATCAAGATCTCTGGTTTTGGAAATTTTTTAGTGCGCCAGAAACGATCGCGCAAAGGTAGAAATCCGCAAACTGGAGAAGAAATTGAAATTTCAGCGCGACGAGTCTTGACTTTCAAACCTAGCCAGGTTTTAAGAAAGGCCTTAAATCCGCCGGCGGATAAAACTTAATAATTGGGCAAGGTGCTGCACCTGGGATTGGAAGCTTTTAATGGCTAAAAAAATAATAAAAACAAAGCCTCAACCCATCCCGGAGAAGCTTTATTATAAGATCGGTGAGGTGAGCCAAATAACGGGGATAGAGCCCTATGTCCTGCGCTATTGGGAATCAGAATTCAAAATTATAAATCCAGGAAGAACCAATTCCAAGCAACGCCTTTACCGACGCAAAGATCTGGAATTGATCTTAGAGATTAAAAGGCTGCTTTATGAAGAAAAATTTACCATTGCTGGGGCAAAGAAGAAATTACAGAAGATGAAAGCAGAACAGGACAAACAATTACCTCTTAAATTCCCTGATAAAAAATACCGTGATGCTCTTATCCGGGTCCGCAAGGATCTGGAAGATTTGCACAAATTATTGAGCTGAAGATACCATTTTTTTTCATCTCCCCTGGGAGATGAAAAAGGTGAGGGGGGTTGACTTTTTCCTATAAAAATAGTATTAAGAAATTAAACGGGGCGTGGCGCAGTCTGGTAGCGTACCTGAATGGGGTTCAGGTGGTCGCTGGTTCAAATCCAGTCGCCCCGACCAATGATTTCAAGGGGTTAGCTAATTTTGCTAACCCCTTAATTTTTTCCAGTTGCGGGTGCTAGTTGCGGTTTTTTCTCTTAACCTAAAATAGTTGCATAAATCATGCTTTTCCCCACTTGAAAATTAAGTTAAATTTTATTTTTTAAATTTTCTTGCTCCCGATAATATGCGCAGACCAAGAATGAAATTCAAAAATCGAAAAAATTATAAGATTCAAATTTGGGATTATCCGGAATTAGTCTTGGTTTTATATCAAGAAAAGTTAGAACGCTTTTTCCAATTGCCCCATTCCTACTAAAGCAAAAAATAAATTGCATCGAGAATATCCATCTCCTTTTTTCAATTCACTTAATTTTTCTGCTCTCCCTTAAAAATTAAAATGCCTCCGGAATTAATTGTTGAGGCCATGCTATCTATTTAGCCCGCATTATAATCACAAAAGCGTTTTTAGATGCAGCCTTGATAATTGCCTCCTAAGCAAGGATTTAATCACATAAAAAAGGCCCCCTTTCTTAATTTCCCCTTAATTTGGCCTAACCCTGAAAAAGATTTTTTTAACGCGAGGCTTGCAAGCTATATGCGCCAATGGCCAGCGATTCCATTTCGAAAGCCTTGTAATGTTTTCTCTCTTCCCTGAATTTCATAATCCCTTAAAATTTTTCTGATCTTTTATTCTGCAAATTTCAAAACTTTATTTCTTGACAAGTTTATAAACTTGTATTAAATTAATATTAATTAAATATGAATTTAAAAACAATTATTTAACTATATGTTAATAATAAATTTCTCAAAATTAAATTTCTTTCGAGAAGGCAAATGAAAAAAAAGATAAAATTGGCTGACTTTGCATTTGAGCTAAAGGATTTCTTTCTTAAGTACTTAATATTTATAAATAAATTTAAAAAAGAAGAATGCTTGAAAAATTATGGAATCAATGGTAACTCTATAATCTCCCTAAAAAAAGCTGGTAAACGTTCTGAAAAAGACCCATGGTTTTTAAGCAATAAAACAATTATTTGTCCCATTTGTGGCCGAGAAGAGTATGCCAATGCGGAACAAGAAGATATTGAAGCATGTTCGCTCTGCACAATGAAGAGTGAAATACTTTATGGATCGATTATGAATTATAACTTGATCACGAGGATAAAAAATGAAGTTTTTGAAGAAAGAAACTCTTCAAAATTATTAAAAGTCTGCGCCTTTTGTAAAAATAGGTTTTATGCAAGGAGCAATTCTCAAAAGTTTTGCCTCAAATGCCGAGTTAATGGGGAGAGGATGAGAAAAAGGAGATGGAAACGAAAGAGCAGAAAAGAGCGGAATATCAAATCTTTACCTTTAGGGTATTTCCCTAGCCCTCATTTTTCTCCATGTTAAGATAACAGCCGCTATGAAATAATTTTTGTTTAATCATCAGCCTCGTAGCTTGGGCACCCTCATCCTTCGGATTATTAAATCAATTAACTGGAGGAAGAGACAAGAATTAGTGATTAAAATGATGACGCTAAAAATGTTTATCAACTTTTTAAGATGGGCCTTGCAGGAATAATTAAAATAAGTCAATTTGCGAAAAAACAGGAAAGAAGGCGAGGAGGTCGCCAGTTAGATTCCTTTACAGTCCTCCAAAGAATTTCAATGCGTTAACTAATACAACTAACTTATTAATTTTTACCGGTTGCCGGTGGCAGTTGCGGTTTTTGAAGGGTTCGTTTTTTGAGAATTTTTCCCGGGAAGTAACCTCTGCGCAGGAAGCCAACCTCTGACCTGGAAGAAAACTTCTGGGCAGTGAAGCAAGTTTCGCCAAACAAAGAATATATGCCGAAGCAAGGGCAAAGTTAAGCAATAGTCAATAAAATTGATTGGAAATTGACTCAATATGCAAAATAAAAAGGGCGCAAGGTTTAAGGCCTTGCGCCTCGGGGTAATTAACCTTTTGGTTGATTATTCTTCTTTGATTTGCATTATTTGAACGTTTTCGCCTGTTTTAATTTTTAGGATTGGGGTTTCGTTATTTATAAGCTCTATTTCTCCCTTTTCGGCTTTTTGTCTCTTCCCTGTGGCGGGAAAAAGAAACATAAAAAGCCGTCTATTCTCCTGCCATTTCTTTTTAGAGGCTTCAATAATTACCGGTATCATTTTTCCCCCTTTAATTAAATATTACCTAAAGTAATAACCGTAAACTTTTTCCCCATAAAGGGCAAAACCTGAAAGCTCCCCAGTTATGCTTATTCTTTTCATTTCTGATGTCTTTGCATATTAATCTTCATCATCTTCGTTTCGGCTTTCTTTTTCGGTTTCAAGCACGACAATTGGGAAAATGCTTTCTTCAATATTGGCATCTTCCCCCCAAAACTTTCTAAATCTTTCTTGGGCTTCTTTCGTCAAATCTCCAAAATAAATTTCAAGCACCATATTTCCTCCTTTGCATCTTCAATCAAATTATCTTATAAAGTCATTCTGTTTTTACCTCTATTTCGCTTTGGGCCACTGTGCTCCAAGCTTTATTATTTTTCGTAAGAATAACGGAATCGACGCATTGGCAACACAATGACTTTCCAATTTGGTCTAAATGGTAAAATAAGGCCGTGTCCTCTCTTGATGGTTTAGGGTCTCCGGAAGGATGATAGTGAGCAATATAAAAACTATGAGCACCAAGGAGCAGAGCCGCCCTAAAAACCTCCGCTGGCCTTACTTTAATTCCGTCCATGGTTCCTACATAAAGAAGTTTGTATCCGATGACGGATAATTTGGCATTTAATGCTATGACAAAGAAAATCTCTCTGTCTTCATCTACTATAATTTCATTAAAAATCTTGTAAGCTAATTGGCAGGCTTCATTAGGATTTGAGATTTTTGGGTTATTATATTGCTTTGCTCTTTCCATAACGACCTTAAATGTCATCATCTTAATTTCCTCCTCGCAAGCTCAAAAGGCCAAAGATGATTTTGGGAAGGGATTTGTCATAAGATTTATGAGGTTTCTCGCTTTTATTTAACTAATAGTTAATGCAATTCGAGTGCCAAAAAAGAGATTATTATAAAATTATTATCTAATAATTTTAAATATTTAAACTTAATTAACTAAGAAAAAATGGTATTGATATAAGTATAATTATTGCAATTTTAATACATTTTTTGGCATTTTTTCCTAAATTGTATACTTTTAATTTATTTTATTATATCATAGGTTTATAATAAGAATTTCTCTAATAAAATTAGCAAGTTTGGTAAAAATAATACAGAGATTGGCATGGATTTTGCCTTAGTCGTCAAATAAAAATCTTGGGATAGACATTTATTTGACTCATGACAAAATATTGACGTCGAATTATTGACACTAATGATTTTAAATGGTTAGGGAAAAGATGATTAGGGAAGGCTATCACAAGAAGGTTAAGGCTTCCTCGCGCGCTCAAGCCTTCCTCTTGTCTGTGAGGTTTCCTATTTCAGGGGAGCTAACCAATTGACGGGAAGGGAAGTTAAGGGGTATCCGATACGGGTATCATATACGGGTATCGGATACGGGTATAGGATACGGGTATCGGATACGGGTATAGGATACGGGTATCGGATACGGGTATAGGATACGGGTATCGGAT
>CAZAGD010000021.1:0-4446 GCA_964484485.1 uncultured Syntrophaceae bacterium
ATACCTTTGAGCGCAGACTAACTCTTAGATTAAGGGATTATTTTATTCGTTCTGAAGAGCCGCGAGAAAGGGAATATATCGAGGGAGCTTTGCCAGAACAGTACATTTTAGGCACCCAGAGGCAAAGATATATTTATTGGCGGAATGTTTTAGAACCTTCTTTGGAATACCGCTTTGGCCCTGATGACCGATTTTCAGTTACCTACCGGAATAATTATTATGAAAACAAAGATCCGGCGGCTGAAGATAGCCGAGAAAATTATATAAGTCCCCGAGTCACCTATTGGTTTACCATTCGTCATGGGATTTTATTGGAATATGGTTTTACTCATGGGGATTTTGAACTGTCGCCTGATTTTGTAGGTCATAATATTCGTGGTCGCTACACTTATAGATTCAATCCGCGGACGTCAATTTTTGGTGAATATGTTTATGTGAGGAGAGATTTTGATTCTCCCGGGATTGACTATGAAGTTAACAACCCCAGCATTGGCCTTGAGCATGCCTTTAGCCCCACTTTCTCAGGAAGGGTGCAAGTTGGTTATTTTTGGCAAAAACCAGAGAGAGGATCTTCTACTGAGGGCGCTTTTTTTGACGTAGCAGGAACTTACCGAGAACAAAAAACGACCTTTAGTCTTTCTTTACAAGGTGGCTATCGAGAGGATTTCTTTACAGCGGAAAACCTTGGTTTTACAAAATACTACCGAGCGATCGCCACTATAACTCATAATCTTGATCCCAGATTTTTGCTCGGAGCTTCCGGGGCTATAGAAAGAGCGGAATATTTAACAGATAGAAAAGATTGGCTATACAGCATTCGCGGCTTTGCCAATTATCAGATACTTCGGTGGTTGAGTTTGTCATTTGAAGCTACGCATCGGGCAAATGATTCCAATATTGATATTGAAGAATATTCAGAAAACAGAATCCTTTTGCGCTTAAGTGCAACTTTATGAAAATGGGACGCAGATGAACGCAGATTTACAGGATAAAAAAAATCAAAAAAGTATGGCCACAGAGTTCGCTGCGGACACAGAGAATAGAAAATTTTATATCAGCGCGAAGTCACTGCCGCACCGCAGCACTACAACACCGCAGCACTGCAGCACTATCTTACTGCAGCACTTTTTTGTTTTGCGCTCTGCGTTTTTAATTTTGCTGCACCACTGCAGCACTATCTTACTGCAGCACTTTTTTTTCGCTTTGCGCTCTGCCTGGATTTAAAAGGAGTTAACATTGGACAACACACCAAAACCTTTAGGCCTTAATGATTATATAGCCATTGGATTGCGGCGTAAGTGGTATATCATTATTCCTCTGATTGCCGCTGTTTTTATCTCCTTTGGCGTTTATAAATTCTTACCCAAAATTTACAGGGCTACGACCTTGATTCTTGTCCAGCCTCAACGAGTTCCGGAAACATATGTCCGCCCCACGATTACGGCTTCCATTGGGGAAAGATTAAATACCATTAGTCAGGAAATCCTCAGCCGCACGCGCCTCGAAAAAATTATTCAGGAGTTTAATCTTTATCCGGAATTAAGAAAAAAAGCCCCTATGGAAGAGGTAGTGGAAAAGATGCGGAAGGCCATAGAAGTAAATGTGCAGCAGAGGCCAAGTGGTCGGGAGAGGGAGACTCAAAATACCTTCACCATCTCATTTGAAGGGGAAGAGCCGACCATAGTTATGAAGGTCACCAATAAATTAGCTTCCTTATTTATTGAAGAGAATTTGAAAGTTAGAGAGATGCAAGCAGAAAGTACTTCTGCCTTTTTAACTAAAGAGCTTAGCAATATTGAAGAACAACTTATCAAAAAAGAAGAAGAGATTCGTAAATTTCGGCAGAAGCATATGGGGCAGCTTCCGCAGCAATTAGATGCTAATTTAAGAATTTTAGAACGCTTGCAACAACAGCTCAAGACTACTAACGATGGGATAAAAGCTGCTGAAGACCGAATAATTATCCTGCAAAGTCAGATTGAGCAATTAAAAAGACCGGAGCCCTCTCCTGTTCTTACGGAACAAGGAAGCGAAGTAAGTCAGGGTCAATTAATGGCCACCAGAGAAAGAATCCCCGAAGATCCTGTAGTCACTCAATGGAATCAACTTAAAAGAGATCTGGAAAGTGCCCGGGCCAGGTATACAGAGAATCACCCTGATGTTATAAGTCTGAAAAGGAAGATAGCCCAAATTGAGCCGAAAGCAAAGGAGGCCCTCAAGAAACAAGAGGAAATGATTGCTGAACAAGAAAGAGAAGCTACCGCCCGAGCCCAATCATTAACTTCCTCAAGGACGCCTGCTCGTCCCCCTGTGCGCCAAGTAGATCCACTCGTGGAAAGACTGCTCATGCAATACAACGAGCAGTACAACGCGGCCCTCTTGGAAGCTAAGCGGCTCCGGGAGGAAGAAAAAGACTTGAAAGAACAAATTCGTCTTTATCAATTGCGCGTTGAGGAAACCCCCAAAAGAGAGCAGGAACTGTTGCTGCTCACCAGAGATTATGATCTTTTGAAGGCCAATTATCAATCCATGCTGGACAAAAAGATTCAAGCCCAGATGGCGGAGAGTCTGGAGCGCAAACAGCAAGGAGAACAGTTTAAAGTATTAGATCCGGCGCGTTTACCCGAAAAGCCTGTAAAACCAGACCGGAATAGGATTTTATTGATTGGTGCGTTTATTGGCTTAATTTCTGGGTTGGGATTAGCCTGGTTCCGCGAAACAATGGACCAATCGTTCCATACTGAGGCCGATTTAGAAAGCTACCTCAACCTGCCCGTATTAGCCGTAATTCCGAATTTGAAGGAGGATATAAAGGCGTAAATTATGGCAAAAAGCAGGGGGCAGGGAGCAGGGAGAGCAAGAAGAAAGGAGAAATTAATTGGAAAAACAATTTAGATTTCAAGATCTGAAAGTATGGCAAAATTCAATAGAAATTGCCGATGAACTTTTTGATATTTCAGATTCCTTGGATGAAAAAAGACTATACCGTTTCGCTGAGCAGCTTCGAAGTGCTGGAATGTCAGTGTGTAATAATATCGCTGAAGGATCGGGCTCTTCTTCTAAGAAAGAATTTGTCAAATTTTTAGATATGGCTCATCGCTCAGCATTTGAAAATGCCAATATTCTCATTTTATTAGAGAGAAGAGGAATTATTAGCAAAGATAATCTTAATAAAAATTTAAATAAATTAGAGACTTTATGTCGGCAAATAAGAAGTTTTCAAAAAGCACTAAAATAATAAATTTAAAGGTGTGCTGCGAGCTCCCTGCTCCGTGCTCCGAGCTTTTTATTATTTTTCTTTACTCCTGGCTCCCTGCTCCGTGCTCCGAGCTGATATAGGTTTTTAATATGTACGAATCTTTTTACGGTTTAAAAGAAAATCCATTTAACCTTACTCCTGATCCCCATTATTTATATTTGGGGGAAAATCATCGGGAAGCTCTGGCCCAGTTGATTTATGGAGTGAAAGAAAAGAAAGGATTTATTGTTCTTACCGGAGAAGTGGGCACGGGCAAGACTACTATTATTCGTTCTTTCATGGAAACACTAAACGGTACTCAAAACAATACGCGCGTTGCTCTGCTTTTTAATCCGCGGCTTTCGGTAAATGATTTTTTCCAATACATTTTGAGAGATTTTGGCTTGGAAATTCAAGGGACATCCAAAGGAGAATATCTCCATTCTCTTTATGAATATCTAATTGATGCCTATCAGAAAGATGAGAAAGCAGTTTTAATCGTTGATGAGGCTCAAGGATTAAGCAAAGAATTGCTGGAAGAAATAAGGCTTTTATCTAATTTGGAAACGGCGAAAGCAAAATTATTACAAATAGTTTTAGTGGGTCAGCCAGAATTGCGCCGTACGCTTATGGAGGAAGACCTGCGGCAATTGCGGCAGCGGATTAATCTTCAACATCACTTGCCTCCATTAAATGAAGCGGAGACGAGTGGCTATATAAAAAGGAGATTAAGAATTGCTGGCTGTAAAAACTCTATATTTACCAAAGAAGCTATTAAAGAAATCCATAAATTAACGGGTGGTATACCAAGGTTAATTAATATTCTTTGCGACAATGCGCTTCTAACTGGATATGCCGCTGAAAAGAAAATTATAAATGAAAAAATAATTAAGGAAGTGGGTAAAGATTTAAAGCTGAAGGTAAAAAAGGATTGGCCTTGGCTTAAGTGGAGCTTGGGATTTTTAGTAATGGCTGGCGTTATTTTATTCATCGAATTTCAGGAGCCCAAAGTGTTCATAGAATTCGGCCAATTTATAAAAGAAATTTTCAACAACTTTATTCAATCAATAAGTATTTATTTTACTTGAGAGGAATTAACTTTTATGCCTAATAACTCCATCATTTTCTTTCGCTCTTCGCTTTGCGCCATGCGCTCTGCGCTTTGCGGTTTTTTCTTCCGCACTGCAGCACTATCTTACTGCAGCACT
>CAZAGD010000022.1:0-6862 GCA_964484485.1 uncultured Syntrophaceae bacterium
GAAATTAAAGATCCCCATAATTTACGACTCCGTCTTTGGGTGAACGGAGAGCTGCGCCAAGATAGCCAAGGGGAAAAAATGATTTTTAAAATTCCTTATATCATCTCCCGCATTTCTCGTTTTGTTACTTTGGAACCGGGAGATATTATTTCTACTGGCACACCCACGGGGACTTCATTTAGCACCCACCGGTATCTAAAAGACGGTGATGTGCTTGAATGTGAAATTGAAGGAATCGGCAGATTGAAGAATTTTGTAAAAGTGGAGAAGGCCGTTTACCGTAGAGGATAAAGACCAAAATCGCTAAATCGACTATTGCCGACAAAACGAAAAAGCCCCCTTTTCCCAAAAAAACGGGGAAAGGGGGCTTTTTTTAAAAGGAGATCAAGGTGCGCAAAATCAAATTTTTGGGTTCCGGAGATGCCCTAGGCAGTGGGGGAAGAATGCAAAGTTGCCTCCTCGTAGAAGGAGCTGCTGGTCAGTTCCTTATCGATTGCGGCCCATCGGTTATGATAGCCTTAAAAAAGTTTCATATTGATCCGGCTTTGATAGAGTTAATCATTATCTCCCATCTCCACGGGGATCACTTTGGCGGAATTCCCTTCTTTATTTTAGATGGCCAATTCAGCAGCCGCACTCAACCTTTGCTTCTGGCCGGCCCTCCGGGGTTGAAAGATAGGACCACGGCAGCTATGGAAATTCTTTTTCCGGGTTTGGCCCAAACTAAACAAAAATTTCCTATAAAATTCATTGAGTTTTCTAAAGAGAAAGAAGAACTATGGAAAGGGATCAAAATTATACCTTATGAGGTGGCCCATGCGAGTGGAGCACCAGCTTATGCCCTAAGGATAGAAGGCGAAGGAAAAATTCTGGCTTATTCTGGCGATACCGAATGGGTGGAGGCCTTAGAAAAGGTAGCGCGTGATGCAGATATATTTATCAGTGAAGCCTATTTCTTGGAGAAAAACATTAAATATCACCTTAATTACCAGACTTTGTTGGCCAAGCAAGAAAATTTAAAATGCCGTCGCCTTATCTTGACCCATATGCACGAAGATGTTTTGAGCAGGATTAAAGAAATAAAAATAGAATGGGCGGAAGACGGAAAGGAAGTTTATATTTGACGAAATTATTCAAATTTTTGACTAAATTAAAATAAATTTTGCCTAATTTTTGTCAAGCCACCTGGGCCGAAAAACTATTGAATAAAAATTATTAATAAAATCAATTTGTTAACTATTTCAAAAAATTTACATATCCGGCATATTTATTGCAAAACTTAATTTATAAAAAAACCAAGGAATTTCCTTAATATGTTGACCAAAATTAATCGTGAAGAAAAAACATTAGGCCAGATTTTATTGGAGAAAAATCTAATCAATAAAGCCCAATTAGCTTTAGCCTTGCAATTGCAAAAGAAAGAACCGGGAAAGTACTTAGGCCAAATTTTGCAAGAGATGGGTGTTCCTCAAGATGAAATAAATAAAGCTTTAGATTACGCCCGGAAGAGAAAACCCTTGGGAGAAATTTTAATCGAATCCGGAGTAATTAACTACGAACAATTGTCGATTGCTTTAGAAAAGCAAAAAAAGTTAAAAAGAGAGGGAATTTACAAACCATTAGGAATTCTCCTGGTGGAAATGGGATTTACGAATTACCACGAATATTTAAAGGCCCTGTCTAAACACTTTAATATGCCCATAATAAATTTAAAAGGATTCACTATTTCCCCCCTTCTGCAAATGGCTATCGGGGAAAAATATGCGCAAGAACATAGGATAATAGTTTTAGAAGATAAAAATGATAAAATTAAATTAGCTTTGGCTGAACCAAACTTATTTTTAATGGAAGAAATAAGAAGAAGCGTTTTTCCCAGAAGAATGGTGGAATTTTATTTAGCGAGTCCCTCGGATATTGAAAGTTGCTTTAAGGCTCAATATGATCCTTTTGCCTTGAATCTATATAGATAATCAACCAACCTCTTTTTCTCATTTTATTTAAACGATAAAATTCAATTAGTTTCTAAGTATTTTTTAAATCTTTGGTATAACCTTTTTATATGCTTTCCAGGTTGTTCGTAAAACTCTTCCGGTTTAATATCAAACCATTCATTATTGACTTGCCCTGGACTTTTCTCCATAGCCATTTGTTGAAATATCTTTGCCCCGCCCTTGGGTTGACCATCCCAGCGGAATAATCCAAAAAATCTTTCATGTACCCGCTCATTTAAGGGCGGCTTTTCCCATAAACCAGGATCATAATCTGCAAAGCACCAAACTAAGGCGCCATTTATTCCCCATTTGGGTAATAGTTTTAAGGTCTTCTCCAAATAGATTTCCGCGTCGTTTTCCGCTATGAGCTTTATTGAGCCGAGTTTATCCTTTTCTTCGGCACTTAATTTTAAAGGATACGGATCTGTGGGCAGACCAAATTCTTCGAGAATAACTTCTTTGCCTCCTAACAACTGCGTAAGTTTTAAAAGGAACAAAGTAAATTTTTCATCCAGGGGGCCATCGCTCCAGTCAGCGTATACTGGATAAGCATGCATGGAAAGAATTTCACAATAATCGGCTACTTCTTTTGGAGTTAAAAGATTATTATTTTCAAGGTCTTCTTGATGCAAACCTAAAGTAATAGGCAAATCATCATCATAGCGTTTCAGCTCCGTAACCATCTCTTCCAACCATCCTTTGGCAGCATCTTTGGTGGGGGGCAAAACAAGATTAGAAGGCTCATTACCTAGGTCCCATCCCCAAATCCCTTTATGTCCTTGCAAGGCATTTATTGTTTCATGGATAAACAGTTTTTGGGCCTTTTGAACTTCCCCATCTATATACATATTTCTAATTTTTCCTTTTCTGACTGAGCCCATAGAAAATAGAGGATATTTTCCCTCTTCTCTTCCAGAAGCTACCATCCAATAAGGAACCCAGTTTAAGCCACTCATATGCCCGCAGAAAAATGTGGGCAAAATTTTAATTTTTAAGTCATAGGCTATATCAGCCACTTTAACTAATGACAAAAGAGATTTGGCCGGAACACTCTTCATTTCTGGTTGGAAATCTTCCCAAAGTAAAAAAATTCTGATCAGCTTAAAGTTATATTCGGCCAACATGGAAAAATCTCTTTTGACCAGCGTCTGGTCAAATTTTTTCCACCAATACATGGCCGATTCCCTGGGCCAATAGTTAATGCCCAGGATAAAGCTTTGGTCTAAAGATGTTTTTCTATGGTTATTTAAATTGTCTTTCGGTAAATTATCCCTCACCATTTTCTCTCCTTAGAATGAACATTTAGGCGGTTCAGGACAACTCATTACAAAATCGAGGAGGTCTTGCAAATCTGCCGTAGCCAAGCCAATACAAGTATCCGCAGCTCCGTAATAAAGTCTAACTTCTCCCGTTTTTTTATCCAATATCCAGCCACAGGGGAATACTACATCGCCCACATCTCCAATCCTTTCATAAGGAGCTTCGGGGCCAAAAACCCAGGTATCACTCCGTCTTAGCACCCGTCGAGGATCTTCAAGATCAAGAAGGGCCAAGCCAAGCCTATAAATGCACCCGGCTGCTGTTTGTTTAACTCCGTGATATAAAATTAGCCAACCTTTTTCCGTTTCTAACGGAGGAGGGCTTAAACCAATTTTATTGGCGTCCCACCAGCCGCCTTCTCGGGATTCAATTAAAATTTGATGATCTCCCCAGTGCTTTAAATCTGGGGAAAAGGAAAGCCATATATGTACTCTTCCTTGGAAAAAAGCTGTGCTCGGCCGATGAATCATAGCCCACCGTCCGCCGAAGCGTCGCGGAAAAAGAGCGGCATCTTTGTCTTCGGGTGGCATAACTGGGCCCATACGTTGAAAATTTTTAAAGTCTTTGGTTAAGGCTAAAGAAACTAAGGGGCCGCCTCGGGAATAGGCTACATAAGTAATGGCCCATTCTTCTCTTTCTCCCAGCCAAATAATTCGGGGATCTTCAATGCCCCAGATTTCCTCTGGGTATTCCTGAGGATTTGGCCAGAGAGTGGGATGGCGATCAATTTGCCAATTGGTAATTCCATCTTCACTTCTGGCTACCGTTAAATGCGATATTCCGCGGCAGTCTTCCACGCGCACCAAAAGGAGAGTCTCATCACCCACCAGCGTCGCCCCCGCATTAAAGACTGAATTAGCGGGGTAAGGCCAGGCTTTAGCATTTAGAATAGGGTTGCTGGGGTGGCGTTGGAATAATTGATGAGGTTGTAAGATCTTCTTTTCCATGCTAACTTTTTTCGCTCCTTTCCTCTTTTCCTTTTTTTCCAAGTATATCGCCTTCTTTCGTTGCTCAATCATATTTTAAAATAAGAATTCCTCAAATTTTTGTCAACTTATTGGTTTTCTTAGAAATTTTTTAAACAATCGTTGTCTTTAACTGACCAATCTTTTGCCATATATCTCTTTTTTTTCAATAAACAAAACGACTGACCGTCTAACAATTTAAATATTTTTGGGCAGCTGGAAACACGCGGGAGGGGGAGAGCCTCTCCCTTCCACCTGAATTAAGCTGTAATTTCAAATGTGATCGATGCTCAGACAAAATAATATGGCTATCTCCAAGCGTATTGAAACCCTAATTGCTAATGATTATTTTAAAACCGGGAATTTTCCTTTGGGCCTTAGAGCTGAGCAACCTGCCGCAAAGGAGACTATCTAAAATGAAGGAAATGAAATTAAAAACAGATTCTGCTCTCGTTTCCAAGGAGGAAATAAATAGCATTTTAGCTCTCTCCGGGCAAAATAGAATTGAAAAAATTCTGGACTCTCCGCACCCCGCAGCCCTGGTCGCTAAAATTCCCGAAATTGAAATTTTTCTAACGATTAAAGAGGTGGGCGAGCAAGATGCTCTTGATCTAATCTCCCTCACTACTCCAGAGCAACTAACTTATCTTCTTGACCTTGATCTCTGGGATAAAGATCAAATCATTCCTGAGCGGTTTCTTTTCTGGCTCGAAATCTTAGAACAATGTGGCGAAGATAAGCTCCGCCAATTTTTCCGCACTGCTGATTTAGAATTTTTAGTATCTGGCTTCCGGAAGGTACTGCGGGTACATCAAAGCCCCTATCCCGAAGAATCGCCTGAAGAAAAAAAGGAGTCCCCCCTCTTTTCTCTGGATCAGATTTATTACTTAGAATTTCTTAATGAAAAGAATGCTCCTTTGCTCATGCGCCTTTTTCATTTTCTTTACGCCTCCTTGCCTGATGTTTACCAAGCCCTCATGCAGCAAATTTTCTGGGGGATCCCTGCCGAAGATGAAGAATTAGCTTTGCGCTGGCGAAATGGGCGTTTAGCTGACCAAGGCTTTCCTAATTTTGATGAGGCTTTGGAAATTTATAGTTACTTTCCTCCAGGAAAGATTAAAAAAGGTAACTTTTTCGTCCTACCCAAGCTGGAAGAATCTTTTCAGGCCCCCAGGTATTTAGAGGTCGCCAGCAAAGGAACCTTCTTTGCTCTGGCCCTCCAAAATGAATTACCAGAAGAAACCAAAGAGCGCGTAAAGTGGGAGCTGACCGGCCTCATTAATCGTGTCCTAATCGCTGACGGATCCCATTTAGGCGATGTAGAGGCCCTTTATCAATCGGCCCGCAAAGCTTTACAAACACTGGATCTCGGCTTAAAGTATTTGAGCCAAGAGAACCCCGCCGATGCTCGCCAGCTATTAGAGAAAATTCCTCTAACCAGAATTTTTCAAGCTGGATTTAGTTTAACTATGGACTTAAAAAGGAAAGCTCAAGAACTTATGCAAAAAGGATGGTTAGTCAATATTCCCCGCCGCGAGGACATCCTCGACTCACCCTTAAAAGAGACGATCAAAGGACTGCTGCGGAAAAGGCCCCTTTTTTTTAATGAAAATAATGGAAATTTCTCTCCCTTTGCTGCGCTGGCGGAGATATCTTTAACGGCCGATCGCTTAGATAAAATCTCCTTCTTAGGGGAAATTATTTTTGAACTTTTTGGCATTGCGGTAGATGACTTAATCAATATAGAAAAAGAGCCTTGCTTTTTCCCCGACCCGCCCTTGAGTACTATTTGTTTGACATTTTTGGCCCAGGGGTTTCTTCATGGGTCCTCTAAATTAGCGCCATTAACTATTGTCGAACTGAACAAAATTTATGAAAAATTAAACCAAAAAGGGCTCTTAAGTGACCCAACAAAAATTTCTTCTTTTGGGGAAGAGCTGATTAAAAAATATAATGCTCTCCTTTCCCTAAAATTTGCAAGACAAAAAAAAGAAGTACTCTTTTGGTGGTTAGAATTTTTGCAAAATAAACTTTATGCTTCTCTTGGTCAAATTCGCTCTGGGGATATGATTGATCCGCGCGCCATAGATGTTTTCCTTGTCTATCGCCCCAGCTAAAACTTTAAGATGCCCTTTTTTACACCATAATATAAAAGCAATCCAGCTAAATACGCTACACCCATATTCCACATGGCCAAACCAGCGGTAGTAAGCATAATATAAATGTCTTCTTTTTGAGGGCCCATATCTCCAGTAATCGAAGCTAACTCCAAACCTGCAAAAAAAAGGATTACTCCTAATATAGAGGCCGGAAACCATTTTAAAAATATGATCACGGAGTCGCTCAAAAATAACCCCATCAGCAAAACTATAAAACCCATTATTATTAATGCGCCGCCTGTTCGCGCTCCAAAACGCACATGGCCGGCCATACCCCCGGCTCCGTGGCAGAGAGGAATCCCTCCAATAGCGGCACTAAAAAGATTCATAAAGCCGTGGTCAAGGGCAATTGTCTTAACGCTGACGGGTCGCTCCGGAAATAATTCATTGTTCTCCTCAGCCGTACCAATAATGGCGTTACCTAAAG
>CAZAGD010000023.1:0-10137 GCA_964484485.1 uncultured Syntrophaceae bacterium
TCGCCAAAGCAGCTTGCACAGCGTGTTTGGCAGCTATGAAACATAAATCACCAATGCCCGAAAACATTCCTCGGGCAAACATTTCTTCGGCCATTTCTACTTTGTGCTTCTCATATTCCCCTGATCTTTCAAAAAAATCACTGTACTTAGTAAGGGGGTCTTGCGGATTTATGGAAAGATTTATCTGCCCATATATAATTCTCCCCTCCCGCTTAATTAATGAAATTAGTAATTCTTTTATCTGCTGGTTTACTATAACAAAAATTTTTTTCAATAAAAATTTAAAAGAGTCAATAGCCAATCATTGGATGGTGGGTGACATAGAAAGAGAAATTATTTTCTCTTATTTCTTAGGGCCAGCCTTTAGGGCTGGGCAAATGCAGCAAGGGGCAAGCCTTTGTCCTATAGAACCTCTGGGATAAATTCTTATTTTCCTGCATGGGGCAAATCATTTTGGCTTACCTTTTTACGGCAATGGATAAACCATTGCCCTACGATAATATCTTTTTGAGAAGAGAAAAAAATAATCTCCCCTAACCCCTCTTTGAAAAAGAGAGGAAATTAGTTAGATAGAAAAGGGGAAAAATGAATTCTAAAAAACCATTTGACAAGTAAAGGCAGGATTGCTAAAAAAGAGAAAATTTTAAAGAAAGGGAGTTTGAGAAATGGCTTCATCAACCTTAGAAGATGCTTTGAAGTATTTATTCCTCCATAACACGGTCAAAAAAGATATTGCCGAAGGAAGAGTTCCCGTTATTGTCCGCGGAGAGGGAAATTATATCTATGATGAAAATGGCAAGCGCTACTTGGATTTGATGGCTGGCAACACTCGCCCTAACGCCATCGGCTACGGTCGAGAAGAAGTAGCCCGCGCTATGTACGAACAGGCTTTAAAATTACACTACTACACACCTGCGTTCTTTATTACTCCCCCGGCAGTACAATTGGCCAAAAAATTAGCTTCTATCTATCCTGGCGATTTGACTACCACCTGCTTTGTCTGCGATGGCTCAGAAGCTGTAGAGGCTGCTTTCAAAATTGCTAAGCAATACCATTATTTCGCCAACAAACAGCGGCGCTTTAAAATCATTTCTCGTCAGAATGCTTATCATGGCCAGACCATGGGGGCCCTCAGCGCCCTGGGTTTTTTAAACCCTATGCGCAATATAGTGTCTCCCTTAGTTCCCGGCCATGCCTTTCTAATTCCGCCTTACTGTTACCGTTGTCCTTTAAATCTTTCGTTTCCGGCTTGTGACTTAGCCTGCGCTGATGCCCTCGATTCTTTAATTCAATTTGAAGGACCAGACCTGGTAGCAGCTTTCATCGCCGAAACAGTGATGCAAGGAGTCGGAGCTTTGCCGCCTCCAGATGGTTACTTTGATAAAATCAGGCAAATTTGCGATAAATATGGTGTGCTTTTAATTATTGATGAGGTAATTGTGGGCTTTGGACGAACGGGCAAAATGTTTGCGGCTGAGCATTATAATATAAAGCCTGATATAATGACTATGGCCAAACAAATTACCAGCGGGTACGCTCCGTTAGGAGCTACTGCCACCACTGCCAAGATCGCTGAAAATATTCCCACCTTTCTGCATTTACACACTTACGGCAATCACCCCGTTTGCTGTGCCGCCGCTCTAACCAGTATTGAAATCATTGAAAAAGAAAACCTGGTAGCTAATGCTGCGGCTATGGGCAAAATTTTTCTGGAGGGCCTGAAAGATTTGACGAAACATCCTACTGTCGGAGAAGCCCGGGGTTTAGGACTATGGTGCGCCTTGGAGATTGTTCAAGATAAAAAAACAAAAACTCCCTTTCCTTCTCAAACTAACGTACTTGGTCAATTGGCTTTGGCGGGTAGGGATCATGGCGTAATCATCCGCGGCATGGGCAATAATGCTTTGGAATTTTCCCCTCCGCTCACTATAACTCGTCGAGAAGTTGAAGAAGGACTGCAAGCAATAGATCGGGCTCTCTTCGATGTAGAGAAAAAATTAGGATATTAATTAAGGGGGAGCCCCTTTAGAAAAGGAGCTCCCCTTCGATTAAAGGTTTATCCTTTCTTTATCACAATCCTGTGGCCTAAAAGATAAATCAAAATAACAATAAGGATAGCAATGACAAAAAGAGAAATAACCACTTCTCCATTACCCCCAACCGCAAGTTCATCTAACTTCAGGGCAAATTGATGGAGCTGTTCATCGCTTAATTGTTGTAAGCGATTCTGGATGCTCTCCTCAGTAAAACCTAATTGTTTTAACCTTTCCTTGACCATCTTTGTTTGCAAGACTTTTTGGATCTTCTTCAAATCCGTCATTCTTTCGGCCATGGGTAAATTAATCGTTTCGGAAGGCGCAAAGCCTGCTTCGATCCTGGGGGTCACCCCCAAAAGAAACATAATCCCCACCATATACCAAATCACTATCTTCTTTATTCTTTTTGACAAATTAAGGTTCCTCCTTTCTAAGATTTTTTTCTATCTTGCCATTAACCACCTGCTATACCTAATATAAAAATTATTTCTTCTCCATCTTTAAGGGGGGCCTCCGGGTCAACAAGTCTTTCTTGGCCCCGCATGGCCCAAACCGATGGGTTCATATCCTTCTTTTCTCCATGCCAAACTTGAGGAGGCATTCTTGTTCCCAAAAGTCTTTTCAGCTCAGATAATAAATCGCCAAATTTTCCCTCCTCCGGAAGATCAACCTCGACCTTTTGCTTACCGGCCCATTCAGATAGTATACCTTGAAACGAAACTTTTACTTTCATTTTAAGGATACATTTCCGCCGCGGCTTTATCCAGCCCCAACTCTAAAAGTTTATCCTTTTTGGGCCATCCTGTCTCCCAATCCCATCCTCTAAAATGATAATATTCTTTTAGCATTTTGGCCATATCTGGTTCAATCCCGGCCGTTGACCCTTCATCCAAAGCTGCCGAACAAATGCGTGGTAACTTATCATGCTGCCTGCCTAAACCCAATTTATTGCTTATTATTCGTTTTAAATTGATCGAGCGATCTCCAGCGATCAGCAACTCTGCCGGACCATAATCCCATCCAGTAATAGCTTGCAGCATTTCACTAACCTGCGTAGGTGTTAGGGGAGCAAACTTGCAAAGCGTGAGCGTGTCGAAAAGCTCTTTCCAACTTTGATATTTTGCCACTGCCTCGCTCTTTCCCAAAGAAGATAACCTCTCTCCGGGTAAGATCATATATTCGGCCACTAAATTTCCTAAATCTACATTATAAAAATCACCTTTCAAATGGCAAGCTCCGCGAGGACCGGTGGCATAAGAAAGAGCCATACCATGAAAAGCGCGGGGGTCATGCATCGGCATCTCCAAGCCCTTTACCTGGGCCGCTTCCTCCTCATCACGGCCAAACTCTTTGGCTATTGCTAACACACCCTGGGAGAGAACTTGGCCAATACCTTCCTGAGCTAAGATTTTCTCAATAAGTTTTACGATCGCCTCTCCGTCTCCCCATTTCAACTCCAAACCAACTTGCTTGACCGATAAGACTCCTAAGCCATATAAATAAAAAGCATAGGCAATACAAACTCCAGTGGAAATAGTATCTAAGCCCTGAGCATTACAAAGGTGATTGGCTCGGATAATAGCATCCAAATCCGTATTTAAGCATAAAGGCCCAAAGGCCACAGCCGTCTCGTATTCAGGACCATCTATAGCAAGCTTTGGCCTAAAGTCAGTTAATTTCCGCCCGCACCCGATGGGACATCCCATACAGGCGTAGTTATGAACCGTATAGGCCTGGCGCAGAGCCTGCCCGGTTACTTTGGAAACGGGGAATACCGACTTGGTAAAATATTTCGTTGGCGCATCTCCTAAAATCATGGCCATGTCCATATACATCATCGTCCCGTATTCCCGAAAGGCCACGGAAACTAAATGCCCGTTTATTTGGGCCACGGCCTTTTTGGCCAGCTCTCTTACTTTTTCCGGATCGTGTAGTTCCGGTCGCCAGTTTCCGGAAGCCGCTATAGCCTTCAGATTCTTTGAGCCCATCAAAGCGCCCAAACCACAACGGCCCGCAGCTCGCCCGCTATCGTTCATGATACCTGCGTATTTAATGCCTTTCTCACCTGCCGTACCGATACAAGCCACGCTGACCAATTCATCTTTGAGCTCTTCTTTAATTAATTTCTGAGTCTGGTATATATCTTTGCCCCATAAATGAGTGGCCCTTTTGATCTCTATTTTCCCTTCATGCACATAAAGGTAAACTGGATGTTCAGCCTTTCCTTTGATTAACAGGCCATCGCATCCCGCGCCTTTCAATCGAAAAGGAAACTGACCGCCACTTGTCGCCTCCCCCCAAAAACCAGTCAAAGGGGAAATACCTCCTACGGCATATCTGCTAACCATGGGCAGGGGCGTGCCCGTCAAAGGGCCAACAGCAAATACCAATGGTTTTTCCGGAGCGAGCAGATCCTTTCCTTTATGGAAATTTTCATAAATCAAAGCAGCGGCCAAAGTAGCTCCCCCGATGAATTTCTGCATGAATTCAGCAGACAAAGTTAATTCCATCACCTGGCCACTCGCTAAATCAACCTCCCAAATCCGACCGTAGCATCCTTTCATTATTCCCTCCTCCCTTTAAAAATCAATATCTCGCCCCGCGAAAGCATATTGGAATATCTTGGCACACTGACCGGCAGTTATTGGCCTCGGACTCAAATAACAATCCACATCTTCATAGGCATATTGGACTAATTTATCCATTTTACTTTCTAAATCTGGCTCAGAAATCCCCATTTCTCGCAAGCTCAAAGGGACATTTAAACTGGTGAAAAAAGTACGCACTTGCCCCACTAATTTTCCCAACCCCTCGGCGGCATCCTGCCCTGGAATATCCAAAGTTTTACATATCAACATGTGTTTATCAGTTACTCTCTGACAAAATTGTAAGACGTAAGGAATAAAAAAGCCCACGGCCAGGCCGTGATGGATGTTGAAAACCGCACCTAAAGAATGGCCAAGACTGTGTGTTAAATGACAGCCACTCATACCAAAAGCTATACCAGCAATGCTCGCCGCCACCAACATCCTGTGGCGTGCTTCCCTATTCTGCCCGTCTTGGTAGGCCCGGGGAAGCCATTGAAAAACCATAGCAATTGCCTTTAACGCTAATGGCTCCGTAAACTCATTTCCTGCGGGGGTGGTTACTGCGTCCATGGCGTGGGCTAAAACATCCAGCCCTGTTCCGACAGTGAGTTTGGGCGGCATGGTCATAGTAAATTCCGGCACCAATATGGCAAAATCCGGGACTAATTCATCATGCGCAATGGGGATTTTGCGATGAACACTCATATCATGGAGCACTGCTGCTCCTGTACATTCTGAGCCTGTGCCCGCAGTTGTGGGCACGGCAGCTAAAAGGGCTTTGCGGCGCAAATTCAATTTATCCAAAGGTGAAATCATCCGTAAATCATTAATATCCGGCCGTTCATAAATAATCCAGGCGCCTTTGGCTGAATCCATAACCGAGCCGCCGCCTACGGCAATAATTAAATCGGGCTCAAAACTCTTAATTGCCTGAGCACATTCCATGACCACTTCCAGAGGAGCTTCAGGCTGGCAGCGCGGCCAAGTCATTGATGTAAAACCTCCAGATTCCAAGAAGCGCACCACTTTAGCGGCATGGCGTTGGCTAAATTCATCTGTGACCACAAATGCTCTTTTCCGCGGGCAGTGCAAAGATAAGGAATCCATGGTAGACGGTCCCACTACTGGCCCCTCTGGCAATACATTCGAGCCACTGAATATTTTCGGAGTACGGAAAATAGTCGTTAGTCCTTTAATCGACGTAGAGAGCGCCAAGGGAACTAATGCTTTCAAAGTTGGATTTTCAAACCAATATGGCATGATGACACCCCTCTTCTTATATTTAATGGCTAAAAAATTTCAGAAATTAATTTGATTATTGCCCCCTTGATCTTGATCGGATTCTATAAAAGGGGGGGTAAAAAGTCAAGATAGGTTCTTCTTGCCCAGGCAAGCATTCAATTGACAAACAATTTTCCCTTTTGCTAACATAAACTAAATTATAGTCAACTAAAAAGGAGGTCAAAAAATGAAGACCTTATCTGTCTCCGAGGCTAAGATGAAATTAAGCGGGCTGATTGAAGCTCTCAACGCCACAAATGAGGAGATAATGATTACTAAAAATGGCCGGCCGGCTGCTTTTTTAGTAAGCCCAGATGAGTATGAGAGCCTTAAAGAGACTGTGGCTGTTCGTTCTGATCAAAATTTGATGAAAGAAATTAAAAAGGGACTTCGTGCCTTAAAAACTAAGAAGGCTAAAATGTACAACCTTGAAGAGCTCTTTGGATAAAAATTTTTGATGATGGTTCGCCGATGACAAAACTCATCGTTCCCCGAGAAATTCACCATCTACTCCGAAAAATGCATCCTGACTTAAAAAAGAAAATTCGGGCCTCCTTAGAAATGATCATCGCTGATCCATATTCAGGCAAGGCACTGATTGGTGAGCTTGCTGGCTTAAGAAGTATGCGGGTAAGTTCCTTCAGAATCATATATAGGATTAGGAACATCAGAGAAATTGAATTGGTGGCTATTGGGCCAAGAGATCGCATATACGAAGAAACTTTCCGCCTCATTCAAAAATTAAGAGAAGACAAATAATTTAATATTTATACTTAACCCCTGCACTTCCCCCCGTGGTCGGGGTCTTTTCGACTCTCCCTATGCGAGAGGAAAGGGTTATTCGCCAAAATCGGCCGGAGGGAACGAAATGGAGAACATCCAGATTGAGGACCAAAAATGGCGCAGAGGCCAAATTACGTTTAACCGCCATTTTGCTGCTTCTATTAAGAAGATGCGGGAAATGGCTTTGAGTGATAAAGATTATGACCCGGCTCGCTTATTCAAATGGGGGCAGATGATGTCCTTGGCCCTAATTCGAGCGTTAAAAGCTGTGGAAAAAAACTTGGGTGCCCCTGGCCAAAAAGTAATAAATCAAGTCCTCATAGAATTGGGACGCGAAATTGGCCAAGAAGTATTAAGAGATTTTGTTCCACTTCCGCACATTAAGAACATAGAGGTCGTCTCCAAATTTGTCACTTATATCAACGAAGAAATTTGGGCATCTCCAGAAATTTCCCTCATTATAAATGATCAGGAATGCCTATGCGATGTGCTTTGGTGTCCCCATCAAGATCACTACCAGGCATTTGACTGTCGCGTTCAGCGTTATATTGTCCAAGGATTATTAGAATCTTTTCAAGAGAAGACCGGCATCGCCGTAGATGCCCAATTTACCCAGATAATTCCTAAAGGCGCCAAAACTTGCCAGTTTCATATGCGCCTTATTTCGCCTCAAGAAGAGCGGGAATGGAATAAATATTCGGCTCAATTAGCCGCGAAAGCTTTAGAAAAGCTAAAGGAGATGAGCCAAGATGAATGAAAAAATAAAACAAGCCATATACCGCCAAGTGGAAAAAGAACCTTTTGCCCAAAAATTTGGGTTAAAATTGGTCGACCTGGATGAAGGCTACTCCAAAGTGGAAATGGTTTTTTCTTCTGAGATGCAAAATATCTTTGGTATGGCTCATGGGGGAGCATTATTCGCCTTGATTGATGAAGCTTTTGAAACAGCTTCCAACTCTCATGGAACTATGGCGGTCGCTTTAAACATGAATATTACTTATATCTCCTCCCCTCCTTTGGGAAGCAAACTCATAGCCGAGGCCAAAGAATTCTATCGCACTAATAAAACGGCCAATTACGATATCAAGATTTATGATGAAAAAAATCAGCTCATTGCTTCCTGCCAAGCCTTAGTCTACCGCAAAGGCAACCCCCTACCATTTTTAGAATAAGAGATTTCTGAAAAAGTCTCTCGGGATGTAATTCCGTTATTTCTGCGGAAGCAGGAAACCATTATTTTCAAGGCATTTCTGGACTCCCGTTTGTGCGGAAGTGATAGAAAAGTCTGTTTGCCAGAGATCTCAATAAAATTCCTTGACTATAAATTTATTTTTTATGAGAATCATTTTGCATCTATCGGGGCTCTGGAGAGTAAGTTTTTATAAGAGGAACTTTTTTGATATACCAAATTTCCCCCCTCTTTTCTAAAGAGGGGTTAGGGGAGATTAAAAATATTTTAAGGTTTTCTGAATCCTTTGGGCTATTTTAATTAAATTTTAAATAGCGGAGGGAAAAATGGAAAATAAAAATAGCTCGTGGCAGCCTTTGCAAGGGATTACGGTAGCGGATTTTACGCAAGTAATTGCTGGGCCAGCCTGCTCTATGTTGTTGGCTGACATGGGAGCAGATGTCATCAAAATCGAACCCCTAACCGGCGATTTTTGGCGCCAGACAACCAAAGGTTCTGCTTTTCTTAATTTTAATCGGAATAAGCGGAGCATAGCTATTAATTTGAAAGCCGAAGAAGGTTATGAAGCTGTCATGTGCATTATCAAAAAAGCCGATGTCCTTCTGGAAAATTTTTCTCCCGGGACCATGGCCAAACTGAACTTAGACTATGATAAAGTTATTAAAGAAAATCCGCAAATCATTTACTGCTCCATCTCTGGATTCGGACAAACTGGTCCTTACCGCGAGCGTCCGGGCTATGATCCTGTTGCCCAAGCTATGTCGGGGATAATGATTAATACTGGCGAACCTGATCGTCCTCCTGTAAGAGTTTTACCCACCATGGTTGATTATTTAGTAGGAAATCATATGGCCTATGCTATTGCTTTAGCCCTACTTGACCGGCAGAAGACAGGAAAAGGAAAACATTTTGATATCGCTCTTTTAGATGTGGCCGTCATGCAAATGGGGCAATTTTTTGCCATGTATTCCATGACCGGCGAACTTCCCCAACGCATGGGATCTGGCTATTTAGCCGCAGCACCATATCAAGCTTTTGAAACTAAAGACGGATATATTTACATTGCTGTTACCACTAATGAAATGTGGAAAAATCTCTGTCAGGCATTAAACTTAAAACAACTTTATGAAGACCCAAGATTTTCTACTCTCGATGGCCGCTGCCAAGGGCGAGCTCAATTGGCTTCAGAAATAACTAAAATTACAAAACAATATAAAAGCCAGGAGTTGGAAACGATTTTGGTAAAGGCCAATGTTCCCTGCGGTCGGTTAATGAACATTGATGAAATTATGCAAGATCCGCAGGTAATCCACCGCCAAATAATAGCAGAATGCGAGTACCCTCAAAAAGGCAAAGTAAAAATAATCAAAACTCCTATTTTTGCCGATGGCCTTTTGCCGCAAATTCGTCGCCGTCCCCCTTTAATAGGGGAACATAGTGTTGAGATTTTAAAGGAATTCGGCTATAGCTCAGAAGAAATCCAAAATCTTTTAAAAAAAGGAGTAATCATCCAATATTTACCATGAATCTTTTAAAATGGCGTTTTTGGCCATTTTGACCCAAGAAATTTTCGCCCAGAAGAAATATGAGCAATCCTCACTTTTATTTTAAACTGTTTTCTCTAAGCATAGTCTTTTAATGAAAATAAGGTAATGATGAAGAAGATAATATTCTTCGAGGATTTTAACAGATGGGGACTTCTTCTCCATTTCTTTTTGGGCAAGCTTTTCCAAGCAATCAAGAGCCCGGGAGGTTAAATTCAGGATTACATGAGAAAAACGAAAAAGGGGATCAGACTCGGGTTTGGCCTTGGTTACTGGCAACTTGGGTATTGGGATTACTTTTAAAAATGAATTCCCCTCCATACTTCACCCCCGCTTACTTTGATTTTATTTTTTGGGAAAAGCAAAGTTCCCATTTTTTTAATGGCAATCTTTGTGCCAAAATTAATCGCAAAAAATTACTATTGATAATAAGCCCTTAAAAGTCTTTAGATTAAAAGCGGGGGTTGTTTTTAAAAAAATATCTGACATAATTTAGGCAGGCTGTTTAAATTCTTATTTATTTGACGCCCTGACAGAGGACACTCAGGACTTCGAAAATATCTTCCAAGGGATAGAACACGGGCAGGGATTTTTCTTCCAGATAAGTACGCATTTTTTCATACGTCGATTTGTCGCCTGTAAAACTTATAAGAATTGCCTTCTGGGGATAGCGGGAAGTTAATTCTGGTAAAAAACTGTATTCTTCTATAGGTATA
>CAZAGD010000024.1:0-38216 GCA_964484485.1 uncultured Syntrophaceae bacterium
TACTTTATGTTACTTACGAAATCATATTAGCTCCAGGACAAGAATGGCCTAAAGAAAAAATCGCCAATTTGCTTAGCGAAGAAAAAAGTTTTTATTGGCCGCGCAAGAATAAATCTTTTCCTTTAAGGGATTTGCTTAAAGCTGTCGAATTGATTGATGATCATACTTTATCTTTGGTTTTCCAAGGAGAGGAAGGCAAATTTATTCGCCCCGAAGAAATTTTGGATCTTATATTTAAGGGAGAAGAAAGTAAACGGGCAGTATTAAAAATTAAAAAGACCCAGGTGCAATTTAAGGAATAGAAATGGGCAACGAAATATTGATCAATGTCAATTCCGGTGAAACTAGAGTAGCCCTTTTGGAAAATGGAGTATTAGCAGAACTCTATATAGAGAGAAGTTCGGAACAAGGAATAACCGGAAATATTTACAAGGGGCGGGTAGTCCGGGTTCTGCCGGGCATGCAAGCTGCTTTTGTCGATATTGGCTTAGAAAAGGCAGCCTTTCTTTATGTAGCCGATGTTCACCAGGACTTTGAAGATTTAGAACTTTTAATGCGGGCCCGGGAAGAAGATGGCGATGGCTATCTTGTGGAAGAAGAAGAGGTTTTAAACTTGGATACTCCTTTCCAAATAGAGGACCTCCTCCATGAAGGACAAGAGATCTTAGTCCAAGTCTCTAAAGAACCCTTGGGATCAAAGGGAGCCCGGATAACATCTCATATTTCCTTACCTGGTCGCCACTTAGTACTTATGCCCATGGTGGAACAAATTGGAGTTTCGCGGCGGATTGAGAATGAAGCTGAACGCCGGCGCTTACGGGATATTGTACAAAATATTAAGCCGCCGGGATTTGGTTTAATTGTCCGCACAGCTTCCGAAGGAAAGGGCGAGGCTGAATTTCGCCAAGACTTAGATTTTCTATTAAAGATGTGGAACAACATTCAGAAGCGTAAGGCTACCAGTCCTGTGCCCAGTTTGATTCACAAAGATTTAGATATCACTTTAAGGGCTATCCGCGACCTTTTCACCCAAGATGTAGAAAGGGCCATCATTGATTCAGAAGAAGAGTACCGGAAAATCATGGAATTTTGCGATACCTTCATGCCCCAATTAAAATCGGCCATAGAGCTTTATGATAAAGAGGAACCTCTCTTTGATTATTTCGGGATTGAAATGGAAATCAGCCGGGCCTTAGGTAGGAAGGTTTGGCTTAAATCTGGCGGCTATATTGTCATTGACAATACAGAAGCCCTCACGGTTATAGATGTGAACACGGGACGCTATGTGGGTAAGCGGAATCTGGAAGACACTATTTTAAGAACTAACCTGGAAGCAGTTAAAGAGATTGCTTATCAACTTCGCTTGCGTAATATTGGGGGAATAATCATTATTGACTTTATTGACATGGAAAAGGAATCGAGCCGGGAAAAAGTATTCCAAGCTCTCCGCGAAGCATTAAAGAAAGATAAAAGCAAAACTAATATTTTAAAGATTTCGGAACTTGGCCTGGTTGAAATGACGCGCAAGCGCACCCGGGAAAGTTTGGGAAGAATACTTAGCGAAAGGTGTTTTTACTGTGATGGCCGCGGGTATTTAAAGTCTCGAGCAACCATTTGCCAAGAGATTCTCCGGGAAATACAGCGCGACATTCGAGATTTGCCCGGGAATAATATTCTGGTTAACGTCCATCCGAATGTGGCTAACTTTATTTACGATGAAGCTCGCTTAGAATTAGAAAAATTGGAAAAACGTTACCAAAAGCGCATTGTGATCAGTGCTAAGAATGACTATCATTTGGAGCAATTTGAAATCAGCAGTACTAATAGTCAAGAAGATTTCTGAAAAAGAAAAAGGGAATATTAAGTTAAGAAGGGGTGGGGGAGTTATGAAATTTCGAGATAGACAATAGATCAGATTTGTAGGGCAAGGGCTTGTCCCTTGCCGATATAGTTCGTAGGGCAAGGGCTCGTCCCTTGCCGAAAGGCGACAACCCACAAGGGACTACCCTCCAAAAAAGATCTTTGATAAAAAGTGATCAACGCTTAGAGCAAATTACTGACCGTCGATCACTTTTTAAATCCCGCTTAATTCAGGCGGGAGGGGGGAGGCTCTCCCCCTTTCGCCTGTTTGTTGCCAGCGAGAAATATTAAAACTGTTAGACGGTCAAAGCAAATTATCATTGACAAAAAATAGTAAAACTTCTTAAAATATCTTAAAGAAATTAATTTGAGATATCTGCAAAAGTCTATCGGGATGTAATTAAGTCATTCCTGCGCAGGCAGGAATCCAATATTTTCAAGGCATCTCTGGACTCGCGCTTTCGCGGGAGTGCTAAAAAAGTCGATTTTCAGAGATCACAATTAGGGAAAGGGGAATCCTCAGTGTATGCCATAGTAAGAACAGGAGGAAAACAATATCGCATCTCACCAGGAGATAAAATCCGAGTAGAAAAACTATCAGGGGAAGTCGGCCAGGAAATAGAATTGAAAGAGGTATTATTTTACGCAGATGGTGAAAAAGTTCTAACTGGAAATCCGCTTTTACCTAATGTGAAGGTAGTTGGTCAAATTTTAGGTCAACAGCGGGCTAAAAAAATAATAGTGTTCAAGATGAAGCGCCGTAAAGGATATAGAAAGAAACAAGGGCATCGCCAGCCCTACACTACTTTGCGGATCAAAGAAATAAGCCTTAATAATTAAGATACCTCTTCCTTAATCAATGTTGGTTAGGGAACGAGGGGTAAGGAAGGAAAGAGGAAAAAATGGCTCATAAAAAAGGACAAGGAAGTTCCCGGAACGGAAGAGACAGCGCCGGGCAAAGGTTGGGTGTGAAAAGATTCGGCGGGCAATGGGTATCTGCTGGATCTATCATAGTGCGTCAGCGCGGAACTCGTATTCATCCTGGGGTGAATGTGGGCATGGGTAAAGACTACACTTTATTCGCCAAGATTGATGGTATAGTTGCTTTCGAACGCCTTGATCGCGAGCGGAAAAAAGTCAGTGTCTATCCCGCACCGCCAGCCCAAGTTCAGGCTTGAGCTTCATTTTAAAAAGCCAGCAATACCTACGAAGAAGTCTGGGGAGTTTAAGCAATCAAATTCATCGATGAGGCAAAAATCTTCGTCAAAGCCGGGGATGGGGGGAATGGGTGTATAAGCTTCCGGCGCGAGAAATACGTCCCCCGCGGCGGTCCTGATGGTGGCGATGGAGGCAAAGGTGGCGATGTGATTTTGAAAGCCGATTCCCAGACAGCTACCCTCCTGGACTTTCGCTATAAGCAGCACTATTATGCCAAGAGAGGCCAACACGGGAAAGGGAAAAACCAAGAAGGGAAAAGTGCCCCCGACCTCATCCTACCTGTGCCGGTAGGCACGGTAGTGCGCGATGCCGAAACCAATCAGATTTTGAAAGATTTTACCCAAGATGGCGAGACTTTCGTTGTGGCCCGGGGAGGAAAGGGCGGCAGGGGAAATGCCCATTTCGCCACTCCTACCCGGCAGGCACCTCGTTATGCCGAACCTGGCCAACCGGGAGAAGCCCGCTGGATTACTTTAGAATTAAAACTTTTAGCCGATATTGGCATTGTAGGTTTCCCAAATGTAGGCAAATCTACTCTAATTGCCCGTATCTCCGCCGTTCGACCTAAAATTGCCGATTATCCTTTTACTACTTTAGTTCCCAATTTAGGGGTCGTCCGTTTCCATGACTACCGCCCTTTTGTAGTCGCTGATATCCCAGGAATTATTAAAGGGGCCCATGCGGGAGCCGGCTTGGGTTTAAAATTTTTACGCCATGTGGAACGTACCTCATTAATCCTTCACGTTTTAGATGTTTCCGGAACAACCCAACGTGATCCGATTGAAGATTACTGCACCTTAAATCAAGAACTCGCTCTCTTTGACGCTAATTTGGCCGCGAAGCCCCAAATAATCGCCCTAAATAAAATCGACCTACCTCAGGCGGCGGAGATTACCCAAAAGGTTAAATTGTACTTCCAGAAGAGGAGACAAAAAGTTTACCCTATCTCGGCTTTAACGGGTCAAGGAATTCCCGCTCTGCTCAAAGCATTAGTAATAAATTTGACTGTTCGAAAAAAGGAGGAACAGACGAATTGAACCGCAAGTTACTCCTCCAAAAGACGCATCGTCTTGTCCTGAAAATAGGAAGTCAGGTATTAACGAACAAAGGAAGGGCTTTAAGCCAACAAGTTTTTGATCGCTTAGCCCAAGAAATCACCGCCGCTAAAAAAAGGGGTTATGAGATAGTTATCGTTTCTTCAGGAGCTATCGCCGCGGGCATGGCCCGCCTCGGCTTAACCGAAAAACCAAAAACTATGCCCCAAAAACAAGCCGCCGCGGCCATAGGGCAAAGTTCTCTTATGTGGAACTACGAAAGGTCTTTCTCTTTTTATGGAGAAAAAGTAGCTCAAATTTTACTTACCAGGGATGATCTGGCTAACCGGAATAGGTTTCTTAATGCCCGCAATACCCTATTTACGCTGCTGAGTATGAGCGTAATTCCTATCATCAACGAAAACGACACCGTTGTGGTCGAAGAAATTAAAGTTGGGGATAATGATAATTTATCAGCCTTGGTTACTAACTTAGTCAATGCTGATCTTTTGATTATTTTAAGCGACATAGACGGACTTTATGACCGCGACCCTCGCCTATTTAAGAATGCTCGTCTTATCCCCTTAGTCTCGCAAATTACTGAGGAGATGGAAGAAGGAGCAGCCGGTACTTCCAGCCCTATTAGTATAGGTGGCATGGTTACCAAGCTCGAGGCCGCCCGGAAAGCAGCCTTTTTTGGCGTCCCCACTATTTTAGCCAACGGGTTAGTTCCCGGAATAATCGAGAGAATTTTGCAGGGGGAGGAAATAGGTACTCTTTTTGTGCCCCAATTAAACAAGCTTACGAGCCGCAAGCACTGGATCGCTTTTACCCTGAAGCCTAAAGGGAAGATTATGGTTGATGAAGGGGCTAAAAAAGCTATCTGCCAAAAAGGAAAAAGTCTTCTACCTTCAGGAGTAATATCCGTGGAAGGAAAGTTTGGTGTGGGCGATGCGGTTGTTTTAGTAGACGCTCAGGGGCAAGAATTTGCCCGGGGCCTGAGTAACTATGGGTCAACCGAAATTAATAAAATAAAAGGATTGAAATCCAGTGAAATTATAGATAAGTTAGGATATAAATATAGCGACGAAATTATTCATCGGGATGATATGGCCGTTATATAAGTATTTTCCATTTAAAGTGGAATAAGGGAATGTTGGAATAATGGGAAAATGGCTAAGCGGGGAGCAAGGAGCAGGGAGCAGGGCGAATAAGAGTGCTGCAATGCTCCTCTTTAGAGATAAACTCCCTCTTTTTTAATGAGGGGACGGGGGAGATTATAGGACGCAGATTATCGCAGATTTTCAGGATTAAAAAATATTATTAAGAAAAAAGATTACTCTCACAGAGCTCTCAGAGCGCCCAGAGAAACAAATGAAAAAAAATATAAAAAAATATAAATTTTTGCTCTGCGTTCTCTGTGGGCTCTGTGAGAAATAAATTTTTGGTTGCGGCTTTGCCGAGTTGTGTTCTCTGTGCTCCCTGTGGCTAAGATTAAGAAAATAATTCTCGGCGTCCTCGGCGATCTCGGCGGTGAAACTTTGTTTACCCAGATTCTAGGAGTAGAGGCACTAAGTTTGAGAGAAAGAAAGAGCAAACTTTTCCCGAAAAAAGGGCGCAAAATTTAAACTGCGGAGTGAATTATGACTATTAAGAAGCAGATTAGGGAAATGGCCAAAAAAGCGCGGGAAGCAAGCTATAAATTGGCCAACCTTTCCTCGCGGATTAAAGACCAAGCCCTCTTAGATATGGCGGAGGAATTAACTAAAGCCGCTGCTCAGTTAAAAAAAGCAAATGCGGAAGATGTAAAATTAGCCCGCCAAAAAAGTCTTTCTGCAGCTATGATTGATCGGCTCACCTTAACTGACCAAGTTATCCAAACTATGGCCGCGGGCTTAAGGGAAATCGCTGCCCTGCCCGACCCCGTAGGCCAAATAGTCAAAATGTGGAAAAGGCCTAATGGCCTTTTAGTAGGTAAAATGCGTATTCCTTTAGGCGTGATTGGCATAATTTATGAATCGCGACCAAATGTAACCGCGGATGCCGCAGCTCTTTGTTTAAAGGCAGGGAATGCGGTCATTCTAAGAGGCGGATCAGAGGCTATTAATTCTAATTTAGCCATTGCGGACGTATTGCAAAGAGTCATCCAGAAACACGGCCTTCCGGAAGCGGCTATCCAAGTTATCCCTATAGTTTCCCGCCAAGCCATAGAGGAGATGTTAAATTTAGAAGAATTTATTGATTTAATTATTCCCCGCGGCGGGGAAGATCTGATTCGCTTTGTGACCGCCCATTCTAAGATTCCCGTAATTAAGCATTATAAAGGAGTCTGCCATGTTTTTGTTGATGCCTCGGCTGATATAAATACGGCTCAAGAAATATGCTATAACGCTAAAGTCCAGCGGCCAGGTGTTTGCAACGCCATGGAAACTATGTTAGTGCATCGGGCAATCGCTCCTCAATTCCTACCTCCTATGGCTCAAAAATTTACCCAAGCCGGCGTGGAACTCCGCGGATGTCCGGAGACGAAGAAAATACTGCCGGCGATCAAGCCGGCCGATGAAGAAGACTGGGGCAAAGAATATTTGGATTTAATCTTAGCTGTGCGTATAGTTGATTCGCTGGATGAGGCTATCCAGCATATTATCCGGTATGGCTCAGCTCACACCGAGGCCATTGTGACCCAAGATTATGCGCATGCTCAACGTTTTTTGCAAGAAGTACCCTCTTCGACGGTGTTAGTTAATGCTTCCACCAGGTTTAGCGATGGGTTTCAATTGGGATTGGGAGCAGAAATTGGCATCAGTACCACAAAATTACATGCCTTTGGCCCTATGGGCGTGGAAGAGTTGACTACTACTAAATTCATCGTTTACGGATCTGGACAAATCCGGCAATGAAAAAGATAGGCCTTTTCGGAGGAACCTTCAATCCTATTCATTTTGGCCATTTACGTTCAGCCGAAGAGATCTATGAGATTTTTGCTTTGCAAAAAGTTATCTTCATTCCGGCAGCTGATCCACCCCATAAAAAAAAGGAAAATATCATTCCAGCCTCTTGGCGAGCCCGCATGGTCAAATTGGCTATTGCGGATAATCCCCGTTTTTCCCTATCTTTAGTAGAATTGCGCAGGAAAGGCAAATCTTATTCTGTAGAAACTATAGGGCATTTCCGCCGGCGGTTTGGCCAGAGAGTGCAGCTTTATTTCATCGTTGGCCTCGATGCCTTCTTGGAAATAAACACCTGGAAAGATTACTCGACCCTTTTCCAGTTATGCCACTTTGTCATTATGGCCCGACCCGGATTTAAAAAAAAATTCTCAGCAGATCATCTGCCGGTTGAACTAAGAAATTCTTTTTGTTATGATAAAAAACAAAGAGGTTTTATCCATGAATCCGGGTTCGGCGTTTTTCCGCGAGAAATAACGGGCCTAGATATTTCTTCGACCATGATCCGAGAGAAGATAGCCCAAGGGCAGTCTATTAAATATCTTTTGCCAGCAGGAGTGGAGGATTTCATATATCGCCATAAACTCTATCAGTAAGCGAAAAACAAGCGGTAAGTTGGTTTATAATAATCCCAAAGAGAAAGCTTTTCTTTGCGCGCGGGCGGCGCTTGATCATAAAGCTATCGACCTGGTCATTTTATCGATTCAAAACCTCTCCTCCTTTGCCGACTACTTTGTCATTTGTAGCGGCAATTCCGACCGGCAAGTTCAGGCCATCGCCTCGCACATCGAAGAAAAGTTAGCCAAAGAAGGGCTTTATCCTTTAGGAATCGAAGGCAAGCGGGAAGGGCGTTGGATATTGCTTGATTACGGCGAAGTGGTCGTGCACGTTTTTTACCAACCAGTGCGTGAATTCTATGATTTAGAAAGATTGTGGGCCGATGCTCCGCGGGTAAATCTGCCGCCCCAACCCCGGCGAAGAATACGAACAGCGTGAGGAAAATTTGCGCCTAACTCTTATAGCGGTTGGGCATATTAGTGAGCCTTTTATTCGGCAAGGGTGTCAAATCTATGAACAAAGAATCATTCATTACGCTAACTTTCGTTCTCTGATAATTCCCGAAGAAAAAATCAAGGAGGGTAAGAAAAAAGAATTAATTTTAAGCAAAGAAGGACAAAGAATTAGAGAAAAGCTACCCAAAGGGGCCTTTAAAGTCATCTTGGATGAAAAAGGAAAACTCTTTAGCTCTGAAGGGTTAGCATCTTTTCTCGGTAAATTAGCAAAGGAACAAAAAAAAGAAATTGTCTTCATTTTAGGAGGTCCTTTAGGCTTGGAAGAAGGATTAAAAAAGGAGAGCGATCTGCTTCTCTCCCTTTCTCCCTTAACTTTAACTCACGGCTTGGCACGTATGTTGCTTTTAGAACAGATATATCGCGCTTTCACCATCTTAAGAGGTGAACCATACCATAAGAAATAAAGGGAATCGCCCATGTTTTCGCGCCTGCATTTTTTTATTTTCATCATCATCATTCTTATTTTTGGGTATTTATTTTATCTTAATCCGGAACAGATAGAATTTACCCTTTACCAAGATTATACCCTAACCATTTCTCCGGCCCTCATTGCTTTCGCCGCTTTTTTCATTGGCGCCTTTTTTGTCTTTTTAGTTACCCTCTTTATCGATACCAAACGGGCCTTTGACTTATGGCGTTCTTCCAAGCGGCATAGGAAAGAAGAATATCTCCAGGAACGTTATAGTCAAGCCCTGGAGCAGATGCTCAAAGGTAATTTTGCTAAAGCCCAAGAAGGCCTGCAAAAGGTCCTAGCCAAGAACGATCAGCACCTTCCTGCTTACCTTTCTTTGGCCAATCTCTACCACTTAGAAAAGAAATATGAACAGGCAATCGAAATCTTAATTAAGGCCAAAGCGCTGGCCCCAGAAAACTTGGAAATCCTCTTTGCCTTGGAGAAAAATTACCGGGCCCGCCATGATTATAATTTGGCCTTGGAGACCTTAGAATATATTATTGCCCATGACTCAGAAAATAGAGAAGCCTTGCGGAAAAAAAGAGAAATCCTCCTTAAGCAAGGAGATTGGGCGGCCGCCTACGAAACCCAAAAACAAATTGTCAAATATACTAAAGAGAAAGAACTGGCCGAGTCGGAGAAGAAATTCTTACTTGGCTTGGAGTATAAATTTGGGGAAGAACTGGCGCAAAAAGGAAACTTCAAAGAGGCCGAGAAGGCCATGCGCGAAATTATTAAAGAAGACCGGAATTTTATCCCAGCCTTCGTCACCTTAGGAGATATCCGCCAAAGATTGGGCGATCCAGAAGAAGCGAGTCAAATCTGGCGGAAAGCATTGGACACCTCGGGAAACCCGGTTTTTTTAGAACGTCTGGAAGGCCTTTATCTGTCTCAGGCTAATCCGCAAAAAATCTTAGAGATCTATCATGAAGCTTTGAGAAAAAAACCTGAAGACACTGTCCTGCGGTTTTTTTATAGCCGCCTTTTAGTGCGCATGGAAATGATTGATGAGGCCTTAGCCCAACTCCGAGAATTGGAAATTTCTGGAGCTTCTTTCCCCGAACTCTTTATCCTCATGGGACAGGCATTACATCGGCGGGGCGATACTTCCTCAGCTATAGAGTCCTATGAAAAAGCCTTAGATGCTTTAAAAGTATCCCTTCCCTCTTATACTTGCGGCATCTGCGCCCAGACCGAGCGGGAATGGAGCAGTTACTGTGAAGATTGTAAAAACTGGGGTACCTTTACGGTGAAATTGCCCGAAGCTGCCCGGATTGTTCCGGCCATTCCTTTCTATAACTATCCCGTAAATTTTTAAGGATGAAATTATTCTGGTCTGCCCTGATTAATTTCTTCTTATCTCCCCGGTGTTTGTCTTGTGGCCAAATTATGGATGGCTTTCAAAACGTACGTGTTTGTTCTTCTTGTCTCGCTAACCTAATTTTTTTCTCTTCTCCTAAATGCCCTAAATGCGGAATTGGCTTTGCCACTTCCGAAGGCCTTGGTCATCTCTGCGCTCGTTGCCTCAATAATGAATTACATTTTACCTTGGCCAGAGCATTGGGCCCTTATGAAGGATTAATGGCCGAGTTGATCTCCCGCTTTAAATACCAGGGGGCTACTTATTTAGCTCATCCTTTAGGAATGCTTTTAGCCGGATATAAAGATGCCGATTTTTCTTTGGCGAATATTGATCTGCTGGTGCCCGTCCCGCTTCATCCCCGCCGCCTGCGGGAAAGAGGTTTTAATCAATCGCTCCTCCTGGCGCGGGTGGTCAGCCGTGTACATAAAATACCTCTGCAATTTGACTTATTAGAGCGAATTCGCTACACTCAGCCGCAAACCCAGCTTTCTGGTTCAGAGCGGGAAAAGAATATGCGCGGCGCCTTCCGCGTGCGTAAAAACCATCTTCCTTCGGGAATTAATATATTGCTTATCGATGACGTATTTACTTCCGGAGCGACTGTTGGAGAATGTGCGCGAGTATTGAAGGAAGCAGGTGCCCGGCAAGTACAAGTGCTTACGCTGGCCAGAGCAATTTAAGTTTCTATTTATTATTTTATATAAATTGTGGTATAAAAAATCAAAAAATATTAAAGGAGCATAGACATGATGGACATACCGATTAAAATCTTACCTGCTGACAAATTAAAAAAGAAGCCCGCCCCCCATGATCCTCTTGGTTTTGGAAAAATTTTTACCGATTACATGTTTTTGATGGATTATGAGAAAGGGGAAGGCTGGAAAAACCCCCGGATTGAACCTTACCATGAGCTGGTTTTAGACCCAGCAGCCTTAGTTTTACATTACGGACAAGAAGTCTTTGAAGGATTAAAAGCTTACCGTTGGTCCAATGGGGAAATTTATTTATTCCGCCCCCGGATGAATTTTGAACGAATGAATCGTTCGGCCCGACGTTTATGCATGCCCGAATTGGATGTTGAGCTGGCCTTAGAGGCCACCAAAAAACTTGTTAGCTTAGAGAAAGATTGGGTACCTTCTGCTCCGGGAACATCTCTTTATATTCGTCCCAATATGATTGCTGTCGAAGCAGCCTTAGGTGTGCAGCTCTCCAAGAAGTATCTTTTTTATATTATCTTGAGTCCCGTCGGCGCTTATTATCCGCAAGGTTTTAATCCCGTTGATATTTATGTGACGGAAAAATATATTCGAGCAGCTCCTGGAGGATTGGGAGAAGCAAAGACTTTAGCTAATTACGCCGCTAGTCTTTTAGCTGCGGAAGAGGCCCATGCCTTAGGATATACGCAAGTTTTATGGTTGGATGCTATCGAAAGAAAGTATCCTGAAGAAGTAGGGACGAGTAACATTTTCTTTTACATTAATGAAGAATTAATTACGCCTCCTTTAGAAGGAACAATTTTGCCAGGCGTGACGCGGGACTCTGTTCTCCATTTAGCCCGGTCCTGGGAGTTGAAAGTATCCGAACGGAGAATTGCTCTGGATGAAATAATCTCCGGTCTGGAAAAGGGAAGAGTTAAAGAAATATTTGCTTCCGGAACGGCGGCTGTTATTTCCCCCGTAGGCAAACTAGCTTATAAAGGGAAGACCTTTTTGGTGAACAATGGAAAAGTTGGACCTTTAGCGCAAAAACTTTATGACAATATAATGGGGATTCAATACGGAAAGATTAAAGATCCCTACGGCTGGATGATGCGGGTTGCTTAGAAGATATGGGACGCAGATAAACGCCGAAAATACGTGCTTAAATATAGATTAAGAAAAGAATTTAGAGCAGAAAAATGAAGGCCATGGTGCTGCAACAAATTACTTCTTTAGAGAAAAATTCTGAGCCTCTTCAACTCGTGGATTTACCTAGGCCAACTCCCCGGGAAAAAGAGATTTTAATAAAAGTCTCTGCCTGTGGCGTCTGCCACACAGAACTGGATGAAATTGAGGGAAGAACACCTCCCCCGGCATTTCCAATTATTCTCGGACACCAGGTTGTGGGCCGCGTGGAGGAGAATGGACCAAAGGCCGATAAATTTAAAGTGGGGGACCGGGTGGGTGTTGGTTGGATAGGTTCCGCCTGTGGTAGCTGTGCTTTTTGCTTAGAGGGAAAAGAGAATTTGTGTAATGATTTTATGGCTACCGGAAGGGATTTACCCGGTGGCTATGCTGAGTATATGGCTATCAAAGAAGATTTTGCCTATCCGATTCCCCCGACTTTTTCCGACTCCGAAGCAGCTCCCCTGCTTTGTGCTGGGGCTATCGGGTATCGAGCTCTGCGCTTATCTGGAATGAGCACCGGAAAGAACTTGGGTTTAATTGGCTTTGGTGCTTCAGCTCACTTAGTTATTCAAATGGCTAAATACAAATTTCCCCAAGCCAGAGTATTCGTCTTTGCCCGGAGCGATCAAGAAAGAAATTTTGCCCGGCAATTGGGAGCCAATTGGGCAGGAGACATAGAAGAAGAACCTCCGGAAAAAATAGATTGTGCCATTGATACTACTCCAGCATGGAAACCAATTATGGCTGGTTTAAAGAATCTACAAAAGGGAGGCAGGTTAGTCATTAATGCTATTCGCAAAGAAGAAAGAGATAAAGAAGTCTTGCAAGAAATTGACTATCCAGCTCACCTCTGGCTCGAAAAGGAAATCAAGAGCGTGGCTAATGTGAGCCGAAAAGATATCGAAGAGTTTCTGCATTTGGCCGCTCAGATCCCCATTAAACCAGAAGTTCAAGAATTCTCCTTAGCCGAGGCTAATCAGGCTCTCCTGGAATTGAAACAAAGAAGAATAAAAGGCGCCAAGGTTTTAAGGATACTTAACTAAGTCTACCCTTCCCTCTCCTGACTAACCATAAATTATCATAATCTTGGATAAATTGGGAGGCCGCGGGCTCCGAGGGAAGAGCACTTTATTTCTTTTCTGCAGACACTAATTGGCCGGGATAGGGCGATTAGATACTCTGGGAGCCCCCACTCTCCTCTATTTCCCTTCTTTATAAATTTCTTCCACCTTACTGGCAGCTGCGAGAGCGCCGGCAAAGGATATGGCCGTTGAAGTTCAAGCAGCCGGGGTCGTTGATCTGACGGTAACGGAGCGTCATAGAATTTCCGTCGCCATAGGTCACATGAATAATTCCCTCCTGGGTATTGCCGTTAATTGTCCACCGGCCGGATCCTCCACGTTGTCCCCCTGATCCCCAGGCCATGGTCTGGCTGCCATATTGATCGTAAGACTTCCCGGAATAACTCGATTCGGTATAGTCCCGATAGCTTCCGTCGGGACAAAGACCGACCATTCTTTCTGTTGAGCCCGCGTATCCCCACCAGGTGCCAGCAATTTGCTGCTGAAGATTAGCGTCGTTGGGGCCCCTAGGAGTTCCGCCACTTTCCCCTCCCTGAATAAACGCATCGGCTATTTGTTGCATCGCCTTCTGACTTTTCTGGTACTCTTCTTCGTTGGGTCCCCAACTAACTAACCTTTTCGAGGCAGGGTCAAAGACCATATCGTAGAAAACAAAACCTTTCCAGGCCTCATGGAACCTCCACCTGGCGTAAAACTTCTCTCCAGCTATTCCCGAGGACTGAGGTGAACCAAGAAGCTGCACTACTTCCTCATAAGCCATGCCAGGTCTTAATTGATTTGTTTTCTTTACGTTGTCGAACTCCAAACCCATGGTGGCACATCCCGCCACCATAATGGGAAAAAGGAAAACAATCAAAGCAGTTTTGAATAATTTCATAATACCCCCCTTGAAGATGGCCATTTATTGTTTTTAAACATCCGCCTTAACACTTTTTTTAAGGACGATGGCAAAGAGCAACAGGTACTCATGCCGTCGTCCTTTCAGGTTGAATCTTTCCATGTTAGCCTTACTTCGTGGTAAAGCTCCAGGCATCGCTTGCCGACTCGCCGCCTTTGTCATCTTTGGCGACCACCGCCCAGTAATATGTTTTGCCTGGTTCGAGTCCCGAAGCAGTATAGGTAATGTAGTTTTCTGCCTCCCCTCCCCCAGCAACATCTTCTTCAGTACCATCTCCTCCACTGCCACAGGAATTTATGAGTATTCCGCTAATAATTACAGCCGCCAGGAGTAAAAAGAGCCTTCTCCTTTCCCTTCTGGCCATGAATATTCCGGCCAGAATCGTCCCTATTCCGCCAAATGAAATGCCCGCATGGTAAATGTCTTTTGCTCTGTTCACCGAGGCTACTTGTTTAGCGGAACAATTGTTAATAGGGTCAGGGTCCAAGCAGTAATAAATATCATAAGTGACGGGGTCTCCATCGGGATCTGTAGATGGTCGCCACTTGAAGGTCACTGTGGAGTCCAGCCCCTGTTGCCCGTTTGCCGGATAAACAAGTTCGGGTTTTGTGGGAAGATTGTTTGACGGGCTGATTTTACCGGGGTGGGGAATCTGCTCGTTATCGCGCAGCCAGGGATACGATAAGCTCGCTTCCATATTCCAGACGGCGGCAAAATCCCATCCATCAAAACTCGTCTGATCCCTCATTTGCTGAGTGGTCAGGCCAGTACAGCCGGTGCTGCTGCCATTGCCCACACCGATTGTCTGGCCCGAGGTTTCCGTGTTCCAGTAAGAACTGGTGATCTCTGTGTTATCATCTCTTCTGCCCACCAATCCGCCGACATGCACACTCCCTTCCACCACACCGGTTGCGTAAGAGCGACTAATAACCTCCACAACGTCACCGCGTAAAAACCCTACCAGACCGCCTACATTAGTATTGCCGGTTACATCGCCGGTGGAGTAGGAGTCATAGATTTCACTGTGATTATCACCTACCAAGCCACCAACCCGTTCTACTCCGTTAACATTTCCCAAAGCATATGACTTATTAATTATTCCTGATGTAGAGTGATTTCCTACCAACCCGCCAACTCTTAATTCTCCGGTAACTTGGCCAGTAGCATAGGACCTATTAATTTCGCCATACCAGCTACTTCCGACCAGCCCGGCAACTCTTTGTTTACCTTCCACTATACCTGTAGCATAGCTGGTGGTAATGTCCCCTCGATAATTGTGCCCGACCAGCCCGCCGACATAGTCTCCGGTACTCGTAACATTACCCGTGCTGTAGCAATTGGTAATGGTGCCCTTACTGGTAATGGTGCCCGTATTTACGCCTACCAGACCGCCAATATAATAGGCACTTGCAGCTGCGGTCACATTGCCCGAGGCGTAAGAATTAGTAATGGTGCCTCCATAATTATAACCTACCAAACCACCTACTACTTCGCTCTGAGCGTAAACACTGACAGTGCTGTACGAATCACTGATCGTGCCTCCTGCGTTATACCCTACCAGAGCACCGACATAATAAAGGCCAGTTACGCTACCGCCTTCGATGCCCACTCTTCGAATATTTCCGCTTATTCTTCCAAACAGACCAGCAGGATACGAGCTTGGTCTATTAATATATAGATTGCGGATGGTGTACCCATTACCGTCAAAGCTGCCAGTAAAGGGATTGCTACCTGTACCGATGGGCTCCCAGCCGTCACCTGTATTATAGGGAGCAACGTTCAGGTCAATGTCGGCCACTAAGATAAAGTATTTGTCAAGATAATTTCGTACCAGGTTTAAATGGTCTGCTGTGGCAATCTGGTAAGGATTTGTTTGTTCACCTGTTCCGCCGGCAAATTGGGCCACTGCCAGACCAGGAGTGAGTAATAAAACCAGTCCGATCAAGGCTCCAATAGCCATAACAAAAATCTTTTCTTTTAGTGTGCTCATGATAAATCCCCCTTTTTTCTGATTAATTCCAAAAGCTCTTTTTCTGTCTTAAAAGCCAGCTTTTCTCCTTGCTTACCCCCTATCTTTTCAACAGTGCCCACCATAGATTCCTGCAAGTCAGAACTCCGTCTGAAGATCCTTAGGAGGTATGTCTCGGCCACTTCTATCCGGTCGTTATTTTGGGCGGCGTCCTTTTTCATAGGCCCCTTTTTTCCACCATCACGGAAAAAAAGTATTTACCACCTGAAATATTTTGCTCTGGGAATAATTTTTACGAATAATTTTTAACACACGGGAGGTTACAAAAAGGTAAAAGTTGCGGTTACAGTTGCAGAATTTTTAATTTTTTTATTCTTGCAGAGAGGAGAGTTCCTTAAGAATGCTGGCGAATACTTTGCACAAGGGACTGAAGAGCAGGGCCCGGTCTTATATCGAGTTCTTTTTTTAGAATTTCTTCTGCCTGCCTGTATGTTTGCATCGCCTTTGAAATATAACCCATTTTTATTTGGGCCCTCATCAAGCGGGCGTAGACTTCTTCATTGAGTGGGTCTTTGGCCGAGGCTTTTAGAAGATGGGGAATCACTATTTCTAAATCATCTATTCCCCTGGCCTTATCAAAAAGCGCAAAGACGCCTTTGATGAATTTCTCTCTGAGAAATTCACGATGACGAATCACCCAGATAGTGCTGTTATCATTTACGAGAAAGTCTTCTTTATAAAGGTCCAGCACCTTTATCAATTCTTCTGCTCCACCTTTCTCTTTAAGGACGGCGGAGAGTGCCTCCTGAAAAAGAAGAGTGTCCACTGTACAGAGATCCCTGGACAAAGATATATGCTTGTGTCTAACAACTATCCATGGCAGCGGATCTTCTCCCTCTGGACAACCCAATTTCTTTAACCGGGAGATGGCCACCTTCAAGTTGTTTGCAGCATGGTCGGCTTCCGCGTCAGGCCAGAGAGTATCAATCAAAAGGTCGGCGGAGATTTTTGAACAACCGTAAACGATGAGCGCCTTCAGAAGATTCTTCGTTGTCCTGCCCTTCCAATGGCGGTCATAAATCGTCTTGGCGCCGATGCGCACTTTAAGTTCACCGAAGGTTTCTATTTGCACGGGAGTGTTTTCAGGATTCTGCCTTATCTCGGCTACAGGGGATTGATGATAAATGCGTCTTCTAAGATTTTCCATAAATCTTGCGGACCGGTAAAGGGAAGGAACATTTTCTCCTTGGGGCATGACCTGCGAGGCTTTCTCATAATATATCCTTGCTCTTTCGATATGCCCTTTTTTAGCATACAGATGGGCAAGCTCAATGGCGCCAGCTGCAGCAATAATATTGAATCCCCCTTTCAGCCATTTATCTATCCAAATTAGAAAATGCTCTAAGGCCTCGCGATCTCTGTTAAGATCAGAAAGCGCCTGCCCATGAAGAAGGGCCGGCATTCTTTCCGCAATCTGGCTTCCACTCAATCGGCCTCTCTCTACGGCTTCGTTGCTGTGGATGAGCGCTTTATGCGGCTGTCCAGTCAGGAGGTAGGCTATGCCAAGGCTGAAATGCAGATAGGAGTAATGAAAATAATTTTGCTCTGGAATGGCGCGGGTACGCACTCTCTGGGCGATTTCCTCTATCTGGTCAGCGAGACCTTTGTGGGATATGGCATACAACAGGTGCCCGTAAGCGAGAAAATAAGCTGGCGGCGGTAGCAGCTCAAAGAAAGGAAGATTGATGATTTCCATAATCACCTGCTCTGCCTTTTCAATTTCTCCGCGCACAGCATGAAATAAACTAACAGTCGTTTGAAAATATATCTTACAGACAATTGACGTTTCGGCATCTGCCAAAAAAACGCCGGCATCGTCAAGGATCATCTCAATTTCCGCAAGTTTTCCCATCCATAAAAGACAGTAACTTATGGCCGCAGCATAAAATAACCTGAGAGATGGCGAAGCGGCTTTTTCAGCATAGAGACGCAAATGCTCATAACTCTCTTTTGCCGCCTGGACATCGCCCGGTCCTGTAAGCTCGATGAGCGCCTTAAACCCATATAGAGAGGCCACAGCCAATGGAGAAATATTGTTCCTCTTGGCTAAGAGGATTTGCGCTCTTTTAAACCACTTGGTATATCTGCCGTAATCATATCCACTGTCCCAGATAGATGTTATACCTGCCCCTGCACTGGCGCAGCTCGCCTCCAGGTCATTCTCCTTCATAAAAAAACCAAACCAGAAATCCATCTTTTCCGTATTTATCTGCTGCTGAACAGCATCGGCCAGAAAGACCAGGCGGGCCGGAAGGAAAGATATTTCCCGTACTGCCAGTAATGGCGCCAGGTGAACAGCAATGGATGGAATGTCCATATTGAACCACCATTTAAGTCCTTCTTGGCCAAGGGTGAATATATATTTATCCCATGCACCGTCATGAATAAACGTTTCGTACAAAGGTTGCAACCGGGGAAAGGCTGCCGTAGTATTGGGGAAGGATTTCTGACTCATTATAATATACTAAATGTAAGCGCTTTGATTTTCAAGGAAAAAAGCCCCTGACCGTCGACCCTTTTGGGCATCCGGGCTTAATTCAGGCTGGGAAAGGATGATTCATTATATGGAATGATGAGCAGATTGGAGTTACAGGTTGCGGGTTGCGGGTTACAAGTTATGGGCAGCGGGTTTAAAAAAGATAGTGCAAAGGATGAAGAAGTAACCGGTGTTGCGGTGCTGCAGCGCTCCAGTGCTTCAGTGCTGCGGTGCTGCAGTTAAAAAATAAATGGAAAATTGGAATGTTGGAATAATGGAACATTGAGTTAAAATTTCTCTGTGTACTCTGTGCCCTCTGTGGCCAATAAGAAAAATAAATCTCTGCGTCCTCAGCGATCTCTGCGGTGAAATATTTAGATGGAATATTTGAATAGTGTTTAGTGTTAAGTGTTAAAGTGTTAAGTTTTTTTGCTCTTTCTGTGTGCCCTGTGCCCTCTGTAGTAAATTATTTAAAAAGTGTTAAGTATTGAGTTTCAAATAAAAAAATTTCGTATGGTCTCTGTGTCCTCTGTGTTCTCAGTGGCAAAAATAAATTTAGAATTTTCTCTGCGTCCTCGGCGCGCTCGGAGGTGAAAAATTTAAATCTTTTCGTTTTGGCGAATTACGGCAATAAATAAACCCTTTTAAAATTCAGGCGGGAAACTAAAATCTTATTCGGCAGTTGAATATTTTAAGGAAGGTACGCTTAGCCCTCTGCTTAAATTGTCCAGCTGGGCTATAGTGGCGTGAGAAAGGCAAATTCCTTCCTCGAGATTTTTTTTAAATATTTTAGCTCCTCTCTCTCCCGGAATATAAGGAGAGCCTTGATTGCCTTTCGGAGGTTGAGCTTCTTTAACCTGGTTTATCATTTCATCCATTCTCTTTTTAAAAGTATCCAGAGGCATAAATAATTGCGGATCAATGGCCATAAAAAAATGGCCACATCCCCGCGAGCCAGGACCGGAAGTGAACTCCCGCGCAAAATATGAGCCAGTTAAGACGCCGGCTAAGGCATCTAACACCATGGCCAGACCGTATCCTTTGTACCCGCCTTCGCCTAAGGGAGCGAGTAAGAAAAATGATGCTGGATCATCAATAGGCTGACCGTGCTCGTCAAATGCCCAGCCCAAAGGAATCTTTTGTCCAGCATCTGCATACTTTTTCATTTTGCCTTGTGATACGACACTCGTAGCCATATCAAAAACAAGGGGCGGGTTTTCTCCGGCAGGAATGGCCCAAGCGAGGGGATTATTGCCATGCGTGCGGGTGATAAATCCCGGTGGAGCCATGACGGGGTAACAATTGGAAGCAGCCATGCCGATTAGGTTTTCGGCCGCAGCCAGGCGAGCATAATATCCGGCCGCCCCAAAATGGGAAGAACGGCGGACGCCAGCTACAGCCAAACCATTCTTTTTCGCTTTGTTAATACACGCCTGCATGGCTTTAAAGCCGCCTAAAAAACCCAATCCATAATCAGCATCCAAAAGAATATGTCCCGGTGATTCACTAATTACCTTTATTTGCGGGCAGGGATTAATTAATTTTTGGCGAATCAGGTTGGCGTATTGGTTTAAACGGATTAAACCATGGGTATCAATTCCCCGCAATTCCGCATCCAGCAGAGCTTCGGTTACAATCTGCGCATCTGCCGCAGGAATACCCAATCTAACTAAGATGGCCAAACAAAATTCCTTTTAATCTTCTACCCTGACTCTGATTTCGTTGCTCATCTTAAATCAAAGAATCTTCCATCCAGCCTACTTTCCGTATCTGAATGCGCCGCAAATCGCTCACTCCTATTTTATATTTTTTATCGGCTTCGGCGATATGAATGGGCGGAACATCCAGGGCCTTATCTTCGCCGAAGTAACTTAGGCGCTTGAGCTGTAATAATCTGGCGCCAACGGCATCTACAGCCACAGGATCTGCACCCACAATTAATCCGCGATAGGGCCAAACATAACGGCGGTCAAAGAAATGGGCTCCTCTACCGTAAAACTGAGGAGTGAATGCACACAGGATGTTCAGGCGCGTCTTCCCCTTGACTATTGGATAATTCCAAATCTTGCCTAAATCCGAGCAGGCTTCGCCATGGTAAGCTGAGGGGTTGGGAACAAACATAATATAATTTTTTAAACACCCACCTATTCCTGACCAATGGTGTGTACGCAGAGGGCGGACATTTATTAAAGCCGTGGCCCGCTGAAAGATCGGATTTCTGAGTACCCCGCGATCGTCTAAGCCAATATTTTGAGGGGCCACCCCGGCTTCTACCAGGCGCCGTTGAATAGCGCTTTCTAATTCTCGCGGAGTAGGTAAATGCCACCAAACATTAGTTTTTATGCCAACTATATCGCTCTCCTGGAAAAGGCGCTTCCATACTAAGCGATAATTTTTTTCTCCATAAAGTACGCTTAAAGCTTCATCAAGCATCTCTTGGACCACAGCGGGTTGAATTTCTCCCTTCTCGTCAAACAACTCTTGCCGGCGGATTAGGACTACTTTGGCAGTAGTTTCTCCTTTAACTTCTTCTGCCCGGCCCGTGGTCCAGCTTAATGCCCAAGCAGTTCCGGCGGCGGCCTTGAGGAAATCACGACGGGTAATGGTTTTTTCTTCGCTTCTCATTTTTCCTTACCTCTTTAAATTCTTCTCAAAATTTCGGCATACTTCTTCCCCGCCAGCCTCATCAGGAGCATCAAGGACAATCAAGATATATTCCTGCCAATGCTTGAGGAAAGTCCATTTTTTATCTTCCACCTGCAAACGGTCTTTGCCTTGAGCATCGGGCAGGTAAGCCTGGCGAAAGCTTTGCGCAGCGGCCTGTGCCTCCGCCAAAGATGGATACCGAATAAAGAGCACATGCATCTTTTGCTTATAGCGCAGATATTGCACTAAGACCGCTTCGGTTTGGCGGTTAAGGTTAAGGATATTCTTCTGCGCCAAGAAAAAGCGTTGATTCAACAGCACATGGTTTTTTAGATAACGAAGGCTCTTTTCTATATAACCTGGAGGAAGATATTGGATAATTTTGGGCAAAGGAGCTGACTCGGGGATAGCCCGGGCAACCAATTGGGCGCAATTAATTATGGTTTTGTCAATCTCCGCTCCTTCCCCCTCAGCATATATGGCCACAAAATATTTTCCTTTCCAAAAGCGCAATAAACCACCGCCATACTCCGAACCTTGGCCCACACCCACTTCTTCATCCTGCCTTTCAAAGGAAAAGACTCCAAAAGCATCCTCTGCTGTTTCCATCTCATAGAGTTCCAGAATAATGGATGGCTGATTAGATTTTTCCAAGCGGCGCACGGCCAGACTCTGAAAGCCATAAGCCAAATAAACCTCAGCAGCCCCATCAATATAATCAAATAAGGTGCGCGGATTATACTTAGTCTTTTTTCCATCCCACTTCCAGCCATTAACTTCCGTAGGCAAAGCAATTTCTCCGGCCACTTTTCCCCTCTCTTGGCCTCTTACTTCCGCAAAGGAAATAAGGATTCCGATAAAAAGAATAAGAACTCTAACAAACATTAAATTGCTAAATTTTCCTTGCTGAGCCCTTCTTAGGGCTCCCTCCCTCGTATCTCAGAAAAAGGTCGCCGCCGCGAAAGAAGGGTGACCTTTTAAGGATGTTGGCAAATTACATTAAGTAAGGCCTGCCGTTTCTTTTCGCTTACCGCCTTTATAGCTCGTTTAAGAGCCGGGATAATCTCTGTTGGTTTTTCCACCCGCTCGCCATATCCGCCAAAAGATTCTACGATTTGCTCATAAGCTGGAGCTGGCTCTAAATCGCAAAGAACAAAATGATTTTCGCGCACTGCCCAACCCTTGGGATAGAGATCACGCACCGAGGTTTTTACAGCATTCCAGCACTGATTATTGAAGATGACCACTATCACCGGAAATTTTTGGGCCACAAAATGGCAGGCTGTGGGAGCCGTAAAGTGGTAAGTTCCATCCCCCATACAGACTATAGGGATTGATTCTGGCCGAGCCAATTTTACGCCCAAAGCTGCTCCAAAACACCAACCTAACCCGCTAACCATGGGGGATCCAAATAAAGTTCCTGGTTTTTCCAAAGGTACCTGCGCCAGGTTCAGGTCGTATTCATTGATTAATATAGTCCGGCTATCGAGAACTTGGCCAATGCAATGGGAAAGCCAGGCCATGTCAATGGGCCGGTGGTCTTTTACTCTTTGCCCTGCTTCCTTAGCAGAATTACGCCATTGATCATGCTCTTTGGCCAAGCGCTGCCACCGATCTTGAATTTTTTTCCTTTTCCTTACCCGATAAGGCCTGAGGGCCTGGCGCAGCAATTTTAACCCAGCTTCCACATCGCCGGCGATGGGTACATGCACCGGAAAAGTCCGGATAGGATATCTGCTGAATAAAGGGTCAACGCCCATTTGTAGTACTTTAGCACCCGGTCGGGGCTGAACTTTGTTAGGAAACCAAGGAACATCGCATTCAATTACTAAAATAACATCAGCGCCCGAAACATACCTTAAGGGGTTAAAACCAAGGTGCAGAGGGTGGGTCGTGGGGAAATTCAGGTAAAGATTACTGGCGGCCATGACCACGGGAAAGGCGAAATCTTCACAGAGCTTGACTAACTCCTTCACGGCCTGCGGGTTTTTGCCTACCATTGAAGTAATAATCAAGGGATTTTCAGCATCTTTTAGGATTAAGGCAGCCTGGCGGATAGCGTCTGGATCAGGGTTATATTTAACGTAAAGCTTAGGCTGTGCCGGAGTGTAACTGAATTCCTGATGTTCCTCGGCCAAAATCTCGCGGGGCAAACTCAAATAGACAGGTCCTTGGGGCTCGGCCATGGCGATATTCAAGGCCCGATCAATGACTTTTTCCAATTGCCAAAAATTTCTCAATTCATAATCCCACTTAACATATTCACGCAGCATCGCTGCTTGATCAAAAGATTCTTGGGCCCAATGAATATGCAAATTTCTCCCGCCCCTTAATTCACCCTCCGTAATGGGCGTCCGACCGGCGGTAAAAAGCAAGGGAATATTGGCGCGGGCCGCATTCATTATCCCCGTTAAAGCATTAGATGTACCCACATTTACATGCACCATGACCACTTGGGGTTCTCCGGTGACCATGGTATAACCGTGAGCCATGCTCACCGCGGGAAATTCATGGGGAACTAAGATGGGTTGGGGAAATATTTTTTTCTCCTTTTGTCTGCGGGCAAAAGCATCAATTAGCGGGGCGAAGTCCGTACCGGCATTCCCAAAAAAATATTTAATCCCTCGGTCGTGGAGGAGCTCTAAATACGCTTGAGCTGTATTCTCGATAGCTATTTTTTTGCGCATGTCCATTAACTATTCTCCAATAAATCCCAGATTAACAACAAAATTTTAAAAAGTAATTTCTAAAAAACAACTTAATCTTTCAGTAATTCCCTGGCGATAATCATCCGCTGCACTTCTGATGTCCCTTCAAAGATACGGGTGAGACGGATGTCTCGATAGATTCTTTCAATGGGCGATTCTTTCATGTAGCCCATGCCGCCATGAATTTGTAAAGCATAATCAGCGGCGCGATTGGCCATCTCCGTGCAAAATACTTTACACATGGCCGCCTGTTTGAGCACTCTTTGCTTTTGGTCACGACACCAGGCCGTGTGGTAAACCATCTGTCTTCCGGCATAAATGGAAATGGCCATGTCGGCCAACATCCATTGAATAGCTTGGTTTACGGCAATAGGCTTGCCAAATTGAACCCTTTGTTTAGCATGCGCGATGCTCAGCTCCAGCGCATGTTCCGCTGTGCCCACGCAGGTAGCCGAAATCGTAATCCGACCTTTTTCTAAGACTTTCATGGCGGTTACGAAACCCTTTCCCTCTTCTCCCCCAATTATATTCTCGGCCGGCACCTGGCAATCTTCAAATACCAGCTCGGAAGTGTTGTTGCCATGGATGCCCATCTTGCGATCAATCTTACCTACCGAAAATCCCGGGAAGGTCTTTTCCACAATAAAAGCGGTAACTCCTTTAGTCCCCTTTTCCTTATCCGTTACCGCCATAACTGTGACGACATTAGCTATATCACCATTGGTTATAAAATGTTTTAGCCCATTAAGTAGATACACATCTCCTCGGCGCACAGCTTTGGTCTGAATGTTGGCGGCATCAGAACCAGCGTTTGGTTCCGTCAAGGCAAAAGCCGCCGTCCATTCTCCGCTGGCGATGCGGGGTAGGTATTTTTTCTTCTGCTCTGGCGTGCCATCAATCAAAATTCCTTGGGAACCGATTCCATTATTCGTGCCAAAACGAGATCGGAAACACGCATTAATCTTGCCGAATTCTTCGTTAATTACGCATTCGCCCAAAGTATTCAATCCCATGCCCCCGTATTCTTCGGGAATAGAAACTCCAAAAAGTCCCAGTTCCCGCATCTTTTGCACAATTTCTTCAGGAATCTTCTCCTCTTCTTCTACTTTCTGGGAAATAGGTTCCAGCTCCGTCTTGATAAAACGCCGAATTGTGTCTTTAATAAGACGTAAGCTTTCGGGTAATTCAAAATCCATTTTTTCCTCCTTCTATTTAATATTTGGCCGTTAAAATTGGATCATTTTGGATGAGGATCATAGCATAAAGAGAAAAATGGTTCAAGAAAACAAAAATTAGAATAAATTACTCAGAATATCTTATTTTTAGAATAATTCTTTGAGTTCCGTTCAAAAGGGAACGAGCGAGGCAAAATTAAAAAGGTTGGCAATTATACGTAAACAAAAATTAATTTATGAATTCTGGAGAATTGATGGCTACATGGTAGGCCTGAGAGAAGACCTCTCTCCCTTTTTGTTTATTTTGAGGCATCCAACAACGGCCAATTTCCGTCATAAGTTTTATTCTTTTATGGACGTCTGTAACCTTAAAAGTCTCGGCCATTGCTTTTTCCAAGATTTTATCAATTTTCTCAGGAGGCATATAATTTTTTCTTTGCCCTATCTGGATTAAAATTTTCACTCGTTCTTCCGGGTCTGCTATTTGCCGCCATATTTCCCATCCTTTTTGATCTTCACTGAGAATCAAAATCTCAGCCACCTTCCCCTGCCAACGGGCCTTATCTATTTTTTTAGCCCACTGGGCTGCAGCTTCCAGCAGCTTAATATTCTCCGCCCAGCCTCTGGTCAGCAAAACTTCGGCCCCGCGCAAAATAATCTGAGCTTGATCATAGGGATTCTTTGCTTCCTGGGCTATTTGTTTGGTTAAATGAGGATTCCATTCCACCAAAGTCCATAAAAGATCTTTTTGGGCTAAGGGAAAATCAGTTAAGAGCTTCTGCAAAATGGTTTGGGCTAAATTCTGATCCAAATAATAAATCTCTTTGGCCAATTGGTGGATTCTTTCCCTGCGCAAATCTGCTTCTTTGATCTTATCGGCCGCGATCAAAGCTTGTAGCAGCACACTTTTGCCTTTCTCCCTGTTCCACTTCCGGAATTGGCTGCCGATTTTATAAAGGACCAAGGAGTAGGCTTCTTGGTCAATTCCGGAAATTTTTTGGGCAATATGCAGGGCTTGCTCTTCGTCGGTCTGGGCTAAATTCATGGCCCAAAAAGCCCAAAGGCGGGCCTGCGCTTTTTGCTCACTTATCTGCCGAATCACCTCTTCGGCCTTTTCTTTAGGCGCTCCCCCATTTTGCAGAACCCGTAATCCTGCCGGAGAAGATTTTGTTAGGGCCTGCCCCAGGTTTTTCGTTTTTAGGAGTGTCCTTATCTTTTCATACAAATCCAAGGCCAAGGAAGTATCCGTAATTTCCATGCTTATTTGCCAAGCTGTTTCCAAATCAGATATTTGACCAGTTCTTATTAAGGCCTTGGCTGCCTCCTGCAGCAGCAAGTCCCTCTCCTGCCGAGCAGGCACTTGGAAAATTAACTCTCTTATGCCATTTTTATTTACCCCTGTTCCTTCTTTGACCAATTCCACCATTACTTTGGTGGGGGAGCTTAATTTCTTCGCTTCTTGCCAGGCGATCTCCAAATATTTCCAGGCTTCCTGGGGTTTTTCTTTTTTGAGTAAACGGAAAATTTCTTTATAAGCTTGAATTCTTTCCCCAGAAAATTCCGCAGGTATATTCTTGGCTAAGGACTCTGCTCTCTTAATATCTAACTTTCCCCACAGACGGCTATCTTCCAATATTTTTTGAGCGGGATATACTTCTCGGGCCTGCTTTTCCAAAAGACTTTTAGATTTTCCTTCATCCAAACTCTTCCAGCTCGCTGCTAAGTATGAAAGTATTTCTGCTCTTAGCCCAGAAGAAGAAAATTGGGGCAGGGTTTTTTCTATCTCCCTTAGGCAAGCCATTTTACCCTCCGCATCTAAGTGCCCCCATCTTTCGCTTAGATCGCGAAGGATAAGCCATCTTTGGTAGGGCAAGGAAATATCATTGGTTAATTGGTATGCTTCTTTATAAAGATTTAGCACTTCTCCTCTTTGGTTGGGTAATAGATCTTTGAGCAACTCCAGTATTAGCGGATAACGCACCTCCTCCTCGGCGATATTTTGGGCTAATTTTAGGCCTCTCTCTTTATCAGCCGCGGCCATGGCGCGCCAAATTTTTGGCTTCATCTGCGTAAAAGTATAAGGATCTTTTAGTTCCCCTATATTCCTTAAGGCTTGCTCTTGATCCAAGACCAACAAATCTTGCAGAACCAAGGTAGACAACTTCCTTCTTTCATATTCATCCGCAATTCCTTTGGCTTCAGCTAAGGCTTGACGCAAATATTTAGCCTTTGCGGGAGCAGATTGAGCATGCGCCATATGCCGAAGGGAGTAAACCCGACTTTCCCCAAATTTCTCTGGAATTTTTTTGAGCCACCCGGCGACCTTTTGGATATTTATTGGCGCCCAGCTTTTGATCATCTCTTGGGCGGCCCAACTTTGTAACTGTTGATCAGCTAATTCTTCTATTTTCAGCCAAGTTAGTTCAGCATACTTCGCCCCTTCTTCTTCCTTAATTTGCGCAGCCCAGGCCGATAGGCGGATCAGAGCCTGCACTTGACGCCAGGGTGTGGAAATAAGGGAAACTTCCTGTCTCGCCTTTTGCAAAAAAACCAGAGCCTGCTCTTTATCTGAATGGGCCAATGCCCACCTGCCTAAACTCATGACGCGCAAAAAGGGGTCTTTAATTTTGCTGATTAATTTTAAAGCCTCTTCTTTGTCTATATCACTCCAAATCTCGCCCAAAGCTTTAAGCTCCCGATCCCGAATTTCCCCTTCGGGTAAGCGCAAGACATCATCGGTAACTACCTCCAAAATTTGCCGCCCTTCCTTGATATCAACCGCTAGCCATTCTTCAGCTAAGAGGCGCCAAAGAAAAATACTTCCTCGGATTTGCTCAATCTTCCCTTGCAGTTCTTTCAGGGAATCAGGATTTATTTTCTCTACGGAAAGTGAGGAACGTATTATTTCTAACTGGGCGATAATATCTTTATTTCTTTCTTGATTCCTGGACGCTATCTCCTTGGCTAATTTCCAAGTCTGCTGGGCGGCCGGCGGATCTAATTGACCATACTCTTTCGCCAGGTCGAGCAAAAGGATAATTTTTTGGTAGGCATCTTCTATTTCTTTAACTTTCTTTTGGGCAATCGCTATAGCTTGTTCTAATTGCTCCTGCCCTTTACCTTGGGGCGTTTCTCCTAATTTTGCCGAGCAGCTCCCCAACCCTAAATTTACTGAGAGTAAAATAATTATTGCCAAATTTTTCCCTAAATTAGTTAATTTCTTTAGGGCGACCAAGAGGAGGCCGAAAAAAACTAAAAAAATTAGGCTGCCCACGCCGATTAGCCACCGTTTCTCCTTTTCAGTACGCATCTGCCAAATTTGGTCATAGACTTTTTGCAAGGAAAGGCGCAGAGTTGCCGTGTCTTTCATTAATTCGCCGGGAGAATTCATTCTTTGCTGCTTCAACTTCTCTAACTCTGCTTCTATTTGGTGAATTATTTTATTTAACTCTTGCACTTTAATCTGCCCTTGGTTCATCCCGGAAAGGATGGACGCATATTTTTGCAGACGGCTTTCGGTGAAGAATAAATCTTCTGCCAAAACACGAATTCCTGGACAAGGGCTTAATTGGGCTTGATAGACCGATTGATCACGATAGGCTATTTTTTCCGGAGAGCCGGAAAAATTCTGGCGTAAGAATTTTTGCGAATGGCATTCCTGGCATATTTTCCCATCGGCGCCCCCAGCTGAAAAAGACCAAGTCGGAGCTCCCCAAAGCAAAATTAGGGTGCAAAAGGTTTTAATCAACTTCGGTAGCATACTTTTTATTTTTTCTCCAAGGATTAAGACTTTTTATTTTTTCCCAGAGGAGACGGCGCTTTAAATAATGAATCCCTCTGGTGGGGCTGATGTGTTTGGGACAGACTTCCGTGCAGTTAAATTCCATATGACACCGATATATGCCATCTTCCCCGGCGATCTGCTCGATTTTCTTTTCCGATAAATTGCGGGAATCTGCTATAAGGCAAAAGGCCCGATTTAGATTCATGGGCCCCAGATAATTAGGAGCCCAGTACATCATCGTGCACGCGGAAACGCACGAGCCGCAAGCTATGCACTCCGTATGCAAGCCAATTAAACGTCTTTCCCGCGAATCGGGTTTAATCTGGGCTGGCTCAAGCGAGGGGGTCTTCGGGATGAAATAAGGCTCCATTTCTCTAAGCTTTTTTATTAAAGATTTAAGATCCACGATTAAATCTTTGACTACCGGAATATGCTTCAAGGGGCGCAGGGTTATAACGTTAGTCCCTAAATCTTTAAGGAGAGTTTTGCAGGCCAAACCTTCTCTTCCGTTAATGACTAAGGCACATGACCCACACATGGCCAAACGACAAGAATAACGGAAAGAAAGAGTTTTATCTAAGGTCTGCTGGATTTTAAAAAGAGCATCCAAAACCGTGGTTTTCTCCGCTTCTCCTAAATCGAGAATATACTCCTGCTCATATGGAGTAGAATCTTTTTGCGGATCAAATCGGAATATTAAAAATTTGTAAATCATCTTTGATCGCTAACTAAAAATTTTTATCCACCCAAAGGTAAGCGGTTCCAAACCCAAACCAGGAAAAATAGGCCTAGCAACAATAAAACAATAAACAAGAATTTTTGCGTCTTCACATTAGCCCCTAAATCAATAAGCATAACCCTTATGCCTAAGGAGGCATGGACAACTAATAGCAAGAGCAAAAGGAATTGTATGGGCCGCCGGTAAGGTAAGAGAAAATGGAGAGTTAAGAAAACAATAATGAGTATGGCTGAAATTCTCTGCAAAAGCCAGGCCCACATACCCAGAAATGTGCTACGCCAGACTTGCAGATCTTTAATCTCTCTTTTTAAAATTAATTCATCGCCACCATGCATAACCACTTCTCCAATTTTATTTGGGTCACCAATAAATATTACAGTTACTTATCCTTCTCCAAATTAGTTGGCAAAATCCTCACCCTGCCTCTCCCCCTGGGGGATAGGTGAAAGTAAGGTGTAAATTAAAAATATAAATATATTTTTTTATCAGTCCCAGCCAATATCTTCTGGTTTTAAGCGATTAAATATTACAGGCCTCTTGTAAATTTTTATCTCTTCTCCTTGCCGCTTGATAAAGATATTTTGCAAAAATTCTTTATTGTTTTTTTCTGGAAAATCGCTCCGGAAATGAGCCCCTCTGGATTCTTTCCTTTCCAAAGCAGAAAGCCCAACTATCTCGGACACATCAAGCAGATTGCGCATATTCAGCCAATCTTGCCAAATAATGTTGTAAGCTTTTCCGCCGGGAATACCCACTTTATTTATTTTTTCTTGGAGCTCTTTGATGGTCTGTAACCCCTTCCGCAACCCCCCTTCCTCCCGAATTATTCCTAAATTATCCCAGTTGCTCAGCCGCATCTCTTCCCTTAAGGGGTAAAGATCGAGACCTTCTCGGCCCAAAGGAGCTTCCACCTTTTTAATGATTTCTAAGACGGCCTGGGTATCAAAAGGAAGAAGTTCTCGGCCAATTACTTCTTCGGCCATTACATCGCCAGCCAGACCGCCATAAACTGTGGAATCAGCAATACCATTTCCCCCCAGCCTATTAGCGCCATGGACGCCCCCAGCATCTTCGCCGGCAGCATACAAACCATCCAGGTCAGTTTGGCAGCGTAAGTTAATGGCTGCCCCCCCCATAAAGAAATGAGCCGTGGGAGAAACTTCTACTCTTTCATGAGCTAAATCAAAACCGTAATCTCGACACCGTTCCACCATGCCGGGGAAATTCTTCAAGACAAATTCTGGGCCCATGACCGAGGCATCCAAGTAGACACCACCATTAGGTGTTCCGCGCCCGGCTTTTATTTCCATAAAACTGCTCCGGGAGACTACATCGCGGGTGGCCCTTTCTTTAACTTGCGGGGCATACCTTTCCATAAATCTTTCCCCTTGGGCATTGAATAACTGGGCACCGGCTCCCCGCAACCCTTCTTCTAAAAGAGTGCCCGAGGTATTCGACCCCTTGACCAATAATCCCGTAGGATGAAATTGGACCATCTCCATGTCTATCATTTCAGCCCCGGCGCGATAACAAATAGCAATACCATCAGCCGATTTATCGAGCGAAGGGGCGAACAATTTATACATGGTAGGCCCCCCACCTGTACAAACTAAGGTAGCTCGGGCATGGGCGACCAAGAATTCACCCTTGGCCATGTCTAAAAGAAGGGCACCCACGACCTGGGTACCCTCGGCATTAAAAAGCAATTCGATGGCCCGATGTTCCTCGAGGTAAGATATCTCGCGGCGAAATATCTGCTCCGTCAAACGGGAAACAATTTCGATCCCCGTCAAGTCTCCTTTGTGTACTGTGCGGTCAAAACTTTGGCCAGCAAAAGGCTTCTGGTGAATTGTGCCATCAGGATTACGGTCAAAAAAACAACCATATTTTGTTTCTAATTCCTTAACTCTTTCTGGAGCCACCGTCACTAATTGCCAAGCCAAATCTTGATTATTAATAAATTGCCCGCCTTTCAGCGTATCTATAAAATGCTTTTCAAAAGAGTCGGCTGGATTTAGGACGACGTTATATCCCCCCTGGACCATGCGCGAACATCCACCTTTACCCAAGATCGCTTTGGTCACCAAAAGAATTTTAATTTTTTTCCCGGCATCCGCCGCATGCAGGGCGGCGCATAAACCCGCTCCTCCTGCGCCCAAAATGAGCACATCAGTAGTTATTACTGGAACGGAAAAATTTTTCATTTTTCCTCCTTTCCCGCCAGCCAAACTTTCTCATCTAATTCGGCGAATAAGGGGCGTGGGATAACCTGCCAATTTTTCTTCTCGCGAGGAAGCGCAAGCAGATAAGCGCTCAAGGATTCCAGGTCAGACAAAGGCAGTTCGTAGCGGGGCATGGTTGTTCCGGGCTGGAATAGACTGGCATTCCATATGAACCTTTGCACCCATTCTGGTCGGCGTTTTCTCTCGCCCAAGACCAACATGTCCGGTCCTTCTCTCCTCCCATAATTTCCGTTAATCTGGTGGCAAAAGGCACAGTTTTTTTCCGCATATATTCTGGCTCCTCTAATCTCGGCCACTGATTGCGGCGCAGCGGGAAGGACGACCATATCTGGATATTTGCTGCCATATAAACCCAAAAAAGTAAAATAGCCCACCGCCACCAAAAAAGCAGAGCCCAAGGCTAGAGCTACAGGTCTTTGGAGAATCTCCTTTTCTGGACCTCGGTCAAGGTAAGGAAGGAAAAAAAGCAGAAGTATAAAACCCCAAAAAAGGAAAAAGGATAAGAAAGGATAAGCATTAGACAAAAAGGGAATAGTCTCTGTAAAGCCCCCAAAATACCAAGGATAGGGCAAAAAGCGCGGAGTTAACAAAGGTTGGGCAGGCTCTTTTAGTTCATCTACAAAACACGCCGGCCCCCAGGTGACAAAATAACAAAATACTCCCCAGATCACTAAGATCCCCCAAAAATTCCCTCCGGGGCAGATTCCTTTCCCTTTGAATTTTTTCTCGGCTTGCTCTCTGCCCAAAAAAAAGAGGAAAAGAACTATGACCGCTGTTAAGCCGATATGCAAGCTAAAGAAGCGGCTTAAAGCGACTCCGCCTAATTCCTTGCCCCCTTTTAAAAAAGTAACTAAATAACTACCCACCCCAGGTATAGTTGTTAAATTGGCTAAAGTGCCTGCTGTCCCCCAAAAGGCTTCTTGGGAAAGGGGTAGAAAATACCCCGAGAAAATGCTAAAAATTAGGCAAAAAAATAGGCCCACTTTTATCAGCCAAAAACGACGGAGTGAATTCTTATAAGCACCTTGATAAAATATTCTCCCCAAATGAAAAAACATTAGCAGAATTAGGAATCCAGCGCTAACCCCATGAAGACGGCGCATTAACCAGCCAAAAGGAACCTGTTCTTCCAGAAGAAGGACCGAAGAAAAGGCTTGCCCAAAAGTGGGCACATAGTAGACCAAGAGAAAAATACCCGAGCAAAGGCAAACTATCAAAAAAGGCCAGATTAAATAGCCAAATGTGTTAGATACTTTTTCTTGCTGATTTATTTCCACCAAAGCCTTCCTCACGTCAATCTAACTAATACTTGGTCACCTTTAACTTCCACCAACCACCTTTCTAAGGGGGCTGGCGGCGGTCCACTGATTACTTTACCTTCCGCATCGAAGTAGCCATCATGACAAGGACAGTAAAATTCTTTTTTCTCCGGCTGCCAGCTAACCACACAGGCCATATGGGTGCACACCAAAGAGAAAGCTTTTAAATTACCTTCTTCATCATGAATGAGAATTCCAGGAGTATTCCCCATCTTTAAAGAGAAAGCCTGGCCCACCGGAATTTCACGAAGGGGAACTTCTATTTCCCGGGGGCCACTTGCCTCCGGGGCCAAAAATTTATATCCGGAATAAAAAAGACTGCCTAGGCCCAGAGCACCTAAAAATCCTATAATGCCTTTTAATAATTTTCTCCGCCAAGGTGAAAAATCTGCAGAAAGCGCCTTAGCATTATCACTTGTTTCTATATTCCTTTTATTTACCATCTTTTCCCTTGCTCGCCCAAAGAATAGCCGCTTCCCCTAAATTTATTTCTTTCGCAGCTACATATTTATGACATTTTTGACACCCAGTCTGCGGGTTATGACAAAGGAGGCATTCCCTTTCGGAAAAATCTTTTTGGTTTATAGCTTTACTATGTTGAATTCGCCACCTCTCCGCAGGAGTGTGGTATTCGGGAATGGGCGTACCTGCAGGCACAACTACTTGGAGAGGACCTGGTTTACGGATTTCAGGTTTAGAGACTTGCTCACAGCCCCCCCCAATCCACAAAAGCGCCATCACCATAGTTAAAAACCAAAAATTTTGGGCTCTCCTTTGCCCATTATCGAAGGTTTTCATCATTCCTTTAGCCCCTCGCCTCTTACCCCTTTAAAACTAAGGCCCTCCCCAAGAGGTCATGAACGCCACCCACTTCACAGTTTACCCGGTGATGTTTCATCACTTCCGGCAAATTGGCTTTACAGATCGCACAGATAGTGGCTAAATAATTCGCTCCCGAACTACGACATGCTTCAGCTCTGGGTTTTCCTCCGGCCAGGCGAATTTCCATAATTTCATCAGCCAAAAGCCCCCCGCCCGCCCCGCAGCAATAAGTTTTTTCTCTGATCGTCTCTGCCGGCATTTCTACAAAATGATTACAAGTAGCCTTGATGATTTCCCGGGGGGGCTCGAAATAACCAGCAGCCCGCGCTACATTACAGGGATCATGATAAGTGACCAAAAACTGATCATTCGCTGTTTTATCGATTTTAAAAGCCTTTTTTCTGATTAATTCCCAAGTAAGATCACAAATATGAACAGGGTAAGGAATCTCTAAAAAATCCATTGATCCACTTAAAGTAGTCGTGAAGGCCAGACCGGCCCGCCAGGCATGACCTCACTCTCCCCAGTAAACTTTTTTAACTTTTAATTGGCGAGCTGCCTCTAAGATCCGGTTATTAACTTTTTTCAAATTATAATAATTTAAGAAAAGGCCAAAGTTTCCCCCTTCATTACAGTACGTGCTGGTCGTCCAAGAGATTCCTGCGGCATGAAACATTTTGGCATAACCGATCATGGTATTGGTATTGACGAAATTATCTGCCGAGGGGGGCACTAAAAGAACTTCCGCACCCACTTCGTCAACCGGAAATTTAATATCGACGCCCTCAATCTCTCTTAAATCTTCTTCTAAAAAGGCACAATTGTCTTTCCAAGCCGCTGGCCAAATTCCCAAGTTATTACCCGTATCATAGACCTTGGCCACCACTTCGGTAACATATTTAGTGGCTATCCCTGCGGCCGCCATGATCTCGCGGGCCGCCATGGTGATCTCCGCCGTATCTATTCCATAAGGACAAAATACAGCGCAGCGTCTGCATTCGCTGCATTGATAAAAGTAGGTATACCAGTCTGTTAACAAGGATTCACTAAGCTCTTCAGCTTCGTTAAGGCTGCCCCAGATCTTTCCACCTAAAGTGAAATATTTCTTATACACTCGCCGCAGCAGGTCAGCCCGGGCTACTGGCATATTCTTGGGATCACCTGTGCCCAAGAAGAATTGGCATTTATCAGCGCAAGCTCCGCATTTTACGCAAATATCTAAATAAAGCCGTACGGAGCGGTATTTATCTAAAACTTCCGCCATCTTCTTTAAGATGACTTCTTTCCAATCATTTAAGCGCGCCGGAGGAAGGTTTATTTTGGCCATATCTTTTTCTTTGGCCGGATGACACTTTTGGTTCTGCGTAGCTCCGGGCTTAAGCTTGGGGGCAGGAATTATTCTGTTCATTTCTTCTCCCCTGCTTTCATTTCTCCTAAGGCCTGCTGATACTTTTCTGGAGGAAATAGGTTTAAAGGATTATAGGCCACCGGAAAATCCCAGGGATTGCGATAGGGCTGCTTAAAATTTGCCCTTTGATTGTGGGTGGGGCTCAAAAAAATTCCTCCCCCATGCATAAGCTTGCTGAAGGGGAAATAGATCAGGAGGACAGAAACTAAGAGGAAATGCAGGGTAAAGAGCCAATGCGCCTGAAAATTAATCGGTTGAAAAAAGATTATACCCAGGATCATAGCTTTTACATCCACAATATAAACATAGTAGTATTTGGAAAGGAGCAACCCGCTTAAAGAAATAGCCAATAACAAAAAAAGAGCAAAATAATCTCCCCAGATAGAAAGGTAAAGGCCTCGTTCGGTTGTTAGTCGGCGCGCCAATAGGCCAGCTAAAGGGATGGATAAGAAATATCCCGCATAGAGACCGGGGGTCTGCATAGCTTCTATCCAAGCGGGAACTGGATAAAAGAAATATCTTAGGTGCCTTAGCATCACTAAAAGCAAAAGTAGATGAAATGACCAGCCTAAAACCCAGAGCAGACGATCAGCCTGAAGGAGCTGCGGAAATAAAAAGATATCTCCGGCCAACCTTTTCACTACTCCAGCTCGCGTTTGGGGTGCCGGAGTCAGGACGATCCGCAAAGGTACGGGAGTTTTCAACCAAACCCAGAACCTATAAATTAGGCCGCCCAGGCATACGCCGGCGCTTAAATAAGCCAAAAGGGGGAAGAAAAATTTTGTCTCCATACGCCGTTATTTTTTAATTCAGACAGCAATTCCTAATTTTTTATAGATTTCGGGAAGCTTCTTCTCCGCTTGCGACTTCACTTCAAAATAAAGATGATTCCCATGGGCATCCATGGCCACGATAAGGGGGCCAAAATTTTGTACTTTGAACTGATAGAGAGCTTCCGGATGTAATTCTTCAAAATAAACCTTTTCCACCTCCACAATTTGCTTTGTTTCCAGCGCGGCCGCTCCGCCCACAATCGCTAAATAACAGCCTCCGTATTTTTGCATTGCCGCCAGGCTGGCTTGGTATTGCCCCCCTTTACCAATGATCGCCCGTACCCCGTACTTTTCCATCAACCCGGGAGTAAAACGATCCATTCGCCCACTGGTCGTGGTTCCCACGCAGATTTTTTCCCAGCGTTCCCCTACTTTGCGCAAACTGGGAGCTGTATGCAGGCAGGCCGCTCCCTGGAGAGAAACGGGAGGTTCATGATGACGATCAAAAATATGGATTAAAGTTAAATCCCGCAGCCCAAAAATTGTGCCGTTAAGGATGACCGTATCCCGCACTTTAAGTTGACGAACAACCTCGGCCGTAAGGGGAGTGGTTAGATTGTAATGAGCCATAAATTCCTCCTTTTAAAATCCGTATTCCACGCGTCCATCCGGGAAAATTTTTGCTCTGGCCCGGCGCGCTGGCCAACATTGGGTATTCACTGCTACTGGATTCTGGGTAATATGAGTATAAGCCCATTCAATGTGCACGGCTAAAGTAGAGACTGAGCCGCCCAGGCCCATGGGCCCCAACCCTAACGAATTAATAGCTTCGTATAGTTCATCCTCCATTTGGGCAAAGAAAGGATCATGATTATGGGAGCCCACTGGTCGAGCAATAGCTTCTTTCGCCAATTTACTTACTAAATCTGCTGTACCCCCGATTCCTACCCCAATCACTCCCGGTGGACAAGGATTTGATCCCGAATTGAGCACTGTATCAATCACGAATTTTTTTATCGCCCCTACCCCATCTGCGGGGGTAAACATTTTCATAGCACTCATATTCTCTGAACCAGAGCCTTTGGGAATCATCAGGATATCCAAGAATTCATTTTCCGCTACAAAATCCCAATAAATGATCGGCAATCCTTCGCCCACGCTGGTTTGCGGGTTTATTCTGGTAATGGGGTGGGTTGAACTCCCCCGGAAAGGATGCTCCAAAGTAGCTCGTTTGGCGCCCTCTTTTAAAGCACGGGCAATTTGCGCACCATCTAATAAGAACTTTGATCCAATTTTAACTAAATAAATTGGCAACCCGGTATCCTGGCAGATGAGCATATTTTCTTTATCCGCCACTTCCACATTGGTCAGGATGGTTTTTAAAATCTCCTTGCCCGTGGGGTTTGTTTCCCGCTCATAAGCCCTTTGCAAGGCCTCGCGCACATCAGGGGGCAAAATTTTTAAAGCGCGTATGTATAATTCTTTGGCCACTTCCTCAACGATTTGGTAATTAAATCCGGCCATGATTTTTCCTCCTTTTTTTCTTTAATTGGCCCTTTTGCTTTATCTATAAAAAGATGGATGTTTTCCATAACCCCTTGACGTACATGAATTATGTGCTCGCGCATAGCCTTTTCAGCGGCGCAGGGTTCTTTTTTCTTGAGCGCATTTATTATGCGTTTATGTTCCTCTAAGGAATTCTTCATCCTGCCGGATTGCCCGATGGTCGTTAGCCTGAAGATGCGGATATAGTCATGGAGGGTGGAAACCAGGCTAATTAATCGCGGGGCTGCGGAAAGGGCCACTATGGTCTGATGAAATTTAAAATCTTCTCGGGCGTAACGCTTAATTTCTTTTTCCCCAAAAGGCTCCTGGAAACCTTGCACACAACCTTCTAACTTCTCCACATCCTTGGCCGTAATTCTCCCCGCCGCCAGATAGGCCGCCAATCCTTCTAATTTTTCTCTAATCAGAAATAACTCTTCCACATCCTGAGCCGAAAAGTCTACTACGAAGGCTCCTCTTTGGGGATAAATATTTACTAAACCTTCTTTGGCCAAGCGGTTTAAAGCTTCTCTTATAGGCGTGCGACTAATCCCTAAAGCTTGGGCTAAGTCGGCTTCGTTTATTTTTTCTCCAGGTGAAAGACGCCTTTCTAAGATAAGTCTCTTCAACTCTTGATAGGCTTGAGTTCCCAGAGAAAAATTTAACGTGACCACTTTCATCATAATTTGGGGCGTAAATTTCAATTTTGTATAATGTATACATTATACAAAAA
>CAZAGD010000025.1:0-14318 GCA_964484485.1 uncultured Syntrophaceae bacterium
CTTGGATATTTCCCAGAAAAAGAAAGTAAACATGCGGACAGCCGCGCTTATATTAGGGATTGGTCGCGTCGCCGAGGCCACGCGTCTGCGGGGCATCTACCCCTAACGGCCCTGCCCAAGGTAGCTTCTTGGTGCGCCTAATCCAATTTGAACACACGGTTATCAGCCGGAAGCATTAGAAAATCATTTTCCCCAAGTAGTGAAGGATAAGTAATCATCGACGCAAATATTCAATTTTTTGGGGTGCAAAGGTTTTAAAATAGTTCGCCTGAAAAAACCGGATTCATTATCCTTCTCCATTAAATCTGCTACTATTGGTTGACAGTAACATTTCTTAGGGTTTTTAAAGATAAGGAGAACTTTGGGGCGAAGGAGTTGTTGGTGGTTAACTGAACAAACGATGCCAATCTCTTGGGTGTCCAGTTGAACAAGAGTGCCTATTGGATAAATACCCATACATTGGATAAACCGTTCCATCAAAAATTGATTAAAATCACGATTAACAGATAAATACATTTCTTGCAGAGCTCCATAAGGAGAGGCAGCTTTTTTATAACAGCGGTTTGTGGTAAGGGCGTCATAAACATCGGCAATCGCCGCAATTTGAGCAAATTTTCCAATTTCTTCACCCTGGAGGGAAGAGGGGTAACCATGGCCGGCATAGCGCTCATGGTGTTGCAGGGCTACTAATTTGGCTTCCTGCGAAAGTCCTTCGCTTTTTTCCAGAATTTCAATGCTGTAGAGAGGATGCTTTTTGATTTCGGTAAATTCGGCTTCAGTCAGTCTCCCCGGTTTTTGCAGAATATAATTAGGAATCTTCATCTTGCCGGCATCGTGAAGAAGAGCCCCTATGCCCAACTGCTCTAAAGATTCTCTCTCCAGATTTAGATGCCGACCTAAAGCCAAACAAAGGATACATACATTGATCGAGTGGACGAAGGTATACTCATCATAGCCTTTAATCCTTGTCAAACTGGCTAAAGCATCAGGGTTACGAAAAATACTATCCGCCATTTTTTGGACGAGGCGTTTTACCTTCTCACTTTCAATATTTTTACCGAGCCGGATGTCCTGCATAACTTCCCGGACAACGATTTTGGCCTCCTGATGAACCTTCTTGGCCTCTTTTATTTCTTGGTGAAGAGGAACTTTTTCTTTATGGGAGGAGGAAGATAAATTGGCCAAGAGAGAGGGAGCTTCCGTGAGGAAAGGAGGTATTTCCCCCTCTTCTTTTAGCCTATTGTTTTGGAAAGCCATCTCGCGTTCCGGAACCCATCCTTTTTGCGGATCAATATAGACTTCTAATATGCCGTATTCTCTAAGTTTCTCAATCTGCTTGGGGGAAGTTATAAATTTCTTATTCGTTAAAAAGGGATGGTTCATCCAAGAACGGCCCATATCTACGATAAACATTCCTATTCTTAAATCTTCTGTCTTTATTTTTATCCAAGGCGCTCGATCTTCTTTCATCAGGTTTTCGCCCCTAATATCCTCTAACCCCGCCTATGCCTAATCATTTAAAAAATTCGGCAAAAATAGTCCGATCTTTAAACGTTTATAACATAGATCATCATCCTGAAATTCGGTGAGTTCTTTGTTTGCTGGAGGACTGCCTGATCATAAATTTCCCGTTAGGTGTAATCCGCGGTAAAAAAATGACCCAAAATAGCGCAACACCTTTGCACTGCATGGCTTAATTTTCCCTGTCTGTATCTAAGAGTTCACCAGTGCCTCATTTCCATGAGATCCGTAAGGATTTATTAATCCCAGTTCAGATTAAAATTTAAAGGTGAACAAAGGTTAGCATTCTAATCTGAACGTCGATCAGTTTTTAAATTCCAGCTTAATTCAGGCGGGAGGAAGAAAGGCTCCCCTCTCCCCCTCCCGCCCGTTTCTGGCGAGAAATATTAAAACGGTTAGACGGTCTGCATTCCAATAAATTGACACTATTTTTCAGCCTATGTTATATTGACGAAGGAATTTAAAGTGACACTGAAAAAAAGAAATTGAGGAGTTGGAGATGATCGAAATCAGGTTTCACGGCCGAGGTGGGCAGGGCGCCGTAATTGCTTCCAAAATTTTGGCAGCAGCTTTGTTCCGGGAGGGTAAATATGTGCAAGCTTTCCCTGCTTTTGGTGCGGAACGGAGAGGGGCTCCGGTGGCTGCCTTCACCCGCTTTGATAATAAACCGATTACCCGCCGCTCTCAAGTTTACGAGCCAAACCACGTCATCATCTTAGATGAGCCCATCATCGACTTAGTAGATGTAACTGCCGGTTTAAAAAAAGGAGGATGGATTCTTATAAATACCCCCAAACTACCTGGAGATTTTCCGCAATTTGCGGCCTACCGCGTAGCTACCGTAGATGCCAATAAAATTGCGGAAGAAAATGGGTTGGGTACTCCAACCTCACCAGTAGTAAATACAGTTATCTTAGGCGCCTTGGCGAAGGTAACTGGTTTGGTGCAATTGCAGTCCATAATCGAAGGGATTAAAGATTATGTCCCGGTGAAAGTTGAAGCTAATATAGCGGCTGCCAAAGCAGCTTTTGAAAAGACGCGATCATGACCTTTTTAATATGAGGAAGAAAATGAAAAAAAAATCAGTTAAGAAAATATCAAAAAAATCTTTACCCCAAAAACCTGCGCATGATTTTTCTTTACCGCCCATGTCTATTTCTTTTTCTCCTTCTTTAGCCATTAAGACTGGTTCCTGGCGGTATCTTACGCCGGCGTATGTTAACAAACTAGCTCCTTGTAGTGAAGCTTGCCCAGCCGGGGAAGACGTAGAAGCTGTCCTGGCCTTGGCCGGGGAAGGAAAATTTTTGGAAGCTTGGGAAAAGACCGTCCAAGAAAACCCTTTACCCCGGATTTGCGGGCGCGTTTGTTTCCATCCCTGCGAAACATCCTGTAACCGCAAGGAATTCGATGAACCAACTTCCATTAATGCCTTGGAGCGCTTTCTGGGAGATTATGCTTATCAAAGGGGAGCAAAAATACCTATTCCCCAAGAGAAGAGATCAGAAAAAATAGCTATCATCGGTTCGGGACCGGCTGGCCTTTCCTGTGCTTATCACTTGGCCCGCCTGGGTTATAACGTTAATATTTTTGAAGCCCAACCTCAACTTGGGGGGATGCTCCGCTATGGAATTCCGGCCTATCGTCTGCCTAAAGATGTACTCGATCAAGAGATCGAAAACATTCTTTCTTTAGGGGTGGTCTGGCGCCCGAATTCTACTTTGGGCCGTGACTTTATTTGGGAAGACCTTAAAAATTTCGACGCCATTTTCTTAGCTACTGGTGCTTGGCAAAGTTTAAAATTACGAATTCCGGGAGAAGAAAGTAGCGGGGTGATCTCCGGGCTTGAATTCCTTAAGAAGATCAATACTGGCCAAGAGATATCCCTGGGCGAGCGGGTGGCGATAATTGGCGGAGGAAATACGGCCATGGATGTGGCCCGGGCTGCTCGGCGTTTAGGCGCTAAACCTTTGATTATCTATCGCCGCACTAAAGAAGAAATGCCCGCTTTTGCCGAAGAAATTGCGGAGGCCGAAGAGGAAGGAATTGAGTTTATCTTTTTAGCTTCTCCTTTAAAAATAATTTCGGAAAATGGAAAAGTTAAAGGCTTAGAATGTCTTAAAAATACTCTTGGCCCTCCGGGGAAAGATGGTCGGCCAGAACCACAACCAATTGCTAATTCTAACTTCCTTTTGGAAGTAGAGACGGTGATTCCGGCTATCGGCGAGATTCCGGATTTTTCTTTCCTACCCCAAGATTTGGAAAGGACTCCCACTTCTTTAAGAATAAAGGAAACTGGGGCGGTCAACCTGCCCCGCGTTTTCGCCGGCGGAGATATTATCCCTCAGCCACGCACCGTGGCCCATGCTATTGGCTCCGGTAAGAAGGCCGCTATGGCAATTGATGCCACCTTAAAAGGAAAAGAGATAGAAGACGCGCTTTGCTCCGCTCGCTGGGGAGCGAAGGGCGGCCTTTCCATGGCTCTTTACTTGAGTGGTAGGCAAGACGAGGTACCCCGTCAAGTAGTGAAGTTTGCGGAGCTAAATCTTGCCTATTTTCAGCATCAAAGCCGATCCGCTAAAGAAAAGCTTCCGGCCCATGAGCGCATCTTTAATTTTACCGAAGTGAACTTGGGTCTTAACCGAGATAAAGCCCTCATGGAAGCGAAGAGGTGTTTTAATTGTGGAGTCTGTAACCTTTGTCATAATTGCTATTTGTTCTGTCCAGATTTAGCTATTTCCGCTCGACCTGATCATCAGGGTTACGAAATAAATCTTGAATATTGCAAGGGATGCTGTATCTGCGTTGCGGAGTGCCCACGCGGAGTTATCTCGGTGGAGGTGAAGAAATGAAGAAGTTACTTACAGGAAATTCGGCGGTCTCCCACGCCGTCATGCTGGCGCGGGTGCAAGTAATTTCCGCTTACCCTATAACTCCCCAGACTACAATTGTGGAAGAACTTTCTGAATTTGTGGCCGACGGACGAATAAAGGCCAAGTTTATTAGAGTGGAGTCTGAGCATTCGGCCTTAGCCTCGGTAGCGGCTGCCTCAGCTGCCGGGGTGCGGGTATTCACGGCTACTTCCTCCCATGGCTTAGCCTATATGCACGAAATGCTGCATTGGACTTCTGGTTCCCGTTTACCTGTAGTGATGGTTAATGCTAATCGGGCCATAGGTGCCCCTTGGAATATCTGGTGCGACCATAGCGACAGTCTATCCCAGCGAGACACGGGATGGATTCAACTTTACTGTCAGAGCGCTCAAGAAGCCTTGGATACAGTAATTCAAGGGTATCGTATAGCTGAAGAAGTGCTCCTGCCGGTGATGATCTTGGAAGACGGTTTTTTTCTTTCCCACACTTCCGAAAATGTAGATGTTCCTGAGCAAAAAGAAGTAGATGCTTTTTTGCCTCCCTTTCAACCTCGTTATAAACTTGATCCCCAAGAGCCACACACTTTTAATATTATGGCTGACCCTACCAAATTTATTTCTTTTAAATTCGCTGCTCAAAAAGCTATGGAAGACGCCCAAAAGGTAATCGCCCAGGTTGACCGGGAATTCAAATCTCGCTTTGGCCGGGGTTATGGCAGCATGACTAAAATAAATTTGGCCGATGCGGATGTTGTTTTATTTACTCTGGGGACGGCAGCCAGCACGGCCCTGGAAGTAGTCAAAGAACTGCGGAAACAGGGGAAAAAGGTTGGCCTTTGCCGCTTGCGTCAATTTCGGCCATTCCCCACCGCAGAAATTTGTCGGGTTTTACAAGAAGTAAGGAAAATAGCTGTTTTAGATCGAGATAATTCGTTGGGCGCAGGGGGAATATTGGCTCAAGAACTTAAGGCCGCCCTTTTCGCTTTAGGACGCCGACCTAAAGTTTTTGAGTATATAGCCGGTTTGGGTGGTAGAGATATTACTCCGCAGGATATCCAGGAGATATTTATGACCACTTTCCAAACCTCACACCCTCCTGCCTCACCCATATGGATAGGAGTGGAGAAGTGAAAGCGAAAGATTTAGCTGAAGAATACCTTTTTTCGGGTCACGGATTCTGCCCGGGCTGTTCTGTACCCATAGTACTGCGCACCGTTTTTCACATTCTGGGTCAAAAGACCATTGTGGTTTTAACTGCGGGGTGTTTTGGCACAAATTCGGGTACTTTTCCTATTTCGCCCATTAATCTCCCTGCATATAATACTACCTTTCCCTCGGCGGCAGCAGCAGCTTCGGGGGTGCGGGCGGCTTTGGAAATGCTTGGTGATGAAGATACGAACGTAGTCGCTATTGCCGGAGATGGGGGAACCTTTGATATAGGGTTGCAAGCGCTCTCGGCCGCGGCTGAACGTAATGATGACTTTATATTCATTTGTTACGACAACGAAGCTTATATGAATACGGGTATTCAAAGGTCATCAGCAACTCCCTGGGGAGCGTGGACGACGACTACGCCGGCTGCTAATTTAAAAAACCAGCCTAAGAAAGACATCGCCCAGATTATGGCGGCCCATCGCATCCCTTACTTGGCTACAGCTTCTGTAGCTTATCCAGAAGATTTCCAACGAAAAATACAGAAAGCCAAAGAAATCCGCGGATTCAAGTTTATTTATGCTTTCGCTCCTTGCCCTGTCGGATGGCGTTTTCCCTCTGATTTAACCATCAATTTAGCCCGTTTAGCCGTCCAGACGAAGATATTCCCCCTTTATGAAGTGGAAAATGGGGAAAAGTATCACCTTAATATTGAGCCAGAAGGTATACCAGTTAAAGAATATTTAAAAATGCAAGGGCGCTTTGCTTTTTTGAGGGAAGGGGACCTGGAACAAATTCAGGAAAGTATTGATCGGGCATGGCAAAAGCTTTGGCAAAAAATTGCCAGTCCATGATTTAATCTCCAGTAATGAGTTTCATTTTATCGCTCCTAATTTTTTTACTACCTTTTTTTGTTTGTCCTCTTTCTGCCCAAGAAAGGATAGTTGGGGAAGGAGAGCATAAAGGATTTATCGTCAATGAAGGCCGGCAATCTCTTAAAATAACCTCCATTAAGCCTGGACAGACAATTCAAGTTTTTTTAACTCCCCATTGGCTTACGGAATTTAGCGGCCGAGTGCAATGCCGTTTGGAGGACGAAAAAGGAGAGCTTTTACGCTCCGTCTTAGGTACCATGATGGAAAGTACTAAAGAAGAGCCTCTCTTTTTGGAATGGACTTCCAATTCACAACCCAAACCCGCGGCTTATCTCATCCATATCTTGGGTAGCGGCGGAGCTTATGGCGGGGAAATATTGGGCACTTATACCCTGCAGATTATTTTATGGAACCAAAACGATGCCAACTCCGGAACTGATGCTCCTGAGAGCTTTGAAAAAGCTCTTCTTCTACCTATCTCCGATCCTGGCCATTATCTTTTTGAGGAAAATTTTATTAGTGGCACGGCTGATGGGCAAGATATTTTTAAAATCCTGGTCAAGCCTAATCACACCCTTACTTTGCAGGCTTTCCCTACTCAATGGCATGGGGAAGGCCAGAAAGGAAATTTGCGCTGGGAATTTTTAAACAAATCTCTGAAAATACTTAAAAGTGGAATTAGTGCTTATAACCAGGTCAATCCTTTTACAGTGAAAATATTTCATCCGCGAGTGAAGGGAGAGCCTAAACCTGCCCTCTTCTATTTTTCCGTAAAGATTGAGGGAAAGATAAGCTCCATCTATACCATCCAGGCCGAAGTTAAAGAAGGTCGATGAAAGAAAAAGAGGTCCTTTTCAAAAAATTTGGACATACTTTTCCGGCAGGTACCCTTCTTTTTAAAGAGGACGAAGCTTGCAGCGGTATGTTTATGATTATCAAAGGCCAAGTGCGCTTATTCAAAAAAATCGCTCAAGAGGAATTAACTATTGACGTACTGCGAGATGGAGATTTTTTTGGAGAAATGGCTTGCTTAATTAATCAACCCCGCACGGTCAATGCCTTGGTGGAAGAAGAAAGCCAAATTCTCTTTATTCAGCCCCAATTTTTAGATACTCTGTTCCGCGAGTCTCCCGAAATTTGTTTCAAAATCATCACTAATTTAGCCCATCGACTAAAAAGAGTTTACGAAATAATGGAAAAATTAGTGCTGGAAAACGCGGAGTTGAAAAAAGAGAAGGAATAATCCCGATGAAAAAAGAAGAACATCTTTTCTGGAAATTCGGCAGAGAATTCCTTAAAGGCACTGTTCTTTTTCGGGAAGGCGAGCCAGGAAGGGAAATGTATATTATTCAAAAGGGCAAAGTACAAGTAAGAAAAAGGGTGGGTCTAACAGAAAAGGTATTAGCTGAGCTTGGCGAAGGAGAATTTTTCGGCGAAATGGCCTTGCTTCTGGGTGCTGAGCGTTCGGCCACGGTCGTAGTGATTGAAGACAGCAGAATTTTGGTCATCCAACCAGAAGCTTTTGAATCCCTTTTAAAAAGCAATATAGAAATTGCTCTCAAAATGCTCAAAAAAATGGCCGGGAGATTGCTGGCTCTTGATCAATATTTTGAATATGTCCTTTTGGAAGAGAAAGATCAATAAGAAGGTTTTTTAATCATAATTGATTAAGAAAAATCCAATAAAAAGGGGTTACCGGGTTTGGCCGGTAACCCCTTTTTATTTATTAATACATGTCTCCCATTCCACCTCCGGGAGGCATGGGCGGATATTTTTCTTTTTCTTTAGGTTTTTCCGCCACCATGGCTTCAGTGGTCAAGAGCAAGGAAGCTACGGAAGCAGCGTTTTGGAGAGCGGTGCGCACTACTTTGGTAGGATCAATGATCCCAGCCTCCACCATATCCGTATACTGCTCTTTCCAAGCATCAAACCCGAAGTTCCCTTTTTCGCTCTTTACTTTTTCAATGACGATGGAGCCATCATATCCGGCATTCTGGGCTATCCAGCGTAAGGGCTCTTCCAAGGCCTTCTTCAAAATATTCAAGCCAAATTGCTGTTCCTCAGTAGGCAGTTTTAGTTTTTCCAAAGCGGGAATGCAACGGAGGTAGGCCACACCGCCACCAGGAACAATTCCTTCTTCCACGGCCGCTCTGGTCGCATTCAGAGCATCCTCTACCCGAGCCTTCTTTTCTTTCATTTCGGACTCGGTAGCTGCCCCCACGTTAATCACCGCTACACCACCCACTAACTTGGCTAATCTTTCTTGTAATTTCTCCCGATCATAATCAGAAGTGGTCTCTTCAATCTGAGCCCGAATCTGTTTGACTCGGCCTTCAATTGCTTTCGGGTCACCAGCACCTTCGACAATAGTGGTGTTGTCTTTGTCTATGGTAATCCGTTTGGCTTTCCCTAAATCCTTCAAGGTGATCGATTCTAATTTCACGCCCATCTCTTCGGAGATCATGGTGCCACCAGTCAAAATGGCAATATCTTCTAACATAGCTTTTCTTCGATCACCAAACCCCGGAGCTTTTACTGCTGCGCATTTGAGGGTTCCTCTTAGCTTGTTAACTACTAAGGTGGCTAAGGCCTCTCCTTCTACATCCTCGGCAATGATCAACAAGGGCTTCCCCATCTTGGCAATCTGCTCCAAAATGGGCAGCAGATCCTTCATGTTGCTGATCTTCTTTTCATGAATGAGGATTAAGGCATCTTCTAAGACCGCTTCCATCTTTTCCGGGTTAGTGACGAAATAAGGAGAAATGTAGCCGCGGTCAAATTGCATTCCTTCGACTATGTCCAGAGTGGTCTCCATTGATTTGGCTTCTTCTACGGTGATTACGCCTTCTTTACCCACCTTGGCCATAGCTTCAGCAATAATGTTCCCGATAGTTTCATCGTTATTTGCCGATATAGTGCCCACCTGAGATATCTCCTTTTGTTCTCTCACGGGCTTGGAAAGTTTCTTCAGCTCTTCGACGACCACTTCTACCCCTTTTTCGATTCCTCGCTTCAGCTCCATGGGGTTATGGCCAGCAGCCACAAGCTTAGAACCTTCTCGATAAATAGCTTGGGCTAATACTGTAGCTGTGGTGGTACCATCACCGGCCACATCGGAAGTCTTAGAAGCGACTTCCCTGACCATCTGGGCGCCCATGTTTTCAAATTTTTCTTCCAGTTCAATCTCTTTAGCTACCGTAACCCCATCTTTGGTAACAGTAGGTGAGCCAAAGCTCTTCTCCAAGATTACATTTCTTCCCTTGGGGCCCAGGGTAACTTTAACCGCATCAGCGAGCATATTCACGCCTTTGAGGATTGATTCCCGCGCCTTTTGATCATAACGAATTTCTTTTGCTGCCATTTCTTGTCTCCTCCTTTAAATTTATTTGCTAAAATTATTGCTCAATCACGCCTAAAATATCATCTTCCCGCATAATCAGATGCTCTTCACCTTCAATTTTTACTTCGGTGCCTGCATATTTGCCGAAGAGCACCCGATCACCTACTTTAACATCCAAAGGTTGGATTTTCCCATCGTCCAAAACTTTCCCTTTGCCCACGGCAATTACTTTACCTTCCATGGGCTTTTCTTTAGCAGTGTCTGGGATAATAATACCTCCTTTGGTTCTTTCCTCTTCTTCCACACGCTTGACAATAATGCGATCATGAAGGGGTCTAATCTTCATTTCTTTCCTCTCCTTTCTTTTTTATAAATTTTAACCTGTCGGTCCCACCGACAAAAAATAATTATCCTTTATTTTGCCTTTTAAAATTTTTCCTCAAAAAAATATAAAGCGCTTAGGGAAGGAAACATGGAGAAAGAATTTTTGAAAAAGCAAATTTTTATTAGCACTCTCTTCGAAGGAGTGCTAATAACAATATAATATCCTCCTTTTTAAAATGCAAGGGTATTTTTGTTAATTTAATAAAATTTTTTATCTCTCCAGGAAGAAACTGCCTGGCGAAGTAATTTTAATACTGCTTAATTAAAAATTCCCCTTGAGTGAGGCACTAGGATATCTTTAAGATTTTATTTGACTTTCCTCGTTTAAAAATTAAAATAAAAAATGAATTTTAAACGAAGACACTAAATTTTCCCTTTTCATTAGCAATTTCCATATGCATCGAGCAAAAACCTTATATTTTTTAATTTAGGGGAGCTGTATGCAAGAAGAATTAATCAAGAAAGTGGCACAATTGATCAAAGAAGCGCAGAAAGTTATTGTCTTTACGGGCGCGGGAGTGAGTACAGAATCAGGAATTCCAGATTTCCGCAGCCCAGGTGGAGTATGGCATAAATATAACCCCGCAGATTTTTATTATCAGAAATTTTTGAGCAGCGAAGAGGCGCGAGAGAAATACTGGCAGATGAGCCGAGAGTTTTATGAACCTCTGCATAATGCTCAACCCAACCCTGCCCATAAGGCCGTGGTGGAGTTGGAAAAAATGGGTAAATTGGATTGTGTGATCACGCAAAATATAGACAATCTTCATCAGAAAGCAGGCAATTCTCCAGAAAAAGTTATTGAACTTCATGGGACCGCCATATCTGTATCGTGTCTTTCTTGCCGCAAAAAATATCCGCGGGAGGAAATTCAATCCTGGTTGGTTTCGGGAATAAAAGTCCCTAAATGTACAGTTTGCGGAGGAATCTTAAAGCCTGATACAGTTTCTTTCGGACAACCGATGCCTCCCCGCGAAACTGAGGAAGCTTTTCAGCGCGCCCGTAATTGCGACTTATTCATCGTTATTGGCTCTTCTTTGGTCGTCCAGCCCGCAGCTATGGTTCCTCTCGAAGCCAAGGACCATGGAGCTAAGCTGGTCATTATCAATCGTGAACCTACCTACCACGACGCTTATGCTGATGTGGTCATTCATGGATCGGCTGGGGAAATTATGAGCAAAATAATAGAGTATTTGCGCCAAAATAATCCTTAAACTTTGTTCCTCAAGTTTGCTATCCCAAAATAAATGATCACTAAGGTCTATGATAAATAAAAAAATTTCTTTTTTAAGTGACGGCTGGAAAATTTACGGAGAAATCTTCATCCCCCAACAGATCAAAAAACCTTATCCCGGATTAATTATTTGCCATGGTCTTCCGGGAAAAGTTCGCTCTCCGGACGATCAAGGATATCCATATTTGGCCGAATTCTTTGGCCGCGAAGGATTTTTAGTTCTAATCTTTAATTTCCGCGGCACCGGCTTGAGTGAAGGCAATTTTGATATCTTGGGCTGGGCTAAAGATTTGGAAAGAGCTTTAGAATTTATTTGCGCTTACCCAGAGATTGATTCCCAACGCATAATACTTATGGGCTTTAGTGCGGGAGCAGCTGTTTCCCTATATATCGCCGCTAAGCATAAAGAAATAAAGGGTATTATATCTTGTGCTGCCCCCGCCGAATTTGCCGAATTGAAAACAGAAAAAGGGCAGGAAGAGTTTTTAACCTATGCGCGCGAAGTGGGTATAATTAAGGATGATAATTTCCCTTCTTCCTTTGCCAATTGGGCAGAGGGATTCAAGGTGATTACTCCATCCTCATGGGTGCATCTTATCCCTCCTCGTTCTTTATTGATTATTCATGCTGAAGATGATGAGATAGTAAAGGTCAATCACGCCTATGAACTTTACAAACGAGTGTCCGGGAAAGCTGATTTGCTTATTCTTCCCCGGGGTGGCCACCGGTTACGGCTTCAGGAGGCAGCTATGAGAGAAGCTTTATTTTGGGCCAAAAAAATAGCCTTCTCCACTCAAAAGTAGTAAAATTAAACATAACTGGAGGGGCAAGCGGAGGAAAATAGCAATGCCTTTAAATGAAGAAAAAACCAAAAATTTACATAGAATGGTCACCACCGCTCCTATTTATCAGCTATTAAAAATATCTTTGGAAAAAATTGATGAAGGATTTGCCCGCTTCCGCATGCCCTTTCAACGAGAATTGACCCAGGGATTTGGATTAGTTCATGGGGGAGCAATCGCTACCTTGGCTGACACTGCGGTGGCTTATGCTCTTTTAAGTCTGGTGCAGCCGGGAGAACGAGTAGCTACGGCCGAGTTCAAAATAAATTACCTCTCTTCAGTTACGGCCGGAGAATTAATTGCCGAAGCCCACATAATTAATAAAGGAGAGAAACTAGCCTTAGGAGAGATGGAAGTTAAAAATGAACAAGGAAAGTTAATCGCCAAAGGGCTGGCCACTTACATGATTTTAAAAAATAAGTGAGGAATAAATGGCTAATCAGGGGCGCTTACGCCCAGTTTTAGTGTACTTTATCCTCCTACTCGTTGTCTGTTTTTTGCTTTATTATTATAAAGAAATTTACCACGCTTTTCGAGATACCATTCGTTTTTTCTCTAATAAAGCTCAGGTAAGTGCTTTAGTGGCTTCTTTTGGGGTCTTTGCCCCTTTAGCTTTCATTGGTTTGCAGATTCTGCAAGTTCTAATCGCCCCCATTCCTGGAGAACTTACTGGGTTCGTAGGTGGGTATCTTTTCGGAGCTACCTTAGGATTTATCTATTCCACTATTGGGCTCAGTATAGGCTCTCTATTAGCTTTTCTAATCTCCCGCCGTTTGGGCCTCCCTTTTGTGCGCCGTTTCATCGGCGAAGAGTTAATGGTTAAATTTGACTATCTCATGGAGCATCAGGGGGCCTTTTTTTCGTTTTTATTTTTTCTAATACCAGGTTTGCCTAAAGATTATTTCTGTTACCTCCTGGGGTTAAGCCCCATGCACGTGCTTACTTTCTTCATTGTCTCCTCAATTGGCCGCCTACCCGGCACGTTGCTCCTCGCCTTACAAGGGCAAGCAGTTAGATCAGAAGATTACCGTATTTTTTTTGTGATTTTGGGAATAGCCCTTTTCTTTATTCTCTTAACCGTCTTATACCGAGAGAAGATCGAAGCTTGGCTCAAAAGGAAAAAATAATGGCCTATGGTAGACGCAAAAAGAATTTATTCTTAACGCACTAAAAGCAAATCTTGATCACTCTTGATCCCTAAATTATGTTTTACCGCTGTTTTTATCTGTGGTAGGTCCCAGGCATCACCATAAAGATGATTGACCGCGGCGTAATTTTGCAGGAGACGCACTCCTTGCACATCAATAGCTACTTGATCTCCAGAAGCTAAAATTACTCCTGGGTGAACAGCCAAGCCTATAGCTGGACCACCGCTTACAAAAGAAATACGGCCATCCATAATAATCAAATCAGGTTTGACCGGAATAGTCAGCTCTACAGCCCGCTGGCTGACGAACATATTATTATCCCCGTGAAGAAACATCCGGTCATAGAGATGGATCAAGCCCACAGACAGTTTAAGGCTCATAGAGAAACCTGCCAAGTAATGCGTTTTCATTGTGGGCAAATAGATTATTTTATCAAAATTTTCCAGGTCCTTGGGATAAGCGGCCATTTTAAGGTATTCCCCATTAATCGGCACATCAAGATATTGAGACTGGTCGAAATTGAGCAGAGGTACTTGCATTTCAGCCATCTTGGCCGCCAGTCCGCTATTCTTGAAAACTTTTTCGCTCGGCACCCACGGCCGTCCGCAACTTTCTCCCACACTTATTTTGGTATAGCCATGTTCGCGAAGAAGTTCAATTACTGCCGTCAAAAAATCTAAGGCGGTTGAGCCCGGAGGTGGATCGTCGCTATTAAAATTTGGTTTTATTAAAATTCTGTCTTGAGGCTGGAGTGATTTGGCAAATCCACCTATTAAGTTTACAGCTTTCAGGACATCTTCCTTTATATTCTGGCCAGCGAGGACAAAAGAAACTAAGGCCTGCCCATTTTTTAAATAAGGATTACTTCGGCGATGGCTAAGATTGGTTTTGCCCACAACCTCTTTTTTTACTAACGGCGGATAATCTTTAGGGCGCATGGCCGCTAACATCGC
>CAZAGD010000026.1:0-9093 GCA_964484485.1 uncultured Syntrophaceae bacterium
GGGTTACGTTAGCGCTTGCGATAGTGAAGGAGCGCGGTTGATCCTCATTAATCAACCGCAAATTCCCAAAGGAACCATAATTTGCCAAGTATTTTTTAGTGATGAAGAAGGAATTTTAGACTTCTCTATCAGAGAGCTGGCCAAAAAGTTTACGGCCGAATATTTGAACATCTTTAAAAAGAATATCCCCTCATTGGTAGAGGTAGATCCCCGCTACTGTCTGGGATTGATTGCCGAATCTGTAGAGGCTGGGCAAAAGCAAGGTAAAAATCCTCCGGCCGATCTTGCTCAATGGCTTCCTTTTTTTGGATCTCCGCCGCCTCTTCCTTTACAACCTATTATTTATCAATTTTTATCCAGGGAAGAAGTTAATTCCAGACCAGAGCTCTTAGATCGCTCTCCTCTGCTCTTCGAAAGGCCACCTTTCCAGGACTGGTTTTTGGAAAAAGAAGAATTACAGAAGTATTACGATCTTTATAAAGAAGCATCCTCCTCCAGATTGGTTTTGAGTCCGCAGCAAAAAGAAAGCCGCCTGCAGGATATTTATGCTTTAGCAGCTCAAGAACTTTTCGGCCCGGACAAAAGATTTCTATATCGCCGCCGCCTGGAAGAAATGGCTTACGTTTTGTTTAAACAAGGCCAAGAATACGAAGCCCGTATTTGTCTGGCCTCTGCTTTATCCTTAGAGAAAGAGAGTGGGCTGTTATCTCCGCATACTTTTTTATGTACCTTAATCCAAAGAAGTTTAGAAAGACTATGGGCTATCGAAAAAGAGGAGAAAGAAGAAAAGAAGGAAAGCAACCTAATTATTGACTTGCCTCGCGAGTAACCTCGGTGGGATTAACGCCGGCGCAGACCAAAATGGTAGCAGCATGTGGGGTTTTGAAAATTATTATCAAAGATTCTGGTTTGGCCATCCCGAAAAACAACTTTGACGAAAGAAGACCCACCCAAAACCAAGGAATTCTTCTCTTCCACTACTAATCCCATGCCCCATTCTGGGTAGCGCTGGTGAAATACCCAATCCCCCACTTTTAAATATAATCGGCGTGTCTCTTCCATGGGTTAGTTTATAGCAAAACTTTAATTTTTAGGCAAGAAAAAAATAACCAGCCCTTTAACGATCAGGAAAAATGACTCGGCACTTCAGACCTGCCGGGAGGCGATTATTTGGGTTGGGAAGTTCTAAACGAACGCCAAAGGTGCCGCTGGCCGCATCAATCACTTTATCAATTACTTTCACTTTGGCCGTATAAGTTCCTCCCAGAGGCGCTTCCGGAATTATTTTAGCTAACATGCCTAAGCGAATGGCCTGGTAGAATCTTACTGGCAGAATCACCTCTACATTTAAGGGATCGATTTGGGCTAATTTTAATATCGGTTGATCTTCCACGTATTCTCCTCCAGATAAATATCTTTCGACCACTACCCCGTCAATGGGACTACGAATTATCAGCCGGTTTACTACTTCCATCGCCCTTTTGTATTCTAATTCCGCTAATTTCTTGTTGATCATGGATTCTTCTACTTGCACTGCGCTGCGCTTAAAATCAAGCTCGGCGAGCCGTTTATTTTCTAAAGCCTCTTCCAATTGTACCTCAGCAAGTCGGCGGTTAGTTTCTGATTCATCTGCTTCGGCCTGCGAAATAAAATCTTTTTGATATAGGCGCTCATGGCGATCTTGTTTGCGGATTAGGAAATTTAAATTAACCGTCTTTAATTTAATATTGGCCATCATTTCGGCGCGGGCGCGGGCGATCTCGGAAGACGCTTTTTCAATTTTTATTTTAATGTCTGCTTCATCTTCGGCTCGGGCTTTAGCCAATTCCATGGTGGCTTTTTCTACACTGGAATGCAAAGTTGCTAATAATTGCCCTTTTCTTACCACGTCCCCCCGATCTACCTCGACGCTTTCCAGAATGCCCGGAGTTCCACTTCCACCCATTTTAATCACCCGATAGGGCTCAATTACTCCATCCACTTCCAGAGCCAGAAGGTCTATAGCACTAATTATAAAGAAGCCCATAAATAAGGATTTTTTCAGAATTCGCCGATGAATAAATGGCATATTAAATCCCCCTCCTCCCAAAATCTTTATTCTAAGCGACCTGTGAAGGCTAGAGCCTCGCTCATGTGTTCATCCATTTTCAAAAGGTCATGGCGCATCTTGGCATGCAAGCGCTCCGCTTTTCTTTGAGCTCTATAGAATAAAATCTTGGCCAACCATCGGCCGCCAAAAACTCCTAGTCCGCTCATAAAAAACCCTAATAAGACGCGATAAGCTTTGGGCATATAGACCGTGGCCAATTCATCTTCCAGGGAGAAAATGGCCTGGCTTGTCCCTGGATCTCCTTGTCGGCCGCAACGGCCAAAGAGTTGCCGATCAATTCTTCGGGCTTCGTGCCTTTCGGTAGCAATTACGTGCAACCCACCTATATCGGCCACACCTCTGCCCAAGCGGATATCTGTTCCCCGTCCGGCCATGTTTGTAGCCACCGTGATTTGGCGGTATTCTCCGGCCTGCGCAATAATCTCGGCCTCTTCCTTGTCTTGGCGGGCATTCAAGACTCTGTGGGGCAAACCAGCTGCTGAAAAAAGTTGGCTTAAATGTTCAGAAGCAGCTACTGATCTTGTGCCAATAAGAACAGGTCTCCCCTTTTTTTGGAGCCTGGCTACTTCTTTGACAACTGCTGCCCACCTTTCCGCGGAGGTGCGAAAGATTAAATCAGGCAGGTAAGTGCGCCGCAAAGGCCGGTTGGTAGGAATGGTCACTACCCGTAAACGATAAATAGACCAAAGTTCACCGGCTACTTCCCGAGCTGTGCCCGTCATGCCAGCTAAATGATAGTAGCGGCGGAAAAAACGCTGGTAACTTATGCGGGCGAGAGTTTCTTTCCGTTTAGTCATCACACAATTTTCTTTTAGCTCAATGAGCTGATGTAGTCCCCTTTCCCAGGAACGGTCGGCCATCAGTCGCCCGGTATATTCATCGATAATTTGCACTTTTCCATCTTTAAGCAGATATTGCTTATCGCGATCAAAAAGATATAGGGCTACTAATGCTTGCCGGACCAGCTCTTCCCGGTATAATTTATTAGTCTTTCTTTGGGCGTCAGGCCAGGAATAATCGGCAATTCTTAATTTACCCCGTTCCGTTAACTCCAGCGAGCGCTCCTCAGCCTTGAGGGTAAAATCAGCTGACCTTTGCAGTTCTTTAGCCAGGGCCAGAGCCTGACGATAAAGGCGCTCTTCATCAAAACCATCCCCTTCTTTGGAGATAATGAGCGGGGTGCGCGCTTCATCAATGAGCACACTATCAGCTTCATCTACGATGGCATAATGCAGACCACGCATGATTAGCCTTTTGACTCGGGAATCATCTCCATAAAGTCTTTCAATTTGCAAACGCACGTCAGTTGGTCTTTCCCAGAGAACAATCCGATCGCGCAAGTAATCGAAAGCTACTTCTTTATTTGTCCCGTAAACTATGGCACATTGGTAAGCAGCGCGTTTAGAGGCCGGGCTCATCCCGTGCTTGATGATGCCTACGGAAAGTCCTAACGCCTGATATATTGGCCCCATCCATTGGGCATCCCTTTCGGCCAGATAGTCATTTACCGTAATGATATGCACCGGAATTCCGGCTAAAGCAGCAGTGCAGGCGGGAAGCGTGGCCGTTATAGTCTTTCCTTCGCCTGTCTCCATCTCTGCCACCATGCCTTGGAGCAAAACGAGACCGCCCATGAACTGCACATCAAAGTGACGTTGGCCAATTGTGCGACTGGCTACTTCCCGCACCAGAGCAAATGTCTGAGCTACTAAGTGCTTCTGGAATCCTTCCAGGCGTAAGCGCCCTCCTAAAGCCCGACTTTCTTCCTTGATTTGTTCGTCCCGCAAACTTTGCGCCCAAAGAGCATAGGTCTTGGCCACTTCTACTATCCACTTAAATCGAAAAGCTCGCGGACGTAACCAGGGGGCCATTAATCCTCCCGTGAACGAAATTAGCCGATCGAGCCTACCCAGGCGTATTTCCTCTTTTTCGGCATGCAACTCTGGAGAGAAGATCCAGCGTAAAACTTCCTTAGACATTAAATCTCCTCAAGAAAAGTTCCCGCCCACTTCTATACCACCGCCAGACTAATGGCTCCCAGCCATGATCAAAGCGGGCATAAATCCGTCCACCCACAGGATAGAGGCGTTCGCCTTCTGGCAAGGTTAAATCGAACATAAATATCTTTTCAAAGGTTTTCAGACCTAAGGTATCTCGAGGATCAATGGCCATTTCTCCTCCTCCTAATTGACTGAGAGTCCTGCTGGGCAATTGGTCCGTAGCTGCCGGCACTTCTTTTTTAATAGCCGAAGAAATAATCTCACCAATTTTCTCCGGAAAACGAACTTTTACCCCAGTAGTTTTATGGCGCACCAGGTCGATATCTGATTGTTTAATTATCACTCGCGCGGTGATATCTGCTCGGTCGAGCACATAACCTATAACCTCTCCCCGCTTGACAAATTTTCCAGGAAGATCTTGGGCCAAGGGACAAAGGAATATCCCTTCTCCCCCACTGCGGATGGTCAGCTCATTGGCCCGTTCTTGCGCCCGACTTAACTCCGCCGTCACTTTTTTTATCTCTTCCCTGGTTATATCAGCTTGCACGCGATCGTTAAGGAGCTGGGTATCCAATTGCACTTTTAATTCCTGGAGACGTGCTTGCAGAACCTTGATTTGGGCTGGTAAAAAAGGATCAGAACAGGCTACTAACAAATCCCCTTTTTTAACTCTGACTCCCGGTTCTTTTAGGATTCTTTCTACAAACCCTTCTGTCCCTGCCCGGACATAAGAAGTCTCGGGAATCCAGATGACCCCCTCAGTCTGAGTACTCAAAGGAAAAGGAACAAAAAAAATAAAGGCTAAAAGACCAGTCAAAACCAGAATGGTGACTAAGAGAGCCCGGCCCCGATTGGGCCTAACTTTGGGGGAAAAAAATAAGAATTTGAGCCCCTTAACTATGGGCCAAATGATCATACTGATAAAGGCCCAGCCAGATAGAATTAAGCCAGCTATAAAATACTTAGAGGCAATGAATAAAATGATCGAGAAATAAATGAAAATGCGATAAATAAAAGCTAAAATTGTGTAAATAATGAACCAAAAGCGTTCTCCAGGGGAAGAAAGGACTGGTTCTACATCTTTAAGGCCAAAAAGATAACGCTGAATTAAGTAGGCCACATAACGAGCGCCTCGCGGAGCAAGATTGGGAATCTCTAAGAGGTCAGTTAGAATATAATATCCATCATAACGAAGAAGAGGATTCCCATTAAATAAAAGAGAAGATACTCCGGCAATAAAGATTACGTTAAAAAGGATAGCCCGCGGCAGGCCCGGGCTCATATTTGTCCAAAAGAGAAGAGCCAGGGCTGCTATGAATAACTCCACAGCCATACCTGCCCCACCGACTAAGATTCTTTGCCATTTGCTAAAAAAAGCCGAAGCGGCCGAAGCGTCTACATAAGGAATAGGGGTGAGGACGAGAAAAATAATCCCCATTTCATGCACTTCGCCGCCCAAGAATTTTATAGCAAAAGCATGGCCGAACTCATGAAGGGCTTTGAGTAAAGGGAAAGTCACCCAAAGGAGAAAAAGATTTTGGGGAGCCAATACCCGATCAGAGATGTTTTCCGTCAGTTCGGACCAATGAAAACTAACTAAAATTAGGCCTAGGGCCACTACCCCTAACCAAATTGCTCCTCCTACCCAATTAAAAAAAGGGCGGGCTAAGAATTGCCAGCGGTTAAGAAGATTTTCGGGATCGAAAAGAGGAAAGCGCATGGCCATAGGATTGCGAATATTTTGTTTCCATTTGCTGTCCTGGCGTTTTTCATACCGATGGAGCAATTCGGCAGTATCTGGAGGAACATCAACTTGCAAAGCATCTACGGAATGAAGCTGACTTAAGAGGTGAATCATTTCTTCTTGAGTGGGCGCATCATCTTTAAGGCGCATCCTGGCCATTTCCCAGATTTCCTGCACGGAATGTTTCCCATCCATGAGGCCGATCATTAAATAAGCAGCCGGAGTAAAGCGTTGAAATCTCCCGGTGGCGTGATCCTGCATGATATACCATATTTCGCCTCGATATTTGTGCCGATGAATATCTACATGACTCCGCAGCCGCGGCTTTAAATTAGCCACGCGGTACCAGGAAGGACTATAAAAAGAAGGGCTCATTTAAAATATTAAGATTAGGTTAAGGAATCCATTTCCATAAGGTCAGACGCAACCAGTCAATTAATTCATGCGTCCAGATCCAGATCAATTTGCGCTGATCAACATAAATTTTACTTACGCCAGCCATGCCTGGACGCAGACGGGGAGAGGCCTGATGAATTTGAGCTTCGACCCGAAAATAATTCCGTCCTTCTTTAGCAAAGGTTACGGAAGTAATCCTTTCGATAACTAAGGGGAAAACTTCTCCTGGAAGGGAGGGAAGCCGGAGTTCCCCTTTTTGCCCCTTGGCTATTTCAGCAATGTCCCTTTCATCTACTTCCACGATGACTCGGTATGAATCCAAAGGTGCTAATTCAAATAAAACTTGTCCTCGTTCCACCGGGGCACCCAATGATTGGCTCAAATCACCTTTGATGATTATGCCTCCGAAGGGAGCTGTTACCTTAGTCCGCGCTAATTGTTCATCTAAAAGAGCAATTTGGGCCTCAGCCTGATCTATCTTAGCTTTACTAATCATCACTTTGGGCCGATCATGTTTGGCCAAAGCTTCCCCGTATTCTTTAGAAAGCTGCTCTTTCTGAGTTGCCCACTTGAGTCTTTCCAATTTCAAGTCCCGGTCATCCATCAGACAAAGAAGCTCTCCTGGCTTGACCACATCACCAGCGCGCACTCTGGCTTCGGCAATAAAGCCATTAAAAGGGGCGCTTATGGCCCTTTGAATGGTTCCCTCTAAGGAAGTAGTCGAGGTAACCCGGAAATCTCCCTCGGCCACAATGAAAAAAACGACCAGAGCGGCAAGGAGCAGACACACTAATTTTAAAGCTAAGTGGCCAGCTCCAAAAACTTTTTGTAATTGCCGAGTCAATGATTCCCCGGCTTTAGTAATTAGCCAGCGTTCCTCACGGCGCTTCGCTTCGAAAATAGGCCCCACCAGGGTACCTAAAACTTCGCTGAGCTCCCTGGTTGGCTCATCGAAAGGGCTTCCCTCTGGCCTTTCTAAAGTCAAAGCCCCGCAAAATTTTCCTGCGCTCCTTAAGGGGATGGTGCAAATGTGGCCTGCCCCATGCTGCCGGGCTAATTCCGCATGAGCGCGGGTTACTAAGGGAAGGGCATCAGGAGGCTGAGGAAAAACAATTACGGCTTGTTGGTCCAAAGCTTCACTCATGGCTTTTTCAATAGCCCGCAATAAGTTCATTTGGCGGCCAAACTGGGCACTGTGGGACAAGGCTACCACCTTCGGCTTTTTGCTTTCTTCAAAACCCAAACTTACCCGATCACAATTTAACTTAGTGGCTAATTGGGTAACAAAAGCCATCGCTGCTTTTGTTGAGCGCTCATGTTCTAAGATAATGGCTAACAAATCAAAGGCTCTTTGCAGGCGCTCATTCGTCTCTTTCAGTTTTAAGGTATCAGCTCGCCAAAGCATGACTTCCAGCCAAGCTGATCCCCAGTAAAGCTGCCTGAGCAGGTCTTGTAATTCCGAGGTAGAGGAAGGTTCTACTTCAAGGACAATTACGCCATGAATTTTTCCCGCTACCTCCAAAGGGAAAGCTACCTGAGGAAAATTCAGAGGGAAATTTTCCATGCCAGATTCGGCATTGCCCGAAAAAACAAGACCACGTCGTTCTCGAAGGGCTCTTTCCGCAGCAGCAGTAAGGTGGGTGACACTGTATTCAAAAGAAGGCCAAATGGCCGCCGGAGTAAAAGGGCCTTGATCCGGAGGGCCCAGAAGTAACAGTCCACTGCGCACTTTTTTTAAAGTGGCACATTGCAGGGATAACCAACTTTGGCAAAATTCCTTATAATTAGCCGCGGCCGCAAACTGTCGCCATAAATCCTGATATGAATCCTCTGGAGCATCATCCCGGAGTTCGTTTTCTTGGTGAATTGTGGTTTGGCTATCCCCAATGTCTAAAGAGGGCGGATGCATATTTGGGCCCCGCAAATCATGGTCTGGCATTTATCTGTTTAAATGGGGATATGGCAATCCGCCATTAGGCTGGACCACGTTCAATTTCTAAGGTGCCAAATTTAGATTCATAATCGCGGATAACATTGTTAAGCAGCAACGCCAAACGTTTGGCCGCATAGGGGCTAAGAACAATGCGGTCAGAAAGTTGCACAGTCAGTTCTTTCTGGCCGGCATGCCAGGCTTGGTTCATGCCAAAAAGAAGCACAATCTCTTCGCGGGTGCCAGCTACGTTGCAAACATTGGCATAGACATTGCGCATATTGGAATCGTCCCAGCGAATTTTTACCTGCGTGCCTGCCGCGGCTGGGCTTTCCGTGATTCCTGTTGTTTCTTTTTCTTTCGCCATAAATCCTCCCTTATAGTCATTTATTAAGAAATAGCCAATAATTTTTTAATTCTTCAAAGTTTTTTAATTTTCAAAAACCAGCCCAGCCAATCTCTCAATGCTCTGTACAGAATTATACTTATTAGACCACGTCAAAAAGCGTAATGTCAAGCTTAAATAACGGATTTTATAAAAAAATAGCAGGCGTTTTTTAAGCACGAAAAAAACCTGCTTTTTTCATAATTTGCTATAACGACTAATTGTGACCTATTTTCCTTTTTTACCACCCTCCCCATGAACTCCAATCTTCTATATAACCACCTAAATCCTAATATTGATGTCCTTGTTCGGGTTGTGCTGACCTGCCTTACACAAGAAATCCTCCAGCCAAGGTTTCTGATTTTGAGCCAAGGGAACATACTTCTCCGCTCCCTTAACCTCCGCCAAAAGTGACTTGGCCTCCAAATCAACCAAACTCCTATTATTCCACGAATTTCCATTTCCTCCCGAAAGTACATTGGCGCAAACACCATGGCCATTGCTTCCAGACAAAACTGACTTTGCCTC
>CAZAGD010000027.1:0-8463 GCA_964484485.1 uncultured Syntrophaceae bacterium
AATCTCCTTTACCACAGGAATCCTAAATAATTCTGCAAGTGCTTCAAAATCCTTAAGAATCCCTTTATTTATCCCTTCCATCTCATACTGACTGAATCTGACCAAAGTCCAGAAAAAGAGTTCTAATCGACCTACATCATAACTAAAAAATAAGACTGGGTATCCATTGAGACAGATATTATCGGCTATATTGTTCAGGAAAATAGTCTTGTCAAAAGAAGGGATACTACCCAGAACATAAAGCCTTCCCCCTAATAATCCCCCATTCATTTTCTCTTCCAATGAAGGAAGATTAGAGCCAGCAAAGGGAACTCGATAATATTCCCCAGATAACTCAGCTGTAATTTTAGCTTCATCATAAAGGAAAGAAGATACATCTACAGATTTTTGGCTATTTTCTTCTATCTGCACTGATCCCACTGATCTGGAACCATTGCCATAACTGCCCTTTGTTTCTATACCTTCATCCTCTTCTTCCTTGTAAGCTAAATCCATATCCAGTTCATTATTCATTTCATTCATTTGTTTTTCCTCCTGATCTTTAATTCTTTTGGTTATTGAGATTTTTTAGGTATTGGCAGATGATTTCTGTGGCTATTTTGGTTGCGGAAATTACTCTTTTGGGATTTTCCAGCATTTGTTTAGCTGCGATTGTTTGCAGCATGTCTCGGAGCTCTTCTGGAATATAAAGGTTCAACTGTACCTTTTTAGCTTCCATGGTTCTATCCTCCTCTTTATTATTTTTATATTTGTTCTGGAGATTTTGAGAAACGAGTGCAAAGAATAAATAGGCAGAAAGAAATCAGCTTTGATCAGACTGGATATGGCCTGATTTTTCAGAAATACTGCTGACCGCAGCTTTCTTACTCATATGCAAATTTTGTTTTTGACATGAGGTTCAGAACGGATCAACTATCAGCAGTGAGTTAATATAGATAATTTACGGGGAAGTCAGTAAGGATTAAGCGTTGGCCAAAATAAATGATGTTTTAGCAAAAATAGGTCGGAGTTAAGCAATTGAATTTTCGAGTTCTATCCTTAGTGAATAAGGATTATTACCGTTTCCGACAAGTGCTAACGGAATAGATGAGTCACCCCGGGACCTTTGGTGAAGGTGGGACGAATTTTCTCCATGTCGGCCCACATAAGTTCTCCGGTCAGCTGGGTCATGACTGCTACTTGTCGGCAGAAGTGATTTCGGTCGAATTTGTCGATTCTCGCAGTGGTCGCCCAATAGGCCCCTTGGGTCCCCATGATGGAGAACGCCGGCGTTTTTTCCCCTTTTTCCCTCCCGAGAAGCTTCATGGCCACTTCTCCGAGCCCATACCAGACCCCTTGTTGCCCTCCATGCACCCCTGGCCGTTCGACACACTGAACCAGGCATCTGGGCAACTGATGTTCCTTGACTGCTTTCACGGCCATGTCAATCAGATTCTGGTTGTTTCGAACCCAAAGAAATGTAGGTTCGACTTTCCCAGTCGGCTCAAATACCTCTCCAACTTCCCGGTATTCCACCTGTCCGAGGTGTTCTAAGCCAATAATTGCTACCACTCCATTTCTCGCCTCTGGGTTCCTCGAAAAGAAATCCTCTTTTGAAAAACCGGGCTCCATAGTCGGCATGTAATGGCGGTTATCCAGGTAAACCATCAAAGTCCTAGGCCTCTCCGCTTGAGGAATACGAGAGAAATAATGTAAAATCCCAAGAATTCCAAGGGCCCCATTCTCCTGAGAAATAGACGGCCCATCAGTATGAGTAATGAGGAGGATTTTTTCGTCCGCAGGAGTTCCATAATTCCTCCCAGGTAAATATCCAATCAACTGATATGTTTCCTTTAGTTCAATTGTTGCCTTCAGCTTTAGATTGGCAATTTTGCCTTTCTTTGCGTCTTCAATCAGATTTTTCCCTGCTTCCCGATCAACAAACAATAAAGGAACACCAAGAGGCCAGGGAATATCTGGGTATAGAGGAAACGTATAAAGCCCAGCCAAACGGTCATATCCCATATCGAAAACGATGATCCCTCCAGCGGCCTTCCCTTTTTTTAAAATCGGGCTAAAGGTCAGATGCTGCCGAAGCTGCCACCATTGATCATAGCTCACCGTTTCGCTGGGGGAAACAAAAGTAAACAAAGGGGGAAAGGTTTCTGGATTTGTCATGAATTCATAATCATTTAATGTAAACCACTCCTGGAATCTTTTGTCATAAGGCGGTCTGGGAGGAGGAGAAGTTCGAAAGACAACGATCTTTCCCTCGATGGAAGAAGGTGGACTCGCGGAGTCGTAAAATACCAAAGGAGCAGTTATACCTTCCGCAGGAGTGGAGCCCGAATATGCTCCATAGTGGGCCACCCTTATAGGTCTTCCGTCTGAGGTGAGGACCCAACCGGAATCATCAGGCCATTCGGTTGTGGACCAATGGGTAAAAGTCCACCGATTTTTTACCATGTCCACAACCCCATACCTTTTGAGCTGAACCTCCAAATAGCTCAAATACCGGCTCCAAGACTGAGTGCCTGCGAAAGTTGGGCCGAATGAATCTTTAATAAGATGCCACCGATGCGCTTCGTGGGGTTTAACCAAGAAATCTGGATTTATCTTTATGAATTGCCCGCTCTTTGCTGGATCGGGATTGCCTTGCATGGGAAAAAGGAAAATAACGGCACCAAAAATCGCAAAGAACATGGTAATATACCTTCTCATCTTTTTGTCCCTCCATTTTGATATCGGAGTTCAAAACCCGGAGTTAGACATTTATATTTGTAATCAAACAGCTCACCCTAATTTTTAAAAATCATTCTATGATCGCCCAATTTCTCTGTCAAGAAAAAGTTTCAAGCTATAATGTATCATTTATGTCAGATAGTTCAATGAGACACGCTATCTAAAATTAAAAAACGCAGATAAAGCATTCTTTATTTTTTAAAGCCATATTTTAAATTCTCCATTAATATTAAGAACACCATAAAATACTGAATATTGCTGAAATGATTTGAATAACTTATAAACCAAAAAATGATCTAAAAATATGGCTTCAAAAACAAACAAATATTTAAGATAGACTTTGAAAGCCAAAAATTTTTTTACTCATAACAATTAATAAAAACCTTATATTTTTTATTTCTTTATATCACCTTTTTGCATTTTAATTTTTAGATAGGTTGCCAATCGGAATTCATTTACCTTCTTGTAATTCAGGGATGTCCTGTTATAAAATCACTAAATAAACAGGCTTCCTCTAGGGAAGATGGGGATTTCACTTGATAGGACAACAATATAACATAATTTTTCGGAGGAGGCAGGATTAATAATTTTCCCCTCGATGGCCACATTACTTGAGGTTTATGCAGCGACTCCTCAGGCGGAGATGATGTGTGTGTCTAGTTAAAGTCTATAATTGCCACTAGTTGAGTATTCTATTCAAAATATAACGACTTCGGCTCCAGCGAGAAGTCGTTCACTATGCTTTTTTCTTTTCTTGGAATAAAAATGCGTTTATCAAAAGCAATGCTCGCAGCTGACCTCTGAAGCTATCGTTGGGGCAGGGACTAGTAAGTAATTTATACAATATCAGTTCCCTACCCCTTTCTCCACGCCTTTTTTCTTATTTGCTTTTTTGTTTTGGTGGTAAGAGGCCACTATATTGCCATTGGTGGCGATGCCGGATCATACTTGCTCATCAGGAAGATAGCCTTCGTCGGGCAGGCCATCATGCAAGCACCATCCCCTATGCAATTATCCGGGCGCACCACTTTTGCAATTCCGTCAACGATGTCAAGTACGTTTGGTCCGAGTTTCTTGCAAAGGTTGACGCAATTTCTGCACCCCATGCATCGCACAGAGTGTATTTCCGGGATGTTTCCTTTTATAAAAGTTCTCCCGAAAGCTTCGGCTACTTCAACTTCGATCTTCCTATTCATAGCACCCCTCCTCTTGGTATTATGATCACAGTTTGTGATCTAAACCAAAAAATGTGCGTTCGTTCAAATGTTTTTCTGAGCCAAAATCTTTGCTAGAGGATTCACAAATATTAAAAAAATTTTAATTGTTAAAAAAAATCGAAACAATGGGGGGGATTTAGTATTTTCCTTTTAAAAAATCTGTATTTTTAATCCTGTCTTTAACCTAAATTGCGCAATTCTTCAGCTCATCCTAAGAAGCCTATAGGTGACTAAGAATCGTAGATTTCTTATTCACCCAATAAGAGAATCTTTAGCTTAGCTCAGGATATACCAAAAGCCAAAATTCATGGGCATCTAATAAAAAATAGCCTAACTTGGGGAATAATTGTCTCGATATCTTAAAACTTGGGATTTAAATAAGAAGAACCTAAATTAAGCGATTTTTCATCATTCATTGCATCAAAGATAATGGATTCCTGCTTTCGCAGGAATGAAGAATATCACCCATCGAGCGAGAATGGCATTCCCGGGAAAACGGGAATTCAGAAGTTTTTGTCTTTATAAATGTCATAAAGAATCGCTCAGTTTAGGTCCTGATGAATTGCTTAATCAGGATGTCAAGACTAATGCTGTGGGGCGGAGGCGTCCGCATAATAGAGTTGAGATGCTGAGAAATGTGCGAAGTTATTAAAATAGAAAGTTTGTATCCCCCCTCCCTGTGGCAGACAAAGGGATTAGCCCCACAAAATTGCCAAAATACAAAACGTTTGTTTTAATATTTGACTTTTATACGATTAAGCTCTTCTTTCGTTATCTCCGACCATCTCTTCAGTGTCCAAGTTCCAACCCATTCTTTAAACAGTTTGAGGTTCTTCTGCCTCTCTTCCTCTGTTACCCCAAGGTATTGGTACATATTGCCTGGTTTTCTGTCCTTTGTGTTTTTTCCGTCATCCAATCTTCGCATTAAGGAACCGGTGTCCGGCCATGCCGTATAGAAAATGATATGGCTGTAAGTGTCCATCCTCATTCCCTTACCCCGGGACAACCATTTCTCCTTTTCCTCCTTAAAAGCCTCATACTCAGGTGCGGCATCAGGGCCATGACAGGCAATGCACCTTGCATCAAAAACAGGCTTTATATGTTTTCTGTAAGTAATCTCCTCTGAGCCTGGAGAGGAGGAGAAACCGAAGGTAAGTATGAAAATAGCTGCATAGACGATCCTTTTCATAAATTTCCTCCTAGTTAACTTTGATCATGCCCCTATTCTCATATCTCTCTTCCCTACTTTTCATAAAATTTTTGACAATATCAACTTTGACGTATTGTCAAAAATAAAATCGACTCCTTCATTTTTTTTCAACATATCCTTTTATTAGGTTACCTTCTTTCTTTATCCCAAGAAATTTTTCCCCCGTCATCTGGCACCAGGCAGGTAGGTCCTTTTCAAACCCGGGGTCATCTGCGGTAATTTCAAGCACTTCGCCTGATTTCATTTTTCCCAGTTCAAGCTTGGTTTTCACGATAGGCATGGGACAAAAAAATCCCGTACAATCTAAAGTTCTATCAATTTTCATAGCAACATTTCATATAAATAAATTTATTTTTGAATCTTTTGCCTCATTTAGATAAGTAGAGGCTCCGGCAAATTCATCTACTTCGTCAATAAGATTTTCTTTGGCAAGTCCGAGCACACCGCAACTGGTAGTACAAGCAATATATTTTACTTTGAGTTCTTTCGCAAGACTCATTAATTCCTCAAGGGAGGCCATTTTTGATTTTTTCATCAATTTTTTCATCATCCAGGGACCAAGCCCTAACATATTTAATTTTGTTATAGGGAGACTAGAAGTACTCATAAAATTAAACATCTTCTGCAGCATATTCTGCGATCTGGTTATGGAGAATTTCGATTTTTTAAGAATATTCAAACCCCAGAAGGTAAAAAATATAGCGACCTCCATCCCGCTTGCTGCTGCCGTGGTTGCCAGTGTAAATGCCGCTATAGCCTTGTCCATCTCGCCTGAAAATAGGATTATGGTCATTTTGTCTTTCATTTTGCTATTCCCCATTTAGGCAATTTTAAATTCTTCATGAATGCTCTGCTTTCGGCATAAAATAAATTTTATTTTGCAGAAGCCAAAAAAATGAGGCATAACACAATTAATCTTTCCAGCTTCTCTTCACCAAAAAACTTAGATTAATAAAAGTCACTAAAATATGATCTAAAATTTTAGATCAAAGACTGCCATTAATTACTTTCATCTGCCGTTTCATGCCGGTGTTCATAATCAGTCCCGGGTCCAGCCACCTGCCTTTTCCCTGTTTTTTTAAAATAAGCGTATAAAGGAGACATAGCCCGCAGTTTCTCCACTATCGGCGGAAACTCGGAAAGAACATAATCGACATCTTCATCTGTATTATACTTTGAAAGGGCCATCAGCACCGAACCTTGGGCAATAGCAGCATCAACTTTTATTGCGGAGAGCACATGGGACATTTTAAGCGCTTTAGATGTACAAGCAGAACCACTCGTTACATAAATTCCTTTTTCATCAAGAAGCAGTAGCATTCCTTCACCTTCTACGAACTCAACCGAAAAATTTACATTGTTAGGGAGCCTTTTCTCCGGATGGCCATTTAAATAAATATATTCTATCTTAGCAGGCAATTCCGAAATTAACCGATTACGCAACCTAATCAATTGCTGATAATTTTTTTCCATTTCACTCTTGGCAATTTCGCAAGCCTTTCCAAATCCCACTATTGCTGGAATATTTTCTGTTCCTGCTCGCAGGCCATTCTCCTGTATTCCTCCATCAACTTGAGGTGTGAGCTTTACTCCTTTCCTAATGTAGAGCGCTGCGGCACCTTTAGGGCCATAAAACTGGGAACCAGAAAATGTCATTAAATCCACACCGAGTTTGTTTACATCGATGGGAATTATGCCCGCACTGCACACCGCGTCTACATGAAAGGGAATCCCCCTTTCATGAACCACTTTAGAAAATTCTTCTATAGGCTGTATTGTGCCTATTTCTGGGTTTGCATGCTGGATGGAAACAAGTATCGTATCCGGCCTTAAAGCTTTTCTTAGATCTTCAGGAGAAACAAAGCCGTATTTATCAACAGGAAGATAAGTGATTTCGAAACCGACCTGACCCAACCTGCGCGCCGAGTGCAAAACTGAAAAATGTTCGATTTCCGACACCACCATATGTTTGCCCTTTGAGACATTCGCCTGACCCACCCCTTTTATAGCGAGATTGTTCGATTCAGACCCGCAGGAGGTGAAATAGATTTCCTCCTCTTTGCAAGAGATCAAATCAGAAACCTGCTCCCGTGCCTTTTCAAGCGCATCTTTTGCTTTTGCCCCAAATGAATGCAGACTCTGAGCATTGCCATAATTTCCCTTTAAGTATGGAAGCATCTCGTTGTAAACTCGCTCGTCAATCTGTGTGGCCGACTGATTATCCAGATAAACTTGTCTCATCATTACCCTCTTAATGAAGTTTCAAATTATATTCTGTTCGAGAGATTTGAAAACTCACTGCCCAGCCTCCCTATCAACTACAGACAAATCACTACTTGCTTTTTATCTTGGCAATTACCCTAGTTCGGACTACTCCACCTCTTCTATATGCCATCGCCGAAATTGCTTAGCTTCTCCATTATTTTTATAAATTAATTCTAAGTGAAGGAATTTTGGTGTAAATGGGTGAAAGATAGTATTCCTTTTAAAAATTTTCTGTATTTTATCTGCCTTATAAAATAAACCAATTCTTAACCTTATTTCATTATGATCATTTATAAATTTACCAAATCTCTTGATCGATGGAGTTTAAGAAATAAAGCGTATTTTTGATGTTTTATTTCAGGACATTTTTGCTCCCTGTCAGCACCATGGGAGCATGAAAAATGTATTATTTTTCGTGTCAGGAGGGGAATTGGGATACATCGTTTTCCGTAGTAATTAAAAGCATAAATCGAGCGTTTAAAGAAACCAAAAAATTTGGGGCGATGGAATGGGGGGTGATTATAGAACAGTAATTCATCAAGTTCTAAAAAATAGTTGAGAAGAGAATGGGGTGATGCAGTAAATGTTCATTTGGAACAGATGCTTGCTCAAGATATTCCAGATCGGCCTAATTGTTCTTATCCTCACCATATTCTTACAGAACTTTTAAAAACTGTAGCTATCTGAATCCAGATCCAACACGATGCTAATCTGCTTTCGAGAATTTCTTAAAACTCCGTTACTGATCTTTAACAGTTGTTTTGTGATTGGTTTTTATAACTCTTTGTAATTACTCAGTTTGCTCTTTGAAAATTCATAAAAATGTTAAAAATGTGGTGCCACAACATGTGACGATTTTTATTGATTCTGTTGATTTTGGATGTTATAAATGGGGTGTCACAAAAAAAAGGAGGCACTCCATGTTCGTCAGAATCAAAAAATCGGGAGCGCATCAATACCTGCAAATTGTGGAAAACCGTCGGGAAGGCCCAAAGACCATTCAGCGCGTCATTGCCACGATTGGCCGGATGGATCGTCTTCAAGAAAGGG
>CAZAGD010000028.1:0-2524 GCA_964484485.1 uncultured Syntrophaceae bacterium
CCGCAGATAGTTTTTCTAAAAAGGCAAATCGGAAAAATTGTCGAAGCAAAAATGATATTCCGATAAAAATTAAATAATTTCAAGGAATTATAAAATAGAAAATATTTCGACAATTAAAAACTTATTCGACAATTTTGTCGATAAAGTTTTTTCACGCAGAGCCCGCAGACCTCTCTGAAAAAATTTTAAAGTCTAATTTATCTCTTTTTACTTTATGGGAGCCCCTTTTCCTTTTTTAAAATTCGGTACCGCTGCATTTTTTCGCTATCCACCTTGCCCTTAGCCGCAGCACTGCAGTACTGCAGAACCCGTTTTCGCTTTGCTTTTTACCCCTCACGCTCTCGCGCCTCACGCCTCACGGTTTTTCATACTGCAGCACTGCAGCACTAACCAACTGCAGCACTTTTTTCTCTTTTCGCTCTGCGCTTTGCGCTATGCGTTTTTTCTTTAACTGCAGCACTTTTTTCTCTTTTCGCTCTGCGTCTTTTCTTTTACTACAGCACTGCAGTACCGCAGCACTTTTGTACTTTTTGCCTCCCTGCTCCCTGCTTTTCGCCCCTTGCTTTTTTTCCCATCATTCCATCATTCCACCATTCCATTATTCCCATTTTCCCCTTTTTCCTTCCCGCCTCATGCCTTACGCTTTTTCTTACTGCAGCACTGCAGCACTAACCAACTGCAGCACTTTTTCGCTTTGCGCTATGCGCTATGCGCTTTTTCTTTTTTTCTGCAGCACTGCAGCACTTCCCTCTCCGCCTTGCCAATTAAATCCTTGACATTTTCCTCAAATTAATTAATTCTAAAATTAATTTAAAAAAACGGAGGTGGATTATGAAAAAGGGATGGAAAAAATGGATTACTTTTTTAACAATTATTAGCTTTTTAGCTTTGCCAGCAGCGGCTTTGGCTAAAACGCAAATCATTTGGTGGCATGCTATGACTGGTTATTTGGGCCAAAGAGTAAATGAAATTGCCGCGAAATTTAATGCTTCCCAGTCTGAATATGAAGTTAAGCCTGTCCACAAAGGTAGCTATGCCGAAACTCTCACCGCCGGTATTGCCGCCTATCGAGCCAAAACACCTCCCCATATCTTGCAAGTTTTTGAAGTTGGCACCCAGACCATGCTTTCTTCGGGGGCGATTTATCCTGTATATCAATTAATGAAAGATCAAGGGATTAAGATCGATTGGGCTGATTATTTAAGTGTCGTGAAAACATACTATTCCAAAGATGGCAACCTTTACTCTATGCCCTTCAACTCTTCCACTCCGATTCTTTACTACAATAAAACGGCTTTCGAAAAAGCCGGGTTGGATCCGCAAGCTCCACCAACTACCTTTGCCGAAATAGAAAAATGTGCTAAAGCAGTCGTTTCCAAGGGAGCAGCCAAAATAGGCTTCACCGTGGCTTGGCCATCCTGGACGCTCATGGAAAATATGCATGCCTGGCATGATCAGCCTTTCGCTAATAACAATAATGGCTTTGCCGGTATGGCAACCCAGCTTAAAATTAACGGCAAACTTGGCCTGCAAATTATGGAGCTTCTAACCAGATGGCAAAAAGAAGGTATTTTTACTTATTCGGGCAGGGGCAGTAAAGGGGACCAACCGATCATCAACGGAGAGGCTGCCATTGGTCTGGCTTCTACTGCTTTAGTGGGTACGATGACCCGCACAGCTAAATTTGATTGGGGTACGGGAAATCTTCCTCGTTTAGATGGCTACCCTCAGGGTAATTCCATAATCGGCGGAGCATCCTTATGGGTAATGAAAGGTCATAAAAAAGAAGAATATAAGGGAGTGGCTAAATTTTTAGAATTCATCGGCAGCACTGAGCAGCAAGCTTGGTGGCATGCAGTTACCGGCTATTTCCCTTTGACCAAAGCCGCAGTGAAAGCTCTACCTGAAGACCATTTCCGTAAGAATCCTAATCTTTGGACGGCATTTGCCCAAATCATCAAAGGAAAAACCACTCCTAACAGTCAGGGTATCCGCTTAGGGAATTTTGTGGCTATTCGGGATACTATCGAATCGGAAATGGAAAATATTTTTGCCGGAAAGAAAACCCCGCAACAGGGGCTGGATGATGCTGTAAAGACCGGCAATAAAACGCTCAAAGAATTTGCGTCTCTTTATAAATAAATCAGGGAGAAACTGTATTAATAACCCCCCCTCTTCTACTTTTAGAGACTGTGTCGCCATGGCGGGAAAGACCGACAGGCGGGCCGGAGGCAGGCCGGAGGCAGGCATGAATGAAGAAGCATCGGCGGAAGAAAGAGTAGTTTAAAATTGACCAACGATTTTCCGCAAAGGGAGGCGGATAGTTAAACTGAGCAAGACGATTAAACTTCTAAATCCGCCCGCACTTATGGAAGAGCCACTGCCTCATGATTCTGAATGAATGCCTGCCTCCGGCCTGCCTCTGGCCTGCCTCCGGCCTGCCTCGGCCCCTTCATCAAAAGTTAGCTATTTATTAATTATGACACTGTCTCTTAGAAAAGGGGGGTAAGAATCAAATTGAACC
>CAZAGD010000029.1:0-13151 GCA_964484485.1 uncultured Syntrophaceae bacterium
GCGGATGATTTAGCAAAGGATCAGCGGGATCAGGAGGTTCAACTTCCCAAACATCAAGAGCAGCCCCCGCTATATGACCTGAACAGAGGGAGCGGTAAAGAGCTTGCTCATTAACAATTCCCCCACGCGCCGTGTTAATTACATAAGTTCCCTTCTTCATCAGGGCCAATTCTTTTTCTCCTATCATTCCATAAGTTTCAGTGGTTAAGGGACAATGGATAGTCAGAAAATCAACTTGGGGGAGCAATTCTCCTAATTTCTCCACTTTCTCTGTTTTAAATGATTCCATAACCGCAGCCGAAACATAAGGATCATATCCTTTAACTTTCATATCAAAGGCTGCGGCACATTTCCGGGCAACAGTAGACCCAATACGGCCCGTACCGATTATACCTAAAGTCTTGCCCTCAAGGTCCTGGCCAGTAAGCTGGAATTTACTTAAGAGTGCTGTGAATTGTCCCAATTCCCCTTTGGGTAAGGAATGCATGGCTGCTTGGGCTTGGGGTATTTTCCGGGCTAAAGAAAGCATAAAAGCAATGGCTAACTCAGCTACGGACTCTCTGTTTTCTCCCGGAGTGTAAGTGACTAAAATTCCTCGCCGGGTAGCTTCAGCAATATCTACCGAATCCAAGCCTACTCCGTGACGGGCGATGATTTTTAGCTTGGGAGCGTGGTCCATTTCTTCGGCGCGAATATAAATTTTGCGCGCAATAATCCCCTCCACTTCCTGCAAAGCTTCTAAGAAAGATGCTCGGGAATTATCTCGCGGACGAATAATTTGGGCATTTTTCTCCAAAAGGGCCACGGCCGCTGGATGAATAACTTCACTCAAAAAGACCTTCATGCTTCCTCCGCTGATTGATTTTAAATAGGCAGGTTAGCTTTTAGCAGGCTGGCTTTTTAATGCTCGTCATGGGGAAGTTCTCGCCCGCAACCTGTACAAAATTCAGCTTCCATAGGATTTTCCATATCACAAACTGGGCAATAACACTTTTTTTTCTCTGCTTTTACGGCAGGTGCCTTACCGGTCTTTTGTAAATAATCTTGAATGGCTTTTTGTAAAGCATCGGCACCTAAATTGGAACAATGGAGCTTCTGCTTGGGCAGGCCCTCTAAGGCTTCGGCAACCATTTTATTTGTAATTTGGGAGGCTTCCTCTATGGTCTTTCCTTTAGCTAATTCACTAACCATACTGGAAACGGCAATAGCTGCGCCGCAGCCAAAAGTTTGGAATTTAATGTCTTCGATAATGTTATCTTTGACTTTTATATAAAAAGTCATCATGTCTCCGCAAACCGGGTTGCCTACCTCCCCTATGCCATCGGCATCTTCAATTACACCCACATTGCGGGGATTGCGGAAATGATCCATAACTTTAGGACTGTACATTAGTTTCACTCCTTTTTAATTTATCCTTTTTTCGCCATAGCTTTACGATATAAAGGCGACATATTCCTCAGCCTTTCCACAATAGGGGGCAAAACTTCTAAAATGCGGTCTATATCGACCTCCGTATTTTGCCTCCCCAGGCTGAAGAGAAGAGAACCTTGCGCGGTAGCCGCATCGATCCCCATGGCTAACATCACATGGGACACTTTCAAGGAACGAGAAATACAAGCTGAACCACTGGCGATCTGAATTCCTTCCATATCAAGGAAGAGAAGCATGGATTCGCCTTCCACATATTCGACCGCTACACTCACATTGCCCGGGAGGCGTTTGGTGGGATGTCCTAAGAGATGTAAATAGGGTATTTTTTTGGGTAATTCCGCCAGCAATTTATCTTGGAGCTTTTGGAGATGAGCCATGCGGGCCGGCATTTCTTGGCGAGCTAAATCAGCAGCTACCCCCATGCCCACAATGGCCGGAACATTTTCGGTTCCGGCTCTTAATCCTCGTTCTTGGATCCCCCCGTCTAACAAGGGCAAAAGGCGAACTCCTCGCCGGACGAATAAGGCCGCTGCTCCTTTGGGGCCGTAAAATTGACTGGCCGATAAGCTCAGTAAATCAACATTCATTTCCTGCACATCCACAGGGATAGAACCGGCTGAGGCCACGGCATCAGTGTGAAATAAAACATTTTTAGCCCGGGTAATCCGGCCAATTTCAGCAATAGGTTCGATGGTGCCTACTTCTGGATTAGCGTGCATTATAGACACTAAGATAGTCTGCGGGGTAATAGCTTTTTCCACTACTTGAGGGTCCACCAGACCATATTTGTCTACCGGTAGACGATTTATATGAAAACCTGCTTTCTCTAAGGCATTAGCGGCGTGCATGATGGAAAAATGTTCAATACTGGAGATAATGATTTCTTTTCCTTTACTCTGGTGAGCCCAGGCCACGCCCTTGAGGGCTAAATTATTGGATTCAGTCCCGCAAGAAGTAAAATAAATTTCTTCTTCTTGGCCGCCGATTAAGTTGGCTACCTTTTTCCTGGCTTCTTCCAAAGCCACGCGCGCCTTTTCCCCAGAATCATGAATACTGGAAGGATTACCGTAAAATTCCTGGAAATAAGGCATCATTGCTTCTAATACCTTGGGGTGCAAAGGTGTAGCCGCTATATGGTCAGCATAAATCAAAGACATTATCTATCCCCTTATTTTTTTGGTGGGCAAAGGCCTTCCTTTGATTTAAAAATTTTATCATGCTTAGAAATTTTAGCAAGTAGAAAAGTTGTTGGTGGTCAAGAATATTTTGGGATAAAATATACCAAAAAAGTAAAAAAGGGGAAAAATGAAAGCCGAGATTATTGCTGTAGGAACAGAATTACTCTTAGGACAAATTGTGGATACCAATTCCGCCTATATCGCCCAACAACTGGCCACCATAGGTTTGGATTTACATTTTAAATCTACGGTGGGGGATAATTTAGAGAGGATTAAAAGCACTTTAAAACTGGCCTTGAGTCGAGCAGATTATATTATTACCACCGGTGGCTTAGGACCGACGCAAGATGACCTTACCCGAGAGGCCGTAGCCGAAGTATTGGATAAGCCTTTAGTTTTTCAGGCGCACCTTTATCAGCAGATTAGCGATTTTTTCCAAAGAGCTGGTCGTCCCATGAGTCCCAATAATAAGAAGCAGGCCTATATTCCTGCTGGATCGATTCCCATCGAAAACCCGGTGGGCACTGCTCCCGGCTTTATTGCGGAAAAAAATAGTCAGGCCATCATTGTAATTCCGGGCGTTCCTCACGAAATGCGCTATTTCATGGAACACAGCGTTATGCCTTATTTGCGTAAAAAATTAGGGATTAAAGAGGTGATAGTTTCTCGGGTGCTCAAGCTTTTGGGCATAGGCGAAAGCATGGTCGACGAATCAATAAAAGACTTAATGGCGGCCGGAGTCAATCCTACCATTGGCCTTCTGGCCCACACGCAAATTGGCGAGATTCATATTCGTCTTACGGCCAAAGCTACCGGCGAAGCCCAAGCCCAAAATTTGATTGCTCCTGTGGAAGCGGAAATTAAGGGGCGCTTGGGGGATTATATTTTCGGCGTCGATGAGCAAAAATATGAAGAAGTTCTTATCCGCCTCCTGGGGGAGAAGAAAGTAACCCTGGCTATAGCCGAAACCTCTTTTGGCAGTTCGGCCATTCAGAGTTTAAAGGTGGTCGCTGGGAATCAAGATTTTTTCCGCTTGGGGCTCACCATTCTTGACTGGGAAATGGCCAAGAAAATTTTGCCACCCGTTGAGGAAACAGAGAGGGGGATAGAACCAAATCGGGTAAAAATGGCCAAATTTTTGGCTGCCGGAGTACGGCAACTTGCCGAAGCAGATTTGGGATTGAGTATCGTGGGCCAAATAGCCAAACAAAAAGAAGAAAATCATGTGGCGGCTATTGCTCTGGCCCATGGGGCGGGCATCGCATGTTTAGAACAGCACTGGCCCTTTGCTATGCGTTATATAGAAAATCGGATGACCAAGCTGGCCTTAGAACAAGTGCGCCAGTATCTCCGGCATATTTAATTTCTCAAGCCTTCCAAGAAGGCACGGACATTTTGTCCTAACACTTGATGGTTATATCCGCCTTCCAGCACGCCAAAGCGGCGGCCGTGGCAAAATTTTTGCGCATAAGTTTTAACCAGATTACCGATAGTGCGGTAATCATCAGTAGTTAAAAGACCACCCCAGTCTTCTTGGTGCCGATCAAAGCCAGCAGATACGGCTAAAATATCAATACCTGATGATTTTTGCAGATGTTTTTCAATTTTAGATAAGAAATCCTTCCGCTCGGAACTTTCGGGATGAAAATAGTCGACCTCTGGAATTCCAGAAAAAGAGTTAGCTGTGCCATCGCCGAAATGCAAGTCGATATCTAATATGAGAGCCCTTTTTATTAATCCTTTATGTAATAATTTTTTTATGGCGATGGCTATATTGTTGAAATAGCAAAAACCCCAGCATGAATTAGGGCTCGCATGGTGACCGGGAGGCCTGAGCAAAGCGAAGGCTGGCTCTCCCTGCATGGCCAGCGCAGAAGCTTTTAATGCTGCCCCCACGGCGAGTAGACTTATTTCATAAAGGTCCGGAGAGGTTTTTATGCGGGCAATATGGTCGTTGGTGTGGACCAAAGCTAAATCTTCTTCGGTTGCTGGTTCAGCATTAAGAAATGGCCTCTCTTGGCCAAGGGCTGAAACAATAGATTCCATTCTTCCCGGGGCAGCCGCCGGTTCCATGGCATAAACATCATAAAATCTTTCATGAAATATGATCTTCATTTTTCCCAGTCCTCTTTGCCTTTGAGTCTATTAAAATTTATTAATTATCAGCGGAAAATCGTTGGTCAATTTTAAACAACTTCTTCTCCCGCCGATGCTTCTTCATTCATGCCTGCCTCATGCCTGCCTCTGGCCTGCCTCTGGCCTGTTTCCGGTCTGCCCCCGGTCCTTTCTCGTCATGGCGACACGGTCGCACATGAGGAGAGTCGATAAGAGTCGGAACGAATCGGTACGATTGTCGTTCCGACACTGTCATACTGACACCTGACCACGGGGGGAGGGTGAGCGAGATAAGTGTAAATATTTAATAAATCGGAGTAATAACTATGGATCGGCCGCAGGAGCTTCCAGTAATTTTCAATCCACTTTAGTTGGAGCAAAAAATTTAGCCGGTCTCGGAAAAATTTGGGTAAATCTTCTATATTCAAGAAAGTTCCTCTAAAACTTTAGCGCATTCGGCCCGCACCTGTTTGTCGGGGGAGGTGGTGGCCAATATTTTTAGTTTTCCTTTGAATCCTTTTTGCTCGAGCAGGCTGCGGGAAGGATACATATTTTTAAGGAGCTGCAGACTTTCTTTGACCCATGTTATATCAGCATAATCTAAGACTAAAAGGAGAGATCCCCAGTCATCCGGAAGTCCAAACTGTTCCAGAAAGGCTTTCAGCGCTTTGGGGAACTCGGGACTGCCGTATTTTTTATGGAGGGCATTATACGCCTTTTGGTAAGCTTCGGTTCCTTTTACCCCTTGAAAGAATTTTTCAGCTTCGCGCAGATGTTGTTTCCTGGCCCAATCCGTCTTGAGGCTCCGCTCTCGATAACTTTTTGGTTCCCGACTAACATGACGACTGCGGTCGCGGAGTTTATCAATTTCACGCCAGCTTAACTTTTCGCGCTCTTCATCGTCATCCTGCCAACCCATTTACCCTCCTCTTTGGCTTTTAGGCTTGCTCTTATTTTTGCTGACCTATTTTAATAAAATTTTCAGGACAAGAAAAGAAAAATAATTATGGCCCAGACTTAATACAAAGTACTGGGCCATAAGGATTTGGGGTGCGATTTTGCTTGCTTAAAAAGGGGAAGATTAATTTTTGGGCTGCAGGTACTGTTTGAGCAGGTGTATAATGTTCTCTTCTCCTTCCGGAATTTCTAAGTCGGCATTGCCGCTCAAGCGATGGAGGAGAATGATGGGGTCGAGTATTTCGCCGCAGATTACGCAATGCCAGCCATAGAAAATGTTGTTAATGTCATAAAATTTCTCGAATATCATCTTCCCCCCGCAACGCATGCACTTCAGAGGGCTATTTTTATTTTCTTTATTACAAGACTGAGTAAGCATTTAGGCTTCCTTTCTAAAAAATATAAATTTCTCTGGAAATAATCAGAGCGATTAGAATAATAATAATTTTAATTAGTTTTAAATTTTAAAGGAAAATTTATTTTTAGCAAATACGGTGAATAATGTATTTGGGGTGGTAAGAACAAGTATTTTGCGGAAAATTCCAAGGGATTTTTAAAATTTCTATATAATTCATTTTTAACTTATTTTTAATTAATTGGGTCATGATAAATTTCGAGCCTCATTTGGCAAATCACTTTTGGCCAAATAACCTTCTCTTGAATTTGGCGTCCCCAAGGGGATTTGAACCCCTGTTACCGGCGTGAAAGGCCGGTGTCCTTGGCCTGGCTAGACGATGGGGACAAAATTTTATATAGCTTACAATAAAAAAAACTGGATGTAAAGTAAATTTTTTTATTATATAATAAATCTAATGAAAAAGAGGGAGCCTTTCCTAAGAGGAGCAGTTAGGCTGTTAATCATATGCCTGGGTATAGCTTTTTCCATTTTGGAAGCGGCGGAAATCTATAAATACATTGATGATAAAGGAGTAACGCATTTTACTGATCGCTTCGATTCTATTCCCGTTAAATATCGCCAACAAATAAAAATTATTAAAGAACAACCTCCCACCCCAGTTTTACCCCCGGCCTCCGAGCTAGCAAAAGAAAAGGTTGCGGAAGCGGAGAAGACACTACCGCAAAAAATAGAGATCCCTCCTGGAAAGGGAGAGATAATTCCTTCTGTTAAAGAAGAAGAAAAACTCAAGGCTCGCGAAGAAAAAGAAAAGCAAATTGCCGAACTTAAGCAACAAATTGAGGAAAAAAGAAAACAGCAGAGGAGTCTGCGCACCAATTGGATGGTTTACGACCGCTATGCCATCGTCAGGTTAAACCAAGAAATTGAGACCTTAGAAACCCAGATAAAGGTGCTGCAGCGTGAGCTGGAAGAAGAAAGATAATTCGCAAAGACTTCCCAACCTCTTTATTTTCGGCCGGCTAAAAGATTGTCCTATTTGTTTAATAAAAAATAAAGTGAGATAAAAAATTTTTCCGCAATAGCACGGGAAAAGAAGAGTGTATATTAAAAAAAAGAGGCTTTTAATCTGCAGAAGGAGAAAATAGTGCGCCAAGGAATCTTCCGGGAGGAACATAATATATTTCGCCAGTCAGTGCGGGCTTTCTTGGAAAAGGAAGTTAAGCCCTACCTCTTAGAATGGCGGAAAAATAGACAAATTCCCCGGTGTATATGGCGGCGGATGGGGGAACAAGGATTCATTGGTTATTGGCTGGATGAAAAGTATGGAGGAGTAAATGCTGACTTTCTCTATTCTCTTGTGCTCATTGAAGAGATGCACCGCGCCGGCGCATGGGAGTTAGCCGCCGCCGTGGGGGTGCATAATGATATTACCATGCCCTACATAAATATGCTGGGCACGGAAGAGCAGAAAAATCGCTGGCTTCCCCAGTGCTGTACGGGCGAATACATCTCGGCTATCGGCATGACCGAACCCGGAGCAGGTTCAGATTTACAGGCAATACGCACCCACGCTATAAGAGATGGGGATGAATACATTATTAACGGACAAAAAACCTTTATTACCAATGGTTATTATTGTGACTTAATCGTCTTAGCGGTCAAGACTGATCTGCACGTTCAGCCAGCTTACAAGGGAGTTTCCCTCATCGTGGTGGAAAACGGGACTCCTGGGTTCATAAAAAGTCGCAAATTGGAAAAAATGGGTTTGCATGCCTCGGACACGGCAGAGCTTTTTTTTGAGGATTGTCGAGTTCCGGTGGATAATCTTTTGGGCAAAGAAGGAGAAGGATTCGTTCCGATGATGCGTAATCTGCAGCAAGAGCGATTAGTTTCTGCTCTCGGGGCTGTCCTCAGTGCCGAGAGAATGTTGGAGATTACCATTGCCTATTGCCAAACCAGAACTGTTTTTGGCAAACCCATTTCTCGCCATCAACACAATGCCTTTAAGATTGTCGAAATGGCTACGGAGATTGAAATGGCTAAGAATTTTACATATCATTTAGTAGAAGAGCATTTGCAGAAGAATGATATAACTAAAAAAGTATCCATGGCCAAGTGGTATAATGCTGAGTTAGCCAATCGAGTAGCTTATCATTGTGTACAATTACACGGCGGGTATGGTTATATGGATGAATATGAAATATGTCGGCATGCCTTGGATGTAAGGATGGGTTCCATTGCCGCGGGCACTACCGAAGTTATGAAGATGATCATCGCGCGGCTGATGGAATTGTAATTTATAATTTATTTATAACTTGAGCTGAGCGATTCTTTATGACATTTATGAAGACAAAACCGTCTGGATTTCCGTTTTCACGGGAATGACATTCTCATTTGTTGGATTATATTCCTCATTCCTGCGGCAGCAGGAATTCATTATGTTTGATGTAATGAATAATGAAAAATCGCTCAATTTAGGTATAAGTAATTTGAGGTCGCCGTGAAGAAAGATTTTTCTTTAGCCGAGCCGGAATTAGAAGGAGAAAAAGAGGTTATAGCTCAAGCCAAAGATTTGCTCAATACTTTTATTAAAGCCCTCAAAGCTTACCGCCTCTATCCTCCGGAAAATCCCACAGTGCAAGGGCTCAAAGACCAGGTATACCAAAAATTTCAATCTTTTCTTAACCAGCATCATTCGTTGATCTTAAAAATAGAGGAAAGCGCTATTTACTTCAAAGATGTTACTTTATATGAAAATCCAGATTTAAAGAACAGTTTAGCTTTTCTCTTCTATAAAGATGGTATTAGAGAGTTACGTTTCTTGGAAGGTTTAGAAGATTGGGAGATTCAAGACTTTTTAGATATTTTAAAGCAAAGCGAGACCCTAAACCAATTGGAGGATGACTTGGCCACGCTCATGTGGGAGAAGAATTTTGTCCACATCAGTTATGTGGCAGTAGATGTTTTTTTGGAAGAGATGGCCTCGATAATTCCGGAAAGTCCCGCCCAATTCCGGGAGAAATTAAATTTGGAACCCATCCCTCCTTCTACTGCCGCAGATTTTGGCGAGGATGATCCAGAGATCGATTTCTACGAAAGCTTACCCAAAATGGCCCCTTCTTTGCCCACGTTGAATAACCGTAACGTTTATTTTCTGACTCCCGAGGAGCTGGAAGGATTACGTAAAGAAGTGGAGATGGAAATTAATCCAGCCTCTGTTTTTAACGTGGTAGACATTCTCCTGGAAATTCTAGCCTTGGAGAAAGACCCGCAGCCGTTTCAGAATACCGTGCAGGTTCTGGAAAAAATATTGGATGCTTTAATCTCTTTTGGAGAGTTTAAAAAAGCTAATGATTTGCTCACGCGGCTCAATATAATCTTAAATACCTATGAACTCCTGGATTGGCAGGCCAAGACAATCCAGCAGATCTTGGAGAATGCCGGGGAAGAGTCCAGGATCGAAAAAATAGGCAAAATAATTGATAAGGGAGAAGGAGTAAATTTGGATGAAGTTAGTAGCTATCTCCTACTTCTGCGGCCTAACGCCATAACCCCTTTGATTAAAGTTTTAGGGGAACTCAATAACTCTAAGGCGAGACGAATGTTTTGCGAAGTATTGGTCGAGCTCGGTAAAAACAAAGTAGAATTAATTGCCCCCCATATCGAAGACCAGCGCTGGTTTTTGGTGAGGAATATCGCTTATATTTTGGGTAGAATTGGCAAAGAAATTTCTTTGCCCTATATTCAAAAGGCCTTGAATCATATGGAGCCTCGGGTGCGCCGAGAAGCTGTGCAGGCGTTGGGCAGCATTGGTGGCCCCAAAGTTATCCCTTTACTCGAAAAAGCGCTGGGCGATGACGATCCCCGCATCCGGAGTATGGCCGCTCTTAATATGGCCCGCGTTGGCCGAAAAATAAGTTTGCCAATTCTTTTAAAAATTATGCAATCTAAAGAATTTGCTAAAAGAGATGCCGCGGAGATCAAAGCTTTTTTCGATGCCGTGGGTTCTATTGGTGATAACGAGGCGGTAGGGACTTTAAAAAAATTGTTAGAGCAGAAGAGTTGGTTAGGATTTGGCAAGAAGGAAGATATACGCTTAGGAGCTGCCTTCGCTTTGGCCATGATTGGTAGCCCGGAAGCAAAAGAGATTTTGGAAGCAGGGAAAAATTCTCGGGATGAATCCATCCGTCTGGCCTGCACGCAGGCTTTGAGCAGAAAACCAAGCAAGGGAATTAGAGACTTGGCTATTTGGTAAAAAATGGAAGAAGATAAACGGGCAGAAGTTAGTAGTTTACCGGATCAAAGTATATTACCGGAACATGAAGGGATAGAGATAATCCTGAGATTATATCGTCTTCTCAAAGGGGCTACCCTGTACGAACGGAACAATACTCTGATCGAGCGTTTAACTCTTGACTGCTTACAGATCATTACGCCCATTGTGCAGAGGGAAGGGCAGCTTTTCTTAAAAATAGTCCCCGACGGTATATTTTTTAATAATGTCCGCATTCCTATAAAAGCAGATCGCTACGCCATTTTTAAAAGTTTTATCCAGGAAATTAGTCAGAAAGGTATCGGGAGCATCGAAATCCTTAAGGAAATTTCTGCTGATCATTTGCGAGAATTTGTTTTTTTATTAGCCCAGGCAGATGAGCATAACGAAGATAATTATCTTTTTCTTAACCAACAATTAGCCCAACGGGGGATCAACGAAGTTAAAACGGATAAAATCGAATTTTTTAAAGATGAATACTTATCCATGATGGCCAAAAACCATAAAGAATTTGCCAAGGAGGTTTATTTCAAAAGTTTGAATTTAGTCCGGGAAGTGGCAGAAGGAATCAAGACCCAAAAAGTTATCAATATAAGGAAAGCTAAGCATCTGATGCAAAGTGCGGTAAACTCAATTATGCAAGATGAATCTGCTCTCTTAGCTTTGGCCAGTATAAAAAATTATGACGAATATACTTTCAATCACTCCGTTAATGTGGCTATTTATGCCATTGCCTTAGGGCAAAGGATAGGTATACCCAAAAAGGACTTGTGCCATTTAGGAATAGCTGGCCTTTTTCATGATATCGGCAAATTAAAAATACCGCTGGAAATCCTCAACAAAAAAGAAAAATTATCGGCGGAAGATTGGGGAATTATTCGGGCACATCCAGTCATTGGTACCGAGATCATAATTCAAATGAAAGAGTGGGGAGAACTCTCTACGCGCTTAATCAGCGCCACTTTTGAACATCATTTGAAATATGATTTGAGCGGTTATCCCAAGCTTTCCCGCAAAAAGAACCTAACTCTTTTTGGCAAAATAGTTGCTTTGGCCGATTTTTATGATGCTTTGGTGCGCCCCCGGGTTTATCGAAAATTTCCTTATGTTTCCGAAAAAATTTTAGGTTTCATGCTCGAGCGGGCCGGCAAGGATTTTTCTCCAGCTTTGGTCAAAGTTTTCATCAACATGATAGGTATTTATCCTTTAGGCACTTTGGTGTTGTTGAACACTAATGAGATGGGTATTGTTTGGCAAACTCAAGAAGACCCAGATTTAATCGATCGGCCCAAAGTTTGCCTACTTTATTATAGCGGTGGAGAATACCGCAAGGGCAAAGAAGTGGACCTGCGGGAAATTGATCCGGAAACAGGGCATTTTAAAAGATGGATTGTAAAAACCTTAGACCCTAATGAGTACAATATAAACGTGGCTGAGTTCTTTATTTAACTCTCCCCTGAGGCTGGCTTATTGGCCTTTTACTTGAGAATTAGAGGTCCTTTTAACCACCTCTTTTCCCCCGTAAGGGTAACTTTAAAATTTAAAGGAAAAGAGAAGTAAGGGAAATCAATATACTGTTGCCAAGAAACAGAAATAATAAGATCATCGGTAGTATGCTTGATAGAAATATTCCGGGGTTTAAGTTCAACCCCAGTCTCTGCTACATTAGCGATGACTTTTTGCGTTATTTCTATATCGCTTTTTGTACCTCCGGCCACAGCCCAATTCAAGGCCTCTTGAATCTTATATTTAACTTCGAAGTAAGTCCAGATGGCTGAACCAAATTTCAGGGCTCCATAAACTAAAATGACCGCTACGATGAGGAAAATAAGACAACCTAAAGTAGATGCTCCCCGATTATGACGCGAATATTTGCTCACGGAAAAAATCATTTTTTGCCCTTGGGAGAGTTCTTATCTGCGGCCAGTTCTTTCGTGGCCCAATATTTGCGTAGATCTTTTTCTTTTTCTAAATAGATATTTCTAAATTTTTCGGGGATTAAAAATGATAATCCTCGAGTTATATTTATGGCGATCGGAGAAACAACCGATTCCGATAAAAGTTTACTCTTAGGTGGCAAAAAGGCGGTCATTATAAGCAAGATGATGGCAATGAGCAAGATAGCTTTGATAAAACCAAAAGCCGCACCGCCCATGTGGTCGGCCCATCCTAAATCCATTTTTTTTACTGCCCGAGAAAGAGCTTTGCCGAATAAAGAAATAATTAAAGCTATAAGTACAAATAAAATTAAAAAGCCAACAATTAAGGCTAAAGTTTCGTTGTTTATCCAACGGGAAAGCCAGCGGCCAACAAAGGCGGATCCATAAGCAGCGCCTAAAAAACCAAATATGATAGCTAAAAGGGAAAAAATCTCTCTAACTAACCCGCGAATAAGGCTATAGATAATAGAGGCAGAAATGATTATAAGCAAGATTACATCTAAAGTGTTCATTATTTATAGAAGTTTTATAACTTATAACCTAAAATAATTCAAGCTAAAAAACTTCTAAGATGTTATAATTTCCCCCTATCTGCTTCAGTCCTCTCGGCCACTTCAACTCATTCACTAATTATGGTACAGCCTCATCCTAACCCTTTCCCCACGCATGAGACTATGATAAATAGCCAACTTTTAATCCCCATCTTTGCCCTGCATCGGGAGGGGTTCAAAATGTTGGAATTAAATTTGGAATGTTTTACTGAATAGTGGGTGTCATAATAAGAAAAATCAGGTTCCTCTTATTTCGTCGGGCAACACTTTTTGGCTTAATTATTTTGGCAAGGGATAAACCCTTGCCCTACGAATCTGATATATTGTTCATCTTGGAATTTCATAACT